>NZ_JAAARL010000042.1:0-24416 GCF_009908205.1 Pseudomonas sp. Fl5BN2 | reverse complement strand
GGGTGGTGTGGCAGGGGGGCGGGGTGGTTGTGTCCTGCGCAGGCTTTGGCTGTTGCTCTAAAGTCGTTCCTGGTTGTACCGGCCGATATGAGAGAGCTTGCGCCTGGAAGCGGATACTCGGAATGTGCTCGCTTTTCCGACGTTCTGGAGGAGGCGGCATGGGGTCACTCCAGCGTGTCTTGAGCAAGAGCGGCTAGGCGCGGTCATGCCGATTTAGTCGATCCTTTGCCTACCGTAATTCCCGGAGTCTTTGCCCAGTGTCTGACATGCCGATCAACGCCGCCTACGCGAAACGCTTCAATGCTGTACTCGCCTATATCGATGCCAATCTTGAAGGCGACCTTTCAGTGAGGACGTTGAGTCATGTGGCGAACTTTTCGGCGTTTCACTTCCATCGGCAATTCACCGCATTCGTGGGCGTGCCGGTTTCACGTTATGTGCAACTGATGCGGTTACGCGATGCGGCGCATCGTCTGGCGTCCCAGGCGGATTACTCGGTGCTGGAAGCCGCGCTTGGTGCGGGTTTCGAAAGTCCCGAGGCATTTTCCAGGGCGTTCAGGCGGGCGTTCGGCATGACGCCGAGTGTGTTTCGGAAGCAGCCGAACTGGCAGGTCTGGAATGCGGTGTTCGCTATCCCTCATTTTTCCAGGAGCATCATCATGCAGGTACGAATCGTGGACTTTGCCGAGATCCGGGTCGCAGCGCTGGAGCACTGCGGGCCCGCCGGGCTGGTCGATGAAAGTGTGCGCAGGTTTATCGATTGGCGCATGCAGAGTGGGCAGTCGCCGGTGGCGTCGAGCCGCAGTTTCGGTATTCCCTACGGCAATCCGGATACCACGCCGCCGCAGGCGTTTCGCTTTGCCATCTGCGGTGAGATTCGGGAGGCGGTGGCTCCGAATGAGTCTGGTGTCCGGGAGATTGTCATTGCAGGTGGCCGCTGTGCGGTGGTGCGGCATGTAGGGTCGCCGGATCATATCGGTGAAACGATCTACCCGGTTTATCGCGATTGGCTTCCGGGCAGCGGGGAGGAACTGCGGGATCAGCCGCTGTTTTTTGAGTATTTGAGTGTTTATCCGGAGACTGCGCAAGAACTGTGGTTGACGGATGTTTATGTGCCGTTGCAATAGTGGGCGGACGTGTCGACTGGCGCGGCTAACCTGGCATCCTTGCCGGGTTAGCCGCGGCTCAATGCCTGCGTTCGGCCATCGTGATTAATGGGGCAAGCAGATCAGGATCAAAAGCCAAATCAAGAGCAAGATGGCGGCCTGTCGGTTGGCCTGGAGTTGGCGGGAGACAGCCGCTAGTCGATGTGCTGCGCGAAGCGGTGCTGACGCACCCCGGTACAGGTGCTGATTTAGCCAGCCGCTGACTTTGATCTGAAGTTCATCTCCCGCGAAGAGGGTACATTGCTGATCAATGATCTGGGTCCGACGGTTGTCAAGAGCGTTGAGTGGTGCGGTGGTAGTTCCGGAGTTCGCTCTCGGTTAAGCTCTTATTTGTAAAACAAGGTTGTATGAGAAATGAAAATAAAAATACTGTTCAGCGCTTCGCTAGGGATTCTATCGCTGATTCAAACATCACTATCCCTTGCGGATAATGCCAGTGGGAAAAATCTCTATTTACAGCGATGCGCCATGTGCCATGGAGTCGATATCAAGGCAACCGGACCACTGGCTCATAAAAGCAATCCTCCTACACCGGACCTGACAACAGCCGCTTTCAAGAAACGGCTGAATGATTACCCGGGCGTTATCGTCTCATCGGTAATACTGCGTCCAAATGGCGACTTGATTCCAAGGACGTTGCGAGAGAATGGTGTAAAGGTTGCGCCACACGCTTGGAGTGTTCAGGATTTTCGCGATTTAAATCAATACATGAGTGGCGTGATTTCAAGAAGTCGATGATTTGAGATGTGGGGCATATCGCTAATCAACAATCTCGGATAACGCCCGCCCTGGCGTTGTCGGCAGATTTGAGAGAGTGCTTTCCAGTAGACGCGGGCAGTCAGGAGCAGAGCGGGGATCGGCCAAATCCTGGATCTGCATCGCGATGCAAAAGTGACCTATGAGTGCAGGAATTCAAGCGTTGAACAAGCTGAAGAAATTTACCGTGCATGGAACCGCCGTTGACAGCGACACAAGCATCCAGCTGGATGAGATTTCGATTCTCGCCGAGCCGGAGACACTCAGGGAGCTGGGTATTTTCCTGATCAATGCTTCGTACGAAATGGCAGTAAACGGGCGGGAGCATGTGCATCTGCAAGACGTGATCGAGAGTTTCTCGCACAAGGAACATGTGGACTTCATCGCACTCAACCCGCAGTTGATCAAGCCCGCATGAGGCATCCCTGCGGTCTGCTCAATCGCCAACCACGCAGGCTGCGGGCTACATGTTGCGAATTCTTTCGTAAACTTTAAGCTCAAACTCGAAGCCGATACCCACGTCATGGAGCATCTCGGTAACGCGTTCAATGAAACACTCGGCTTGCTCCGGGAGTTCATGCAATCCCAGGACACGGATGATGGGGTACTTGCCGTAAGCACCGGGAATCTCGGTGTAGATCTCGCCACTTTCGATAAAGGCGATGTAGGCGTTGATCTTCTCTTGAAGCAGGAGCAGGTGTTCGCCTTGTGCCGCTTTGTCTCCCCATTCAAGGTGGTCGGTGATAATCAATAGCACGCTGTTGGACTCATCCTTGGGAGTTGCGCAGATATCGATGACTCTGGGGTCGGTGATGGACATGTCTGATCCTTCAGGAGGTCGAGTGGAAAGCATTGTATGACGAGGCTGGCGGTTGCTTTGGGGCGCAGTAGTGGGTGGCGGCTCTGGGGTTGGCTGACCAGGTTCTCGGAAAAATGCTGAGCTGCTCCTGCTGTCGTAAAGTTCTCTGCAGCGCTGCTTCTGGCTGCTTTCGAAGAAAGCCCCCAAGGCATTCATAGAAAAGCCCCGGCTTTTCACTGCAGGAAAAAATGCTCCCTGATCGAGTCCAGCAGCAGTGATTTGACCACTTGCAGCGTGTTGTCATGTTTGCTGCCCACTCGTATACCCAGCTCAAGTTCATAGGAAGGCATCGGCACGGGGCAGGGAAAGATGTGCAGCGAGGTGATCTTTTCCATTGCCCGTGCGGCATGGGTGGGCACGGTGGTGATCAGCTTTGAGCCAATCAGCAAAAAAGGAACCGCGGCAAAGTGTGAAGTGGAGGCCTTGATGGTGCGGGTCAGACCGGCATTGTTCAGCCCTTCGTCAACAATGCCCACATAACCCCCGGATGAGACCAGCAGGTGCGGGCGTTGCGCATAATCTTCGGCGGTCAGCGGAATGGGGTTGTCGGCATCTGCGATGCATAGGTAGTTGCCTCGTCCGAGGCGGATCCGGGTGATCAGTTGCGACGACAAGCCGCCTGCGGAGATGGCAATGTCTATCTTCTGGCCCATGAGCATGTCTTGTACGACGCCGCTGTGGGTTTGTCGGAAGATGATGCGCAGCCCGGGCAGGCGTTCTTCCACAGCCGAGAGAATCTTCTGCCCGAGTGCTATTTCACTGTCATCAGAGAGCCCGATGGTGATGGTGCGGCCCTTCACTTGCTGGCCGCCGGATGACATGGCAAGGGCCAGTCTGCAGCGGTTAATCGCCTCTTCGATCAGCGGGTACAACTCGTTCGCCCGCATGGTTGGCCTCAGGCCACGGCCCGTCCGCTCAAACAACGGGTCGCCATAGATGTCCCTCAAGCGCCCCAGGGAAGCACTGACCGCCGGCTGGGTGACGCCGAGCCGGATCGCCGCACGGCTGGCACCGCCTTCTTCTATCAGGGCCACAAAGACTCTCAACAGGTTGAGGTCCACGGTTTCGATATCAATATGATTCATATCAGATAGCTTGGATGAGGTGTTGATCTATATTGTATCAGCCGTAAAAATGGCCTGCCAAAACAAATTGCAGGTCGCACTAGAGAGCTGATGAGGATGTTTGTTGTTCCTGGAAAGTATCTGTTAGTGCGGTTTTTTCAGCGGCAACTTGGGTCTTGGCGGTTGGATGAAAAGCTTGAAACCCGAGGTTGAAGTATGAAGCGCCACTCCAGGTATTTCGGGCTCATCGTGCTCTTTGGCTGCGCTTTTGAAACCCCCGCCGGTTTGCTGGGGGCTCCAGTCACTACGGACGATGCCGCACCGATTGAAGTGCAACGATGTGGGTCGGTCGATAGCCACTACTGGGTGCAAGCCCCCCATTCACCCTTGGCTGCAGAGGTGATCGGCACGCTGCAGCGGGCGCTGGCAGAGCGCAATTATTATCAAGGAACAGTGGACGGCGTGGCAGGAGAGCAAACCGCAGAGGCCATCTTCCTGTTCCAGATGGACTGCGAACTGCCATTAACGGGCAGCATCAATGCAGAGATCCTGAAGAGGCTGAATATAAGGTCTCCTTTATGGTTATCGGAATAAGTGCGTGGCTTGAAGGGCCCGTAAAAGGAAGCGTTGTCCTGTCAGTGTCCAAGGTTACCGGTTGGAAAGTGGTTTTATTATTATGGCTTTGACCCGGGCGACTTCACCTCGCTATCCGTGGCGATTCAGGCTGGCGGTTTTTCTCGTAGCAGCAATGTCCCTTATTGTTTGTGCACGGATTATCCAACTGCAAATAACCGACAAGGCATTTCTGATCAGGCAAGGCGATGCCCGAAGTTTGCGATACGTCGCTTTGCCGGCATATCGGGGTTTGATCATCGATCGAAATGGGCAGCCTTTATCCGTGAGTACGCCGGTGACAACGGTCTGGCTGAACCCCAGGGAGCTGCTGGCTGAAAAGCCCAATTGGACAGCGCTGGCCCAGGCGCTGGACGTTCCAGAGAGTGGCTTGAGTTCAATCATTCTGCGCAACCAGAACAAGGAATTTGCCTACCTGCACCGACGCATTCCGCCGCAGGTGGCGGAGCGGATGATGCAGGCGGTGCATCAGCTCAACAGCGCGGGTGTTTATACGCTGCAGGAATCCCGCAGGTTTTACCCGGCGGGCTCAATCGCCGCTCATGTCACCGGCTTTACCGATATCGATAACCGCGGCAGCGAAGGGGGCGAGTTGGCGTATGAGAATGTGCTTCGCGGGCGTGATGGCAAGCAGCGGGTGGTCAAGGATCGGCGCGGTCAGCTGATCCAGGACCTGGGGGTTTCACTCCCGGCCAAGCCCGGGCAGACGCTGCAGCTATCCCTGGATCTGCGGCTGCAATATGTCGCCAGCCGGGAGTTGCTCAAAGGCGTTGAGCAAAATGCGGCGGAGGCTGGCAGCGTCGTGATCCTGGATGTCAAGAGCGGTGAGATTCTGGCGCTGGCCAATCACCCTTCATACAACCCCAACAATCGCTCGCAGCTCACGCCATCGATGATGCGCAACCGTGCGGTGGTCGATGTCTTTGAGCCAGCGTCCACCATGAAGCCGTTTTCCGTGGCGGCGGCGCTGGAAACCGGGCGTTGGCAACCTGCGGATACGGTGCATGTGGAGACCGGTACTTTGAAGATCGGCAGGTATACGATTCGGGACGCTTCCAGGACGGCGGGCGAGACGCTGGACATGACCGGCATCCTGGTGCGCTCGAGCAACGTGGCCATCAGCAAAGTGGCTTTTGATATTGGCGGACAGAAGGTTTACGAGCTGTTGCGCCGGGTCGGTCTGGGTCAGGCGACGGGCATCGGTTTTCCCGGTGAGCAGAGCGGGGTGCTCACTCGGCGGCGTGAATGGCGTCCCAGCGAAACCGCGACCTTGTCCTATGGCTATGGTGTGTCGGTCACTGCGCTGCAGTTGGCCAGGGCGTATGCCACGTTGGTCAACGGCGGTGTCAGCGTTCCAACTTCGCTGCTGCGAGTGTCTACAGCACCCAAGGGCACTCAGGTCATTCCCGCCAGTGTGGCCAACACCGTGAAAGACATGCTTGTGCAAGTTGTTGAAGGGCCCAGGGGTATCTATCGCGCGAAAGTACCCGGTTATCACGTTGGCGGTAAAAGCGGAACGGCGAGAAAGACCAGCGTCGGGGCAAAGGGGTACCTGGCTAACTCCTACCGCGCCATGTTCGCCGGCTTCGCGCCAGCGACAAACCCCAGGTATGTAATTGTCGTGGTAGTGGATAACCCCAGGGCCCAGGGCTTTTTCGGTGGGCTGGTATCGGCGCCCTTGTTCAGTCGCATCATGGCGCACACCCTGCGGCTGAATCATGTAGTCCCGGACAACATCTGACACCGGCACGTTTACCGTCACTGAACAGATTCACGGCTGTCCGCTGTGGGCCTGCCTGTGGCTGAGGTTATCCAGAGTTGGCGGTTGCCCGGTGCAACTGTGCTCCAGGTTTAAAGCGTTCCTTTCAATGAGTGTTTGGCCGCCGTTTTGGCTGCCCGTCATTCCTGTGCAGTAAGAGTGACCAATGGCGGATTTGATCAACCTGAAGGACCCGCACACAGAAGCTGAAATCATAACCGGGAGGATAATCGCCAGTGCTGTACTGGTGGTGTTGCTGACCGCTGCGCTGATTGTCCGGCTCTATGTTCTGCAAGTGACGCAGCATGATTATCAGGTTTCCGTGGCGGAGAAAAACAGGGTCCATATACGGCCGATTCCGCCGGAGCGTGGGGTTATTTACGATCGCAATAAAGTGCTCCTGGCCAATAATGTGCCGGCCTTCAATCTGATGTTGACCCGTGAACGGGCCGGGGATACCGGCTGGGTGGTGAGTAACCTGGTGAGTATCCTGGACCTGTCGCTGGCCGAAAAAAGCCGCATCGAGAACGACCTGCGCCGCGCCAGAAGGGCCTTCGAGCCGGTTACGCTGATGTTCGACCTGAGCGAAAAACAGATCGCCCTGGTGGCGGTGAATCAGTTCCTCTTGCCGGGTGTGGAGGTGCAGGCCCAGTTCTTGAGGGAATACCCTCTGGGCGACCATTTTGCCCACTCGGTCGGTTATGTCGGGCGCATCAACGAGCAGGAGTATCGCCGCCTTGATCCGGCGAAATACCTGAGAAGCCAGCTGATCGGCAAGACCGGAATCGAGCGCTTTTATGAACAGGCGTTGCACGGCCAGATGGGCTTTGAAGAAGTCGAGACCAATGCCCAGGGCAGGGTGATGCGTGTGTTGCGCCGGCACAACCCGGTTCAGGGGCAGGACATCGTGCTGACCCTCGATGTGCAACTGCAAAGCGCGGCCGAGGATGCCCTGGGCGACCGGCGCGGCGCGGTAGTGGCGTTGGACCCGGCCACCGGGCAAGTGCTGGCCATGGTCAGCCGGCCCAGTTTCGATCCCAATCCCTTTGTCAAAGGCATCTCGACCCAAGGCTACGCCGCCTTGCGCGACTCCGCCGATATGCCGCTGTTCAATCGGGTTCTGCGCGGGCTCTACCCACCGGGCTCGACCATCAAGCCCATGGTGGTAGTGGCCGGGCTCGACAGTGGCGTCACAACGGCCAGCAGCCGGGTGTTCGACCGGGGTTATTACGAGCTTCCAAACTACAAGCACAAATACCGCAACTGGAACCGCGGTGGCGACGGTTGGGTGGACATGTACGACGCCATCATGCGCTCCAATGACACCTACTTTTATGACCTGGCCCACAAGTTGGGCGTCAGGCGGCTGCACAGCTACCTCAGTGAGTTTGGCCTGGGGCAGAAGGTCTCGATGGACCTGTTCGAAGAGGCCGCGGGGTTGATGCCATCCCCTGAGTGGAAGCGCGCAACCCGTCGCCAAGAGTGGTACCCCGGGGAAACGCTGATCCTGGGCATCGGCCAGGGTTATATGCAGGTCACCCCCCTGCAACTGGCCCAGGCCACCAGCCTGATTGCCAATCGCGGGGTCTGGCAACGGCCGCACCTGGCGTTATCGGTGGGGGGGCGCCAGCCGGTGGACCCCAACCCCATGGCCAACATCGTGCTGAACGATGCGCATATCTGGGATCAGGTCATCGACGGCATGCAGAGGGTGATGCACAACCCCCGTGGTGTCGGCCGAGGCGCCGCCAGGGGCGCGCAGTACCGCATCGCGGGCAAAAGTGGCACGGCGCAGGTGGTGGCGATCAAGCAGGGCGAGCGCTACAACCGCAACAAGACCCATGAACGGCACCGCGACAACGCGCTGTTTGTCGGCTTCGCCCCGGCCGAACATCCGGCCATCGTGGTGGCAGTGATGATCGAGAACGGCGAGGCCGGGGCCCGGGTCGCCGGCCCGGTGGTGAGGAAGGTCATGGATGCCTGGCTGCTGGATGGCAGTGGCCATCTCAAGGCGCAGTTCGCCGAACCGGCATCGTTCGACAAGCCCGCAAGCACGCTGACGCTGAACGCCAGCTAAGCGCGCAGAAACCTTTGCCCATGGCCATCGCGGCAAGCGCGAGGCCGCCGGCATGCACATTCAACACGGTCACTGAGGACACAACGGGTGCGATTCATCAACTATCTGGGCTGGAGCCTGCTGGCACTGGTCAGCGTGCTGCTGCTCGCCGCTAGCGGTACCTACCTTTATCTGCAACCCCAACTGCCCGATGTCGCGGCCCTCAGGGACGTGCATCTGCAGGAGCCGCTGCAGGTCTTCACCCGGGATGGCAAGCTGATCGCCGAGTTCGGCGAAGTGCGCCGTGTACCCATTGCCAGCGCGGACATTCCGCCGGACTTTCGCTCGGCCCTGATGGCCGCCGAGGATGGCAACTTCTATCACCACGCCGGGGTCGACCCGGCCGGCCTGCTGCGGGCCGCGCTGCAACTGCTCAAGAGCGGCCACGTGCGCTCCGGGGGCAGCACCATCACCATGCAAGTGGCGAAGAACTTCTTCCTCAGCCGCGAGCGAACCCTGTCGCGCAAGCTGACCGAGATCCTCCTGGCCCTGCAGATCGAGCGCAGCCTGAGCAAGGAGGAAATCTTCAACCTGTATGTGAACAAGATCTACCTGGGCAAGCGTGCCTACGGAATAGTGGCGGCGGCCAACGTCTATTACGGCAAGCCGGTATCGCAACTGAGCCTGGCCCAGGTGGCGATGATTGCCGGGCTGCCCAAGGCGCCATCGCGCTACAACCCGATCAACAACCCGGCTCGGGCCCAGCAGCGTCGCGACTGGATCCTGGGGCGCATGTACGAACTGGGCAGCATTGATCGGCAGCGCTATCAAGCTGCATTGGCTGAAGAGGTGGACGCCAGCTACCACGCCCCGGAACCCGAGATCGATGCCCCCTACATCGCCGAAATGGCCAGGGCGGACATGCTCCGCCGCTTTGGCGATGAGGCCTACACCCAAGGCTTGCGGGTGGTGACCACGGTGCCCAGCCAGTTGCAGGCGTCGGCCACCTCGGCGTTGCGCAACGGCTTGAAGGTCTACGACAAGCGCCACGGTTACCGCGGCCCTGAAGGCCATTTCGCCGGCAAGGTCAGCGATCAATGGCCCGAGCAACTCAAGCGCTATCCGGCCTATGGCGGCTTGCCAGCGATGGCGGTGACCCAGGTCTTCGAACAGAGCATCAGCCTGGTGGACGCCAGCGGCCAGGCACACTCCGTGCCCTGGGTCAGCATGAAGTGGGCGCGCCCCTACCTTGGCCACAGCGCCCTGGGGCGCGCGCCGGTGCGGCCGGCCGATGTGGTCAAGGTCGGGGATGTGGTGCGCGTCGACCCGCAGAACGACTCGCTGCTGAGCTTCAGCCAGGTGCCCAAGGCCCAGGGCGCCCTGGTGTCAATCGCCCCTGAAGACGGCGCGATACAAGCGCTGGTGGGCGGCTTCGATTTTCAGCAAAGCAGCTTCAACCGGGTGTTGCAGGCCAAGCGTCAACCCGGGTCGAGTTTCAAGCCCTTCATCTACTGCGCGGCCCTCGACAGCGGCTACACCCCGGCGACCCTGGTCAACGACGCCCCCATCGTCGTGGGCGGCGGCGACGCCGGCCCGGTGTGGCGCCCGCAAAATGAGAACCGCACCTTCCTCGGGCCGATCCGTCTGCGCGAAGCCCTCAACCGTTCACGCAACATGGTCTCCATCCGCCTGCTGCAAGCCATGGGGGTCGAGCGGACCATCGACTACATCGCGCGCTTTGGTTTCGACCGCGAGGACCTGCCCCACAACCTGTCCCTGGCCCTGGGTACCGCTTCGGTCACCCCCATGGAAGTGGTGGCCGGCTGGAGTACTTTTGCCAACGGCGGCTACAAGATCAGACCGTACTTCATCGAGCGGATTGAAGGCCGCAAGGGCGCTATCCTGTTCCAGGCTCGCCCGCCAGCGGCGCCCACCGCGCAGCAGCCGGCCCCCGAGACGCCGGCTGAACAGATCGTCGACAGCCGCACCACCTACCTGCTCACCAGCCTGCTGCAGGATGTGGTCCAACGCGGCACCGGTCGCGCCGCCGCGGCCATGCATCGCCCGGACATCGGTGGCAAGACCGGCACCACCAACGAGGCCAAGGACTCCTGGTTCACCGGCTACAACGGCCATAACGTCACCAGCGTCTGGGCCGGCTTCGATCAGCCGCAGAGCCTGGGGCGGCGCGAATGGGGCGTGACCATCGCGTTGCCGATCTGGATGGAGTTCATGACCGCGGCGCTTGAGGGCACGGAGCCTTATTCCCAGGCGGAGCCGGCGGGCATCGTGACCCGGCGGATCAACCTGGAGGATGGCTCGGCGGCCAGTGCGGATTCTTCCCGCACGGCGATGGAGGTGTTCAGGAGTGACAATCTGCCGTCGGCGGGCGCAGGTGAGGGGGCATCCGTCGACGGCGCAGCAGACATGCAGCGCACGCTGCAGGAACTGTTCTAGTGGCCGGGCAGGGCCCTGATGGCGAGAACCGAACCAGCGATTTTCCAGCAACCGTTGCGTAATGAATATTTGGCCATAGGATGTGCGCGTTGCCGATGATGATCGGGCCCCCATCGTCGTGATCCTTTACTCAGTTTCAAGGTTGATGCATGAATCCGGATGACTTCAAGAAATTCAATATCGGTTCAATTATTCGGGCCACTGAAAGCTCTGCTGCGCTCAAACACCAGCTCGGATTCCTGATCAAGGTCCTGGAAGAACTGGAGATCAAGTTCTCTGACTGCGAGCAGGATCCTTTGCGCCTGGCGAAAGCCTATGTTGCCGGGGAAATTCCTATTGAACGCTGCAAGGCGCAGGCTGCAGTCTGGTGGGCAAAAATCGATGAGCAAGGAGCAGTACGAGAGCTCAAGGATCGGGACGTGTTGCAGGCACGACTGGCCATTTGTCTGCTGGCGAATGATGAGGACGATATTTCCGTGTTGGGAGATAACCTCTCGTGGTTTCTTGAGGTGTTGGGTTTCTTGAATGTGGAACCGATGAAGCCCATTGCAATGATGAGAGAGTATTTCGAGTTCAAATAGAATTTCATTCGCGCCCGGCTCACTCTCAGTGCCCTGGCCGGCAGCCTGACAATAGGCAAGCCCCCATGCGGTTTGCTGGCTCCACCCGTCACGCGGGCGGGGTGCTCGAACTGCACTGATTGCGCGGTTGCAGAAGGAGGGGGGAGGGCGCACTGATGACGGTGGAGCGAGCCTGTTCCGAGCGCCTGCACCGGCAAGAGGTGGTCGAGGAGTTTTCCCATGAGCAGCATGCGGATTTCATTGCGCTTGATCGGGCGCTGATCCTGCCGGCATAAGGTATTCCTGCGCGCAGCTCAATCGGGGAGCGCGCAGGGAGCGAGCTACAGGCTGGGAGCTTCTTCGTTCACTTTCAGCTCGAAATCGAAGCCAATGCCGCGATCGTTGAGGATCTCGGTAATGCGTTTGAAAAACCAATCGACCTGCTCTGGCACTTCGTGCAAACCCAGCACTCGGATAATCAGGTGCTTGCCGCAGGCATCGGGAATTTCGCTGTAGATCTCGTCACTTTCGATAAAGGTGATGTAGGTGTTGATCTTCTCTTGCAGCAGGAGCAGGTGTTCGCTGTGTGCCGCTTCGTCACCCCATTCGAGGAGGTCGACCATGATCAACAGCAGGCTGTCGGGCGCGGATTTGGGGATTGCCCAGATATCGATGACTTTTGGGTTGGTGATGGACATTGCTGATCCTTCAGAACCTGGGGGGCGGCATTATAGGCCGTAGCGGTTGGTTTCTTCAGTGGGCAGTTGCTGGTCGCAGTTCTGGCACGTGGGCGAGGCCAGGGTGGGCTGCCGGGTCTTGCTCCGTTCAGGCGCAACCTGGTCGAACGGCGTCGAGCGGTTTTCAAGAGCTGTCGGATCGACGGTAGTGACGAAATGCCATTATCTGCTATGGCTTGTTAGGCCCAGCGGTGGATAGACGCCGGGCTTCAGGTGCCACTCCCCAGAAGAGTCGAGACGGCGCGGGCCGCGTTGTTCGACTTAACTGATGCTCACCCGCCAAGGGGTGGTTCAGGGGTGCAGGAGGACGGAGTGGGGCCTGCGATCCCGATAGGCCTGGATAGACCCGAGTGAGTATCGACGTTGCCGTGCCGGGTGGGCCGCTAACCCAGTCGTCGGCTTGTTTGCAGCTCTCTGACACTCAGTCGATAGCGTGGAATGACAGCAGGGAAGTACCGACCATTCTCTTAGAGAGATAAAAAATGAACGTCAGGGCAATGAACCTCGCTCCAAGGTCTGCGGCTTTTTTCTCACTCATTATCCTGGTGGTTTTGGCCCTGGGGATTGTCGCTGTCCTGCAAATGGGCAAGCTGCGAGACTCCGAGCAGGACGTCGAGACCAACTGGATGGCCAGCATCCGCGAGATCGGCAAGATGAAGACCGGCGTCTTGCGCCTGCGTCTGGAAAGCATCCGCATCACCGTGACCACCGACGAACAACAGCGCCAGACCCGCATCGCCTCGTTGAGCGGTTATCGATCCACCCTGCAGAACACCATCAGCCAGTACGAACCTCTGATTACCGGGCCGGCGGAGCGTGAGCTGTACCAGGCGGTGGCGGACCGATGTGCAGGCCTATTTCAAGCTGGTGGACGAGTTGGAGCCGCTGCTGCGCAGTGGCGACAACGCCGCGGCCATTGCCTTGATCAATACCCGTATCAGCCCCATGACCAACGCCATGCAGGAGAAGATGGACAAACTCTCGGACTTCAATGACGAGGGCGCGAGGCAGGCGGGGATTACTGCCGCGTCGGTCTACAGCGGCGGCCTGACCCTGGTGCTGGTGTTGATGGGGGTGACCGTGGTGCTCACCGTGGTGCTGGCCACCGTGCTGACCCGCAGCATCACCTCACCCATCAGCGACGCCCTGGCCGTGGCCGAACGCATTGCCGGCAGCGACCTGTCCCGGGAGATCGGCGTCAGTGGCCGCGATGAAGCCGGCCGCCTGCTGGCCGCTCTGGCGCAGATGCAGAGCAACCTGCGGGAAACCATCGCCCACATCGCCGATTCCTCCACCCAGCTGGCCTCGGCCTCGGAAGAAATGACCGCCGTGACCGAAGACGCCAGCCGCGGGCTGGTGCGGCAGAACGACGAAGTCAGCCAGGCGGCCACCGCCGTGACCGAAATGAGCGCGGCGGTGGACGAGGTGGCGCGCAATGCCGAAGCCGCCGCCCAGTCGTCCCGCGAGTCCATGGAATTCACCCGCTCCGGCATCGACAACGTGGCCCAGACCCTGAAAGCCATCGAAGGCCTGGCCGGCAACGTCGCCACCACTGGCGAGCAGGTCAAGGCCCTGTCCAGCCGCGCCCAGGACATCAGCAAAGTGGTGGAAGTGATTCGCGCCATTGCCGAACAGACCAACCTGCTGGCCCTCAACGCCGCCATCGAAGCGGCGCGGGCCGGCGAGCAGGGCCGCGGCTTTGCGGTGGTGGCCGATGAAGTGCGGGCCCTGGCCCACCGCACCCAGCAGTCGACCCAGGAAATCGAACAGATGATCACCGCGATCCAGGCCGACTCGACCCACGCAGTGAGCGCCATGAACGTCAGTGCCGAGATGGCCAACAGCTCGATTGCCGTGGCACAGAACGCCGACCAGTCCCTCAAGCAGATTGCCCAGGCGATTACCCAGATCAACGAACGCAACCTGCTGATCGCCACCGCCTCGGAAGAACAGGCCCAGGTGGCGCGTGAAGCGGACCAGAACCTGACCAGCATTCGCGAGCTGTCGATCCAGAGCTCGGCGGGGGCCAGCCAGACGGCCAGTGCCTGTGGGGAGATGGCCAATCTGGCGATTGAGTTGAACCGGCTGGTGGCGCGGTTCAAGGTTTGAGCGCGGTTTTTTGCCCTACGATGGCCTGTCCCCTCCGTAGGAGCTGGCTTGCCAGCGAAGGCGCCGGCCCAGACGCTGCATGGCTTACGGACCTCTTCGCCGGCAAGCCGGCTCCTACAGAAATGTGTGCTGGTTGGGCCCCCGTAGGAGCTGGCTTGCCAGCGAAGGCGCCGGCCCAGGCGCTGCATGGCTTACGGGCCTCTTCGCCGGCAAGCCGGCTCCTACAGAGATGTGTGGTGGTTGGGCCCCCGTAGGAGCTGGCTTGCCAGCGAAGGCGCCCGTCCAGGCCCTATATGGCTTACGGACCTCTTCGCCGGCAAGCCGGCTCCTACAGAAATGCGTGCTGGTCGGGTCACCGTAGGAGCTGGCTTGCCAGCGAAGGCGCCGGCCCAGGCGCTGCATGGCTTACGGGCCTCCTCGCCGGCAAGCCGGCTCCTACAGAAATGCGTGCTGGTTGGGCCACCGTAGGAGCTGGCTTGCCAGCGAAGGCGTCGGCCCAGGCGCTGCATGGCTTACGGGCCTCCTCGCCGGCAAGCCGGCTCCTACAGAAATGTCTGCTGGCTGGGCCACTGTAGGAGCTGGCTTGCCAGCGAAGGCGCCCGTCCAGGCAACGCATGGCCTAACGGCCCTGAGGCATGGCCCTCTGCAAGCGACCGCTAAGCCGCAAACCATCGCGTACGTTCAACCCCATCAAGGTGAGGTTGGTGGCCCCAGCGATCAGTTCAATGATCTGCACCAGGTAAAACCCCGTGTCGAAGCTGCCTGCCGATGCCCATTGGTTGAGCGCAATTGCGCAGGGCACGAGCAGCAACAGGCCGTTGGCGGCAATCAAGGGCATGCGCTTTTTCTTCGAGGCGATCAGGCGTCCCTGCCGTGCCCGGCTCAGCCCCATGCCGCTGGCTCCCGCCAGGGCCATCGCCGGGATCAGCACCCAGAGCCCGGGGCTGACGATCAGGTGCTTGAGCTGGGCGATGGAATGCCGGCTTCCCATGCTTTCCACCAGCAGGGTCGAGACAAAGAACGTGGCGATGCACAGCAGGGCCAGCAGGCTGGCGCTCAGGTGAAGTCGTTTGAGCATGGGGCGCTTCCCGTCAGTCGATTGGGCTATGTTCACACCGTGCAGATATTCGGCACGGCGACCTTGGTGAACAGATGGGGCATGGCCAGGGCACTGGAGGGGTAGCGGCCCAGGGCGTTGGCGAAATCCGGGTGGCTGAAGGCTTCGCGAAAGCGCTCCACCGACTCCCATACCGCGTAGTTCAAGAACATGCAGCTGCCACCTATGGCCTGATGGAGCTGGGTGGAAATGTACCCGGCACGCTGCTTCATCCAGTTGGCATCCAGCTCCCAGGCACGCAGCAGGTCGGGGATATCGTCCTGGTCGACGGTGAACAGGTTGACCAGCACCACCGGCGATTCGCTGCACTGGAGTTGCTGGTGAATGGGAACCACGGGATCGAGCGGGCGGATGGACAACATGACGGCCTCCAGAATGTAAACATGATGACAAAGTGGTGCGATGGGCAAAAACTAGCTCGATTGACATCATCATGTCAATGTGGAAAAGTTCGCGGCATGAAAAAACCAAACCACACCCCCGCTGGACGCGCCATGACCGATCTGGTCCTCGAACTCTTTCGAGCCAGTGCGCGCATGCTCACCGCAGGTGATCGCCTCGTTTCCGAGATAGGTCTCACCAGCGCCCGCTGGCAGCTGCTTGGCACGATCATCGCTGCCGATCGGGCGCAGCCCGTCTCATGGATCGCCCGCGACATGGGCGCCAATCGGCAAAACGTTCAGCGCATCGTCAACGATCTGGTGGCGGACGGCTTACTGGAGTTCCAGCCGAACCCCCACCACCGCCGGGCGCAACTGGTGCTGCTGACGGACGCTGGAAAAGCGGCATTCGATCAGGCATTGAAGCTGCAGGCGCCCTGGATCAACGAGCTTGCGCAAGGGCTGGAGGTCGATGAGATCCAGACGACCCACCGTGTTCTGAACCAGTTGCGCAACCGGCTTGAGCAGGACCAGGGAGACTGAGCGGTCGGCATTCGGCAGCCGTCAGCTGCATCAGCCAGACGGCATCCGAAGACGAGAAACTCCTCCCTCCGCAGGAGCTGGCGCAGCCTGCGAAGGCGCCAGGTGGCGCGCTTGCAGGAGAGGCTAAACCTGCAGTCAGGATCATTCAGAAAGCAGCGCGTCACTTGGCCTCTGTTTGCACTTCGCACTCGATTCTGGCAATCCCACTCGATTGCGGTTTGCACGGCACTCAGCACAAAAAATTCACGCCAGCGGAATGTTTTTATGGCATACCTGAACCCGTCGTGATGACTAAAAGCCATTATTTGATAAAGGTTCTTAGGCACTGTCTGCGTAACGCTGTGCTGGCGCTGCCCACGCTCTGAAAAACAGCAGTGGGATGCTGCGCGGCGTTACCGATATTGACCCGCCAGGGTGGCGCCTAGCGGCAGTGGCATGTCTGTCACTGCCCTTATCCATGGACTTTGGAGCAATGAGCGCAGCGGTATGAAACCGGGAGTCCCGGCTGTCTGGGAATGTGCATCGACGATGCCTGGTTGAAGGGAGCGTTAACCCAATCGTCGAGTGGCTTATAGCTTCATGACTTTGCGTCGATAACGTGGAGTCACTGCTGTGAAATACCGCCCATTCCATTAGAGAGATAAAAAATGAACGTTAGGACAATGAACCTTGCTCCAAGATCTGCCGCTTTTTTCTCACTCATTGTCCTAGTGGTTTTTGTGCTGGGTATCGTCGCCGTGCTGCAAATGGGCAAGCTGCGAGAGTCCGAGCAGGATGTTGAAAACAACTGGATGGCGAGCATTCGCGAGATCGGCAAGATGAAGGCCGGCACCTTGCGCCTGCGCCTGGAAAGCCTGCGGATTACCGTGACCACCGATGAACAGCAGCGACAAACCCGCATCGCCGCGTTGAGCGGTTATCGCAACACGCTGCAGGGCACCCTCAGCAACTACGCACCGTTGATCTCGGGGCCGGCGGAGCGCGAGCTGTACCAGGCGGTGGCCAGTGACGCCCAGGACTACTTCAAGCTGCTGGACCAGTTGGAACCTCTGCTGCGCAGCGGTGACAATGCCGCGGCCATCGGCCTGATCAACACCCGCATCAGCCCCATGACCAACTCCCTGCAGGAGAAGATGGACAAGCTCTCGGACTTCAACGACGAGGGCGCCAAGGGGGCAGGGCAGCAAGCCGCGTCGATCTACAGCAGTGGCGTGACCCTGGTGATTGGCCTGCTGGCGGTTACTGTTGTGCTCACTATCGTTCTGGCCGCGGTGCTGACCCGCAGCATCACCTCACCCCTCAGCGACGCCTTGGCCGTGGCCGAGCGCATCGCCGGCAGCGACCTGTCCCGGGAGATCGGGGTCAGTGGCCGCGATGAAGCCGGCCGCCTGCTGGCGGCCCTGGCGCAGATGCAGACCAACCTGCGGGAAACCATCGCCCACATCGCTGATTCCTCCACCCAACTGGCCTCGGCCTCGGAAGAAATGACCGCCGTGACCGAAGACGCCAGCCGTGGGCTGGTACGGCAGAACGACGAGGTCAATCAGGCGGCCACAGCGGTGACCGAAATGAGCGCCGCGGTGGACGAGGTGGCGCGCAATGCCGACGCCGCTGCCCAGTCCTCCCGCGAGTCCATGGAGTTCACCCGCTCCGGCATCGACAACGTGGCCCAGACCCTGAAAGCCATCGAAGGCCTGGCCGGCAACGTCGCCAGCACCGGCGAGCAGGTCAAGGCCCTGTCCAGCCGGGCCCAGGACATCAGCAAAGTGGTGGAAGTGATTCGCGCGATTGCTGAGCAGACCAACCTGCTGGCCCTCAACGCCGCCATCGAAGCCGCCCGTGCCGGCGAGCAAGGCCGTGGCTTTGCGGTGGTGGCCGATGAAGTACGGGCCCTGGCCCACCGCACCCAGCAGTCGACCCAGGAAATCGAACAGATGATCACCGCGATCCAGGCCGACTCGACCCAGGCAGTGAGTGCGATGAACGTCAGTGCCGAGATGGCCAACAGCTCGATTTCGGTGGCGCAGAACGCGGATGTGTCGCTCAAGCAGATTGCCCAGGCGATTAACCAGATCAATGAACGCAACCTGCTGATTGCCACCGCCTCGGAAGAACAGGCGCAGGTGGCGCGTGAGGCGGATCAGAACCTGACCAGTATTCGCGAGCTGTCGATTCAGAGTTCGGCGGGGGCCAGTCAGACGGCCAGTGCTTGTGGGGAGATGGCCAATCTGGCGATTGAGTTGAACCGGTTGGTGGCGCGGTTCAAGGTTTGATAGGGCGTTGGCCAAGGGGGGAGACGCCTAGCGTCGAAGGGTGACCCCGTGCCTCGTAGGAGCTGGCTTGCCAGCGAAGCTTGTTAACGATGATGTGGAGTTTCCTGCGACACCGCTCGTCCTTTGTGGGGGGGACATATCCGTTGCTGCGGTCACGGCGGATTATGGTTTCGCTCTTACAGCGACTCACTTTTGAAGAGCGCAAAAGTAAGCAAAACGCTTTGCCCCTCCACTCGGTGCCTCGCCTAGGCTCGGCATGCCCTCTCTCCGGCATTGATCCGTGGGCCGCCGCCACAGGCCATCCATGGCCTGGGGCGGCTAACCCGGCATCCCTGCCGGGTTACCCACGGCTCAATGCCTGCGTTCGGCCATCGTGTCTAAGGGGGCAGGCAGATCAAGATCAAAATCTGACGGCGGCCTTGCGGCCGGCCTGAAGATGAGGCCGTGTGTACCGCCCCGTAGGAGCTGGCTTGCCAGCGAAGGCGTCCGCCAGAACGATGCATGACTTGAGGGCCTCTTCGCCCTACCCGACGGCGTTCTGCGTTCGCGCTGTTCCCCTCTTGAAGCGCTATTCAGCGCCCGAGCTTTTCCATCGCCGCATCGGCTAGAAAGGACGAGCGGCTCTTGATGTTGTGCTCGCGGACAAAACGGTCGATCTGCTGGATTACATACCCCGGCAAGGTCACGTTGACCTTCTCGGTCTTGCCCAGGTAAGGCGTGATGTCGATCTCCAGCATGCCCCAGCCCATCCCCTGGTAATCAGGATTGGCGCGGTGCGTTTGGGTGGCAGAGGGCAGGGGAATGGCCAGCCCTGCGCGGGCCAGCTCTTCGAGCATGACGTGGGCAATCTCGACGGCGGCGCTGTAGGCGGCCTCGAAGGTGTCGCCGGCGGTGACTGCGCCGGGAATGTCGGGAATCTGGATGCCAGTGGCCGTGTGCTCGTCGCCCCACTCGATGCAGATGGGATATTGCACGGGGATCTCCTCAAAACAGATGCGAAGGGTGATGGGCGCTAGAGCAGCCCGGCCAGTTTCTTGATGGCCCGGACCGTTCCTCGTGGCAGATCCTTTTTCGGGTGAGGCACGGGAACGGTGTTGGGCCGGTAGGGATGCTGGAACAGATGATGGCTGCCGGTGACTCGATCCAGCACCCATCCTGCGGCTTCAAGCTCCTTGATCAACAGTCTGCTTTGCACCTCCATCTCCTTGTTGGGGTGAGAGGTGCTTTATAACTCCAGGCGCATGATAGCGCAGGTTGTATTGTGTGTCTGGAGTTATGTGTCGGGGCATGTCGTTCAGTGGCGGGCGGTTGGATGGGCCGGTCGCAAGCTACATAAAAGCCCCCTCGGTTTTTCATGGACGTTGCACGGCTGCCATTGCACTATTGCCGCGGATTTTCAGTCACCCATCTTTCCCCGTCGAAGGCCGATCCATCGGCGGGTTCATGCCAAGGAAGTCATCAGATCCATGACCGTCAGCGAACTGCTTGCCGCCATTCGTAAACCCTATGTTGAGGCCCTGGCGCGTATCGCCGCACAAGGCGCCGCGCATGTTGAGCCGGCCTACAGGAACAGCGATGGCTCGCTGGCGGTTGAAGGGACCATGGCCACACCTTGCCGGGTGGACGTGATTGCGGCCGAGAGTGGGGAACCGGTGCAGGTCGATTCCGAATCCGAGCTGGGCTTTGAACCAGTGCGTTTTGCGATTGAGCAGATGGCCGTGGGGATCTCGCCCTTTGGCTGGGACTGGTTGCCGCTGGAAGTGCAAGGCTTGAGCCTGGAGCAGGCCTGCGAGGTTATTCGCGCCTGGTTCTTTGAGTGGTTCGACGGCGAAGACGAGAACCCGCCGACCGAAGAAGGGCTGCAAGGGGTGCTGCACTTTGTGTCGGACCCGGAGGCCACGGAGGACGGGTACAGGTTCAAGATTGACTTGGGGTCGGTTCCAGCAGAAGCGCTGGAAGAACTGCTGTTTGCATTGGCTGATGCCGGCGCCACCGGAGCTTTCCTCGGATAAAGAGAGGGGGTGCCAAACGGCGACCCCACGACCGACCTGATATCGCCCACCTGCAACCGATCCCCTGTAGGAGCTGGCTTGCCAGCGAAGCTCGCCAACGATGACGCGCAGCCACCTTCATACCGCATGCACTTGGGGGCGCGTGGTGTACATATCCGTTGCTGCGGGTGTGGCTACTTATGGTTCCGCTCTTACAGCGGGTCACTTTGGAAAAGCCGGAATGCCGGCCCAGCCCAAAGTAACCAAAGGGCTCCTGCCCCCGCATCCGGCGCCTCGCCTAGGCTCGGCGTTCCCTCGCTCCGGCATTGCTCCGGGGGCCCGCCGCCACAGGCCATCCATGGCCTGGGGCGGCTAGCTCGGCATCCATGCCGAGCTGCCCCCTACGCAACGCCTGCGCTCGGCCTCCTGAAGGGGCAGAAAGATCAAAAGCAAGATCAAGATCAAAAGCCCAAGCGCGTTTTACGCGCTTTCGTAGGAGCCGGCTTGCCGGCGAATTGGCCCGCAAGCCATCCATCGCCCTTGCTGACGCCTGCGCAATACCTGCGCTCGGCCTTCTGAAGGGGCAAGAAGATCAAGATCAAAAGCCCAAGCGCGTTTTACGCGCTTTCGTAGGAGCCGGCTTGCCGGCGAATTGGCCCGCAAGCCTCCATCGCCCTTGCTGACGCCTGCGCAATACCTGCGCTCGGCCTTCTGAAGGGGCAAGAAGATCAAGATCAAAAGCCCAAGCGCGTTGTACGCGCTTTCGTAGGAGCCGGCTTGCCGGCGAATTGGCCCGCAAGCCATCCATCGCCCTTGCTGACGCCTGCGCAATACCTGCGCTCGGCCTTCTGAAGGGGTAAGAAGATCAAGATCAAAAGCCCAAGCACGTTTTACGCGCTTTCGTAGGAGCCGGCTTGCCGGCGAAGAGGCCCGCAAGCCATCCATCGCCCTTGCTGACGCCTGCGCAATACCTGCGCTTGACCTTCTGAAGGGGCAGGAAGATCAAGAGCCAAAGTCCAAAGCACAGCCAACACCGTCAACGGCGACCTCACTCTCAGAGCTTCATACCCACCGCCAGCCGGTTAAAGGCATTCATCAACGACACAGCCAACGTCAGATCGGAAATCTCAACCTCGCTCAAGTGCGCTTTCAGCGGTTCGTACAGTGCGTCCGGCGCGCCCTTGTCGTGGACGTAGGTGAGTGTCTCGGCCCAGGCCAGGGCCGCGCGCTCGCGGTCGTCGAACAGTTCGCTGACGCGCCAGCCGGCGAGGCAATCCAGCTTGTCTTGCGCCACCCCACACTCGCGCAGGGTCTGCGAGTGCTTGCCCAGGCAGAACGAGCAGCCGTTGATCTGCGACACACGCAAATACACCAGTTCCAGCAAGGGCAAGCCCAGGGGGCTGGCGGCCAGGGCGCTGTTGGTGGCGAGCAGGCCTTGATAGGCGGCAGGCGACAGAGTGGCAAAGGGCAGTCTGAGTTGGCTCATGGTGAAACTCCGATAGGGGAAAAAGTGATCAGGCACAAACGAGAGGGTTGAACAGTGGCTGCAAGGACAGTGCGCTGCGGGCCTCTTCGACCGTTGCACCCACGGCCTCGTCACCGAACACCAATCCCTGCAGATAAGTGAACTGCAGGTCGAACAGGCCGAGGGTGTTCAGCACTTGGCGCAGGTAAGGCGTCAGAAAATCCGGTTGGGCTGCCCGTTCGCCCTGGTGAAAGCCGCCGGAACTCACCAGCACATGCACCGGGCGGTCCTTGAGCAGGCCGACCTTGCCCTCTGGGCCGGAACTGAAGGTACGGTGAATGCGCAGCACATAGTCGATCCACAGCTTGAGCGCCGCCGGCAGGGTGAAGTTGTGCATGGGCGTGGCAATCAGCAGGGCGTCGCAGCGTTCCAACTCACGAATCAAGCCTTCGGACACCTCGAACAGCGGCGCGTCGAAGGGCGTGGCGGTGGTCAGGGCGTGGGCGTAGTCCATGCCCAACGGTGGCAACGGCTGCGCGCCAAGATCACGCTCGACCAGTTCGAGGTGCGGATAGCGTTGGCGCAGGGAACTCACCAATTCCAGTGCCAGCTGGTTGCCACGGGAAACCTGCCCACGGGGGCTGGCGTTGATCAGCAGCAGGTTGTTCATGCCGGCTCCCCACCCTGAAGTCGCTGGGTGAAGTGCATGCCCCGGGCCAGCAACCCCTGACGAAAATAGAAGCGCTGGGCCAGGGGCATGTGCAGGCCGGTATCCAGGACCAAGTGATCGCATTGACGCTGCACGGCCTCATCCCGCACCGCACTCAACAGCCGCGCGCCCAAGCCGCTGCGCTGAAGGTCTGGGCTCACGACCAGGTCGTCGACGTAGATGAAGCGCCCGTAGAGCAGGTTTTCCAGCTCGCGGTAACCTGCCAGGCCAACGATGCGCTCTGCGTCCCACGCGGCGAGCAAACGGTAGCCCTGCTCGGTTTGCCGGGCCAATTGGGCGACATAGGCCGCCGGGCGGGTGAGGTGGGGGCGCAAGACTCGCATCAAGTCGAAACTGGCCGCCAGGGCCGCTTCGCTTTCGAGGTGTTGAAGGGTGTAGGGCATGTCCGTCATCCGCTGAAAAGAGATGACCCACTTTAGAAGGTCGATGGCTTAAGCTACAGAGCCAAAAAATGCATAAATGACTAGGCCATGATCCTTCCTTTCGAATTGGACCGCAGCCAGACGGCGCCGATCTATCGCCAGCTTTATCAGCGGTTTCGCGAGTCCATCGCCGATGGCCGCCTGCGTCCGGGTGACCGCGTGCCGGCGGTTCGCGCCTTGGCGGCGCAGCTGAACCTGGCGCGTGGCACTGTGGAAGCGGCCTACCAGTTGCTGATAGGCGAGGGCTACCTGATTGCTCGCGGGGCCGCCGGGACCATGGTCACACCGCAACTGGCGCCGGTTGCCGCGTCCATAGAGCACGCCCCGGTGATTCCAACCACCTACCAGGCCACCCATGCCGGCACGCTGCCGTTGCCGCTGCAAATGGGCCTTCCGGCACTGGATGCCTTTCCGCGCAAGCTCTGGACCCGCCTGGCGGGCCGACAACTGCGACAGACGGGCCTCGAAGGCCTGATCTACCCGGACTCGCGCGGCTACGCCCCGTTGCGGGCGGCCATCGCCACCTACCTGGGGATTTCCCGGGGCATCAACTGCCAGCCGGAGCAGATTTTCGTCTGCGCCGGCTACCGCGCCTGCCTCGACCTGATCAGCCACACACTGATGGGCCCGGGCGCCACCTGCTGGCTGGAAGAGCCCGGCTACTTCATGGCCAGGAACGCACTGCTGGAAGCCGGCGCACAGCTGGTGCCGGTGCCCGTGGACGAACAAGGCCTGGACGTCGCCCAAGGCATCGCCCGCGCCCCAGAGGCCGGCTTTGCCGTGGTCACCCCGACCCACCAGAGCCCGCTGGGAGTGTCGCTGTCCCTGCCGCGGCGCCTGGCCCTGCTGGACTGGGCCAACCGGCAAGGCAGCTGGATCATCGAGGACGACTACGACAGCGAATACCGCTACCAGGGCAAGCCCTTGCCGGCCCTCAAGAGCCTCGACCAGCAGGGCCGCGTGCTCTACACCGGCACCTTCAGCAAAGTGCTGTTTCCAGGGCTGCGCGTGGCCTACCTGGTGGCGCCCGCCGAACAGACCCCAGCGTTCGCCCGCCAGGCGGATCGCTTGCACAATCATTGCCCGCACCTGCTGCAAGCGACGGTCGCGGCCTTTCTCAACGAGGGGCACTTTGCCCGGCACCTGAACAAAATGCGGGGCCTGTATGCGCGTCGGCGGCAGTGGCTGGTGGAGGCGTTGCACCACGAGTTGGGTGGGCGTTTGCAGATAGATCCGCAGGCCGGGGGCATGCATGTGGTGGCCTGGTAGGTGGTTGGAATCACCGGGGCGTGCTCTATGGACGCGGCAACCGGCGCCAGTTGCGGTGTGACCATGGTCC
>NZ_JAAARL010000041.1:0-31541 GCF_009908205.1 Pseudomonas sp. Fl5BN2 | reverse complement strand
CGGGCGGGCAGGGTGTGACGGCGATCATCGAGCGCTGAGGAGGCTCTGCCGCGCCTTGAGGTTCGCCGGCGCGTCGGCTCCTGCAATAGGAGCCGGCTGCCGGCGCAAGGTGCTTCAGGTCTTGAAGCGCCGCACCAGGCTGTCCAGTTCATTGGACAGTCCCGCCAGGCTTTGGGAGTCCAGGCGCGCCGAGTTCGCCAGTTCCGCCACCAACTGCGCATCGCCATGAATCTGGCTGATGTGTCGGTTGATGTCTTCCGCCACCTGATGCTGTTCCTCGGCGGCGGTGGCGATCTGGGTATTCATGTCGCGGATCACGTCCACCGACTCGCGGATCTGCCCGAAGCTATTGCGTGCCAGGCCGATGCGGCTCACCGACTGTTGGGACACCTCCAGGCTGGCGTGCATCTGCTGGGTTACGGCGCTGGTGCGCTTGGCCAGGTTGCCCAGCAGCCCGTCGATTTCGGCGGTGGAGTCGGCGGTGCGCTTGGCCAGGGCCCGGACTTCGTCCGCAACCACGGCAAAACCACGTCCCTGTTCACCGGCCCGAGCCGCCTCGATAGCGGCGTTGAGGGCTAGCAGGTTGGTCTGTTCGGCGATGGAGCGGATGGTGCCGAGGATCGACTGGATGTCGTTGCTGTCGCGTTCGAGTTGCTGCATCGATTGCGCCGACTGTTCGATCTCCTGGCTCAGGCGATCGACGCTGTGCACTGCATCATCGATCTGCTGCTGGCCTTCCCGGGCCTGACGCTGGCCGTTGTCCGCCGATTCGGCTGCCTGGCTGCAGGAACGGGCCACCTCGTTGGCAGTGGCGACCATTTCATGGAACGCCGTGGACACCATGTCCACGGCTTCGCGCTGGCGCCCGGCAGCTTCGGACATGTCGCTGGAGACCTGGGTCGAGGAGTGGGAGGTGGCGAGGATCTTCTGCGCCGCCAGGCCGATGTTCTGGATCAGGCTGCGGATCGCCGCGAGGAACTGGTTGAACCAGTTGGCCAGTTGCGCGGTTTCATCGCTGCCGCGGATGTTCAGGTTCTGGGTCAGGTCGCCGTCACCCTGGGCGATGCCTTCCAGGCCGCTGGCGACGCCGCGGATCGGCCGCACGATAAGGCTGGCGAAGCTCGCCCCGACCACCGCGAACAGCAAAGCCAGGACCCCGGCGATGATGGCGATGATCCAGGTCAGCTGGGTGGCCGAGCCCATGACTTCGCTCTGCTTGATCAGGCCGATGAAGGTCCAGCCCAACTGTTCCGAGGGCCAGACGTTGGCCATGTAGTGCTCGCCGTTGATTTCCACGTTCACCAGGCCTTTGCCGGCCTTGGCCAGTTGGGCATAACCGTCGCCGAGGCTGTCCAGGGCCTTGAAGTTGTGCTCCGGCTGTTTGGGGTCCACCAGCACCGTGCCGTTGTTCTCCATCAGCATCAGGTAGCCGGATTCTCCGAGCTTGATCTGCTTGACGATTTCGGTGAGCTGCTTGAGGGTCACGTCGATGCTCACCACCCCACCAGGGTTGCCCAGCTTGTTGGCGACGGTGCGCACGGTGCTGACATAGGTCGCGTTATCGGTGGCCCAGTAGTAGGCCGCGGTACGCAACGGCTTGCCCGGATTGGCCATGGCGGCCTTGTACCAGGGGCGCTGGCGCGGGTCGTAGTTGTTCAGTTTGGGATCGTCTGGCCAGGACACATAGCCGCCGGCGTCGGTGCCGATGATCGCGTAGGCGTAAGCCGGATGGCTGGTGCCCAGGCGTTCGAGCAAGGCAAAGACCTGCTTGTCCATCTCGCCTTGGGGGATCTGCTCGGCATCGGCACTGCTGTAGTTCTTCAGGCTGTCATCAGTGTTGGCGATCAGCGGTTGGGAGGCCAGGTAGTCGACGTTCTGGCTGATGCCGTCGAAGAATATTTGCATGGCATTGCTGACCTGGCGGATCTCGCGGCCACTGTTATCGACGAAGCTGTCCTTGGCATCGCTGCGCAGGTTCATGACCACCAGCGTGGCGACCAGCACCACCGGCAGGCAGGCAATGACGGCGAAGGCCCAGGTGAGTTTCTGCTTGATATTCATCCACGCTCCAGATTTTTTTGTATGACCACGAAGTGCAGGTGACTCGCGGATTATGGGCAGGTTGAAAGGTGGCGCTGATTGCCGTCCCTGAGAGTAAGGTCGAGCCGGCGGCGATCGAACCTTGGCCGGCGGCTGACGTCTTTGTTGGGTTGTTGGACAAATCCCGTTGTCTCTGATGACTTCGGCTGGCGCGGCGGAATATTGAGCCGCGCGCAGAAAAAACCTCGGTCAGGGAGCCGAAGGCGTTCGCCGGGCAGCGGCAATCTCGCGGCCTTGCCTGGACATTGGCGGGCGGACTCTCGGCTATGATCTCTGGCTGCATCGATGGATTGATCTGGCACATTGAGTGCATTGCAGTCGTTCGGTGGTCGGCAGCCCTTTCCCGCCGTGGGAGGATTGCCGTATAACGAGTGACTTTCGCGTGTTTGGTAACAAGGGACCCACAATAAAAGCTGATGAAGACTCCAAAACGCATTGAACCGCTGATCGAAGACGGTCTGGTAGACGAGGTGCTGCGCCCACTCATGAGTGGTAAAGAGGCAGCTGTGTATGTGGTGCGCTGCGGCAACGAGCTTCGTTGCGCGAAGGTCTACAAGGAGGCTAACAAACGCAGTTTCCGTCAGGCGGCGGAGTATCAGGAAGGTCGTAAGGTCCGCAACAGCCGTCAGGCGCGGGCGATGGCCAAGGGCTCCAAGTTTGGCCGCAAGGAAACCGAGGACGCGTGGCAGAACGCCGAAGTGGCGGCCTTGTTCCGCCTGGCCAATGCCGGGGTACGAGTGCCCAAGCCGTTCGACTTCCTTGAAGGCGTGCTGCTCATGGAGTTGGTGTCCGACGAATACGGCGATGCCGCGCCGCGGCTCAACGATGTGGTGCTGGATCAGGATCAGGCCCGTGAGTATCACGCCTTCCTGATTTCCCAGATTGTGCTGATGTTGTGTACCGGACTGGTGCACGGTGACCTTTCCGAGTTCAACGTGCTGCTGGGACCGGATGGTCCGGTGATCATCGACCTGCCCCAGGCGGTCGATGCGGCGGGCAACAACCACGCGTTCAGCATGCTCGAACGTGACGTCGGCAACATGGCTTCCTACTTCGGGCGCTTTGCCCCGGAGCTCAGGGACACCCGTTATGCCAAGGAGATGTGGGCCTTGTATGAGGCTGGCATCTTGCACCCGGGCAGCGTGCTGACCGGCGAGTTCGACGATCCGGAAGAACTGGCGGATGTCGGCAGCGTGATCCGCGAGATCGAAGCAGCGCGTCTCGACGAGGAGCGTCGTCAGGCAATGCGCGCGGCGGACGAGGTGCCGGCGGGCAAGTCCGAGGAACCACCGCCTCCGCCCTGGATGCAGTGACCCCATGAAAAAATCCGGCCCAGGCCGGATTTTTTTATTTCCGCAGATTGCACCCTGCAGTCGTACAGAGTGCTAGCCAGCGGTCAGGCCTCGCAGCAGCTGCCGGACGCCAGTTCCTTGAGGATCGGGCAGTCTGGGCGATGGTCGCCTTGGCAATGCTCCACCAGGTCCTGCAAGGTGTCGCGCAGCTCCGCCAGTTCGCGGATCTTCTGGTTCAGCTCGTCGATGTGCTGGCGTGCCAGGGCCTTTACATCGGCGCTGGCCCGTTGCCGGTCCTGCCACAGGGTCAGCAGCTTGCCGACCTCTTCCAGGGAAAACCCCAGGTCTCGGGAGCGCTTGATAAAGGCCAGGCTGTGCAGGTCGTCGTCGCCGTACAGGCGATAGCCGCTGTCGCTGCGATGGGCCGGCTTGAGCAGCCCGATGGACTCGTAGTAACGGATCATCTTGGCGCTCAGGCCACTCTTGCGGGCTGCTTGGCCGATGTTCATTCGGCGTTCTCCAGGTCTTTGGGTTTCCAGGTTTTCAACAGTAGCGCATTGCTCACCACGCTGACGCTGGACAGGGCCATGGCCGCCCCGGCGAGCACCGGGTTGAGCAGGCCGAAGGCTGCCAGGGGAATGCCGATCAGGTTGTAGACGAAGGCCCAGAACAGGTTCTGGCGGATCTTCGCATAGGTCTTGCGGCTGATTTCCAGGGCTGCCGGGATCAAGCGCGGATCGCCGCGCATCAGGGTGATGCCTGCTGCATGCATGGCGACGTCGGTGCCACCGCCCATGGCGATGCCGATGTCTGCCGCTGCCAGGGCTGGGGCATCATTGATGCCGTCGCCGACCATCGCCACTACGCCGGTCTTTTTCAGTTCGGTGACGGTGGCGGCCTTGTCCGCCGGCAGCACTTCAGCATGCACGTCGGCGATGCCCAGGGCATCGGCCACTACCTTGGCGCTGCCACGGTTGTCGCCGGTCAGCAGGTGGCTGCTGATATGCCGCGCGTTGAGTTGCTGTATTGCCTGCAAGGCTCCCGGCTTGAGAGTGTCGCCAAAGGCGAACAGGCCCAGCACCCGGGGGTGCGGGCTTTGCTCTATCAGCCAGGACAGGGTCCGGCCCTCGTGTTCCCAGTCCTGGGCCGCCTGGGCCAGGCTTCCCGGGATCAAGCCGCTTTCCTCCAACAGGCGACGATTGCCCAGGGCCAGTTGGCGGCCGTCCAGGGTGCCGGCAATGCCGCGTCCGGTCAGGGACTGGCTGGCGCTGACATCGGCCACCGGCAGCTGGCGTTCCTGGCACAGGTCCAGCACCGCTTTGGCCAGGGGGTGTTCGCTGCCGCGCTGGAGGGCGCCGGCCAGTTGCAAGGTGGTGTTTTCGTCCCCGTCCAGGGCCTGCATATGAGCGATGCGCGGCGTGCCGGAGGTCAAGGTGCCGGTCTTGTCGAAGACCACCGAGCTGACTTCGTGGGCCCGCTCCAGGGCTTCGGCATCCTTGATCAGGATACCGTGGCGGGCGGCGACGCCGGTGCCGGCCATGATCGCGGTGGGCGTGGCCAGGCCCAGGGCACAAGGGCAGGCGATTACCAGCACCGCCACTGCGTTGATCACGGCGGTTTCCAGGGGGGCGCCGTACATCCACCAGCCCACCAGCGTGATCAGGGCCAGCACCAGTACGGTGGGTACGAATACCTGGCTGACCTTATCCACCAGTTTCTGGATCGGCGCCTTGCCGGCCTGGGCGTCTTCCACCAGGCGAATGATTCTTGCCAATACGGTTTCTGCACCCAGTGCCAGGGTGCGCACCAGCAAGCGGCCTTCGCCATTGATCGCACCGCCGGTGACTTTATCCCCGGGCTGCTTGGGCACTGGCAGGCTTTCACCGCTGATCAGGGCTTCATCGGCATGGCTCTGGCCTTCGATGACTTCACCGTCCACCGGAAAGCGCTCACCGGGCTTGACCAGCACCAGGTCATTCAGGCGCAGGGCGCTGATGGCCACTTCCTGCTCGCGGCCGTCGATCACCTGGATCGCTCGTTCGGGACGCAGAGCCTCCAGGGCGCGGATGGCGCTGGCGGTCTGGCGCTTGGCCCGGCTTTCCAGGTACTTGCCCAGCAGCACCAGGGCGATCACCACAGCGGAGGCTTCGAAGTACAGGTGTGGCATGCTGCCCTCTGCGGCGGTAGCCCACTCGTAGAGACTCAAGCCATAACCGGCGCTGGTGCCCAGGGCCACCAGCAGGTCCATGTTGCCGCTGCCGGCGCGCACGGCTTTCCAGGCCGCCACATAGAAGCGCGCACCGAAGATGAACTGTACCGGGGTGGCCAGGGCGAACTGCGCCCAGGCCGGGAGCATCCAGTGCAGGCCGAAGGGTTGCACCAGCATCGGCAGCACCAGAGGCAGGGCCAGCAGAATCGCCAGTACCAGGCTCCAGCGCTCACGACGCAGATGCTGTTGCTGTTGATCACCGGAGTGCTGCTTTTCGGCCTGCCAGAGGCTGGCGGAGTAGCCGGCCTTCGTCACCGCGTTGACCAGCACGGCTGGGTCGAGTTGCCCCAGCAACTCGATGTGGGCCCGTTCGGTGGCCAGGTTGACGCTGGCGTTGCGCACTCCGGGCACCTTGTTCAGGGCGCGCTCAACGCGACCGGCGCAGGTGGCGCAGGTCATGCCGCCGATGGTCAATTCAAGGCTCTGCACGGGAACGCTGTAGCCCGCGTTCTGCACCGCTTCGAGCAAGGCGGGCAGACTGTCTCGCTGGGCTTCGACCCGGGCCTGTTCGGTGGCCAGGTTGACGCTGACGGCACCGGTACCGGCGACTTTGCCCAGAGCACGCTCTACGCGCCCGGCGCAGCTGGCGCAGGTCATGCCGGCAATCGGCAGGTCGAAGGTGGTTGATTCAGGCATGGATGACACTCCCTGTAAATGTTGCCTACAGGATCAACCTTGCCACGCAGGCAAGGTCAAGGGGGGATTCTGCGGGTGCTTCATTTTGTCCCAGGGGCGTGTCAGCCGGGCGAACGCTAGAGCTTAAGACACGCCAGGCATGATCGGTTGCGAGGCGTGCAGAGGGCGGGGCGTCAGTACTCCAGGGCAGCGGGCTTGAGGTACATGCCTGACGGGGTCATGGCGATGCGGAACTTCAGCACGTCGCCGGCCCGCAGGCTGATGTCCTGGGAACCGGGGGCAAGCAGGCCCGGGCTGCAGCCGGGAGCCTGGCCTGGCAGCAGTTTCAGGCGCAGGGAGACTTTGCCCGGCGGCAGGTTGAAGGAGGTGCTCTGTTCCTGGAACAGTCGACCGGCGAGCTGATCCTGAATGTACAGGCCGATTTCGCAAGAGGTGGCGACTTCCAGTCGCTCCCTGGAAATGATCAGTACGCCGTAATCTTCGCCAGCGGCCATGGCCGGGGGCGCTGCGGCGAACAGGCCCAGGAGGCTGACGAGGCTGAAAGTTGACCAGCGCATGGCTGAATCTCCTGCTGTGATGTCGTAAGACGTGCAGCTTGGCCGAGCACGCCGCTGATTTCCAGCCCGGCAGATCAATCCGGAACTTGACCTTGCCATGGTGGCAAGGACAAGACTCTGCTCAACCCAATACAGGAGAAGCGTGATGCAAGTATTCAACGTTCAAGGCATGTCCTGCGGTCACTGCGTGCGGGCCATTACCCAGGCCCTGCAGAACAAGGACCCGGCGGCTACGGTGCGGGTGGATCTGGCGGCCAAGGAAGTGGGAGTCGAGAGCCGGCTGTCCAGCGAAGAAGTGATCAATCTGATCAGCGAGGAGGGCTACGCCGTCCAGGTGGCGTGAGTCTTTTTAATAGTTAGCGACCTATCGGAATGTTCAAGGCGTCCAAGCGCAGCTAGACTATGCAGCCGCTGACCAACGCTCGCTTGGATGTCATGAACCTCCGCACAATCCTGATTCTCGGCGCCTTGAGCGCTTTCGGCCCTCTGGCCATCGATTTTTATCTGCCGGCCTTTCCCGCGATGGCCTTGGCGTTCGGCACCGATGAAAAACACGTTCAACTGACCCTGGCTGCCTATTTCCTGGGCCTGTCCATTGGCCAACTGGCCTATGGTCCGGTGGCCGACCGTTTTGGCCGACGCCTGCCGTTGCTCGTCGGGGTTGGCTTGTTCACCCTGGCTTCACTGGCTTGCGCTTATGCGCCTAATCTTGAATGGTTGATTGGCGCGCGGTTCGTCCAGGCCCTGGGCGGCTGTGCCGGCATGGTGATCTCCCGCGCCGTGGTCAGCGACAAATGCGATGCAGTGGGCTCGGCCAAGGTGTTCTCCCAGTTGATGCTGGTGATGGGCCTGGCACCAATCCTGGCGCCAATGCTGGGTGGCCTGCTGGTCAACCTCTATGGCTGGCAATCGATCTTCATCATGCTCACGGTGTTCAGTGCCCTGTCCGGATTGGCGGTGGCCCTGGGCCTGCCGGAAAGCATGCCGGCCACTCGCCCGCGCCTGCCATTGTCCGGCGCGTTTCGGCAATACAGCCTACTGTTGGCGGACCGGGTCTTCCTCGGTCACGCCCTGACGGGTGGGATTGCCATTGCCGGGATGTTTTCCTACATCGCCGGCTCACCCTTTGTCTTTATTAAGCTCTACGGCGTACCCGCCGAGCACTTCGGCTGGTTCTTCGGGATCAATGCCGGTGGCTTCATCCTGGTAGCGCAGATCAATGCTCGGCTGCTGGCCAAGCGCGGCCCGGCCTTCCTGCTGGCGCGTACCGTGTGGATCTACCTGGCGGCGGGTTTGGCCCTGCTAGGGGTCAGCGTGTTGCACACCAGTGCACTGTGGCCGCTGCTGCTGCCACTGTTCGTGTGCATCGCCAGTCTGGGTTGCATCATTCCCAACGCCGCAGCCTGTGCCATGAATGGCCAGGGTGCACGTGCCGGCAGTGCTTCGGCGATGCTCGGCTGCCTGCAGTTCAGTGTTGCCGCAGGCGCGGCCTACCTGGTGGGAGCCTTGCACGATGGCAGCGCCATGCCGATGGCCTTGGTCATCTGCCTGTGCGGTGTTCTGGCGGTGAGCATGGCGGTGGTGACTCGGCGTTTGCAGAATGCCCGGGCGCTGAAGGCCGCCGAGCTCTGAATCAGCCGACGGCGCGCTGACTCTGGGGGATCTGGTGAGGGGCTTGCAAGCGGGCCTGCAGGGTCTGGGCGAATGCCCTGGCCTCGGCCTCACTGCGGAAGGTTACGCCATGCTGGTCGAGGCGTACCTGCCATTGAGGGCCTTTGGCGGTTGCCAGTTCTTTTATCAGGATCTTCATTGCTGACCTCCTAACGGTAAAAGAGTGCAGTGCAGGGGCCCCCAGTGTAGACCTGAATACGGTCAGAAATATGACCGAAATCAATTCTCGGACTGACGGCCGCCGACCTTTGCAAGGCAGTGGCGGCCGCTGGAAATGACCCTAGAAACCTTCCAGTACGATCTTGCCCTTGGCCTTGCCGCTTTCGAGCAGGGCGTGGGCTCGACGCAGGTTGGCTGCATTGATCTGGCCGAAATGCTCGCCGACTGTGGTCTTCAGAGTCCCCGCGTCGATCAGCTCGGCGACCCGGTTGAGCAACAGATGCTGCTCCTGCATGTCGGCGGTCTCGAACAGCGAACGGGTGTACATGAACTCCCAATGCAGCGACAGGCTCTTGCGTTTGAGCTTGGTCACGTCGAGGCTTTTCGGATCGTCGATCAACGCCAGCTTGCCCTGGGGGGCCAGGGCTTCCACCAACTGGTCGAGGTGGGTGTCGGTCTGGGTCAGGCTGGCAACATGGGTTACCTGATCGATGCCCACACGCTTGAGCTCGGCACTCAGCGGCTGGCTGTGATCCACCACCGCATGGGCCCCCAGCTCGCGGACCCAGGCCTGGGTCTGTTCGCGGGAGGCACTGCCGATCACCTTGAGGCCGGTGAGTTGGCGGGCCAGTTGGGTGAGGATCGAACCGACCCCGCCGGCAGCACCGACGATCAGCAGGCTCTGGCCTTGATCGCCCGGCTCCTGGCGGATCTGCAGGCGCTCGAACAGCAGTTCCCAGGCGGTGATCGCGGTCAGTGGCAAAGCCGCGGCTTCGGCGAAGCCCAGGCTCTTGGGCATGTGGCCGACGATCCGTTCATCCACGGTGTGCCGCTCGCTGTTGCCGCCGGCCCGGGCGATGGAGCCGGCGTAGAACACTCGGTCGCCGACCTTGAACAGGCTGACTTCGCTGCCCACGGACTTGACCACCCCGGCCACGTCCCAGCCCAGCACCTTGGCTGCGCCACCTTCGGGCTGGACGTTCTGGCGCACCTTGGTGTCCACCGGATTGACCGAGATGGCCTTGACCTCCACTAGCAGGTCCCGGGGACCGGGCACCGGTTCCGGTAGCTGGATGTCCTGCAGGGATTGCGGGTCGTTGATCGGCAGCGAGTGGTAGTAGGCGATGGCTTTCATGATGAACTCCTGATGAAGGTTGAGGGAAGGTCAGACGAGCAGTTGCAGGCGCTTGAGTTCGAAGTGCTCGATCGCTTCGCGGGTCTGGGCGATGAAGTGTTGGAAGTGCGCGGTGTTGTTGTGGAATTCCAGGGCGGCTTCATCGTCCCAGCGCTCCAGCACGTAGAAGGTTCCCGGCTGCTCGGCGTCCTGATGCAGCTCGTAGTACTGGCAGCCGCTCTCCTCGCGGCTGGGCGGGACCAGGGCGCTGAGTTCGCGCTTGAGGACGGCTTGCTGCTGGGGCTTGGCGATCAGGGTGGCAATCGCGGTGAAGGCTTGGGACATCGGGGATTCCTCGGGATGGCAGGGCGATGGAGAGATAATTGGCTATTTCTCCCGGAGATAAAACCGGCTAAAAGAGCAGTCTCTTTCAATATTTTTTTGATAATGCTGAGGCTGGCCCATGCTGCGATTCGATGACCTGCAACTGTTCGTGCGTGCCGCGGACCTCGGCAGCCTGTCGGCGGCGGCCCGGGTCATGGACCTGTCGCCGGCGGTGGCCAGCGCTGCCCTCAAGCGCATCGAAGAGCATCTGGGCGCGCGCCTGCTGGCCCGTTCCACCCGCAGTCTGCGGCTGACCGCTGAGGGTGAAGGGTTCCTTGAGTACGCCCGGGCTGCGCTGAGCAACCTGGATGAAGGACGGCGCCTGCTGGCCAGCGGCCAGGACCAGGTCAGCGGTGTCCTGCAACTGTCGGCCCCCTCGGATTTTGGTCGCAACCTGCTGTTGCCCTGGCTCGACGAGTTCCAGCGCGAGCATCCCAAGCTCAGCGTGCGCCTGCTGCTGGGGGACCGGATTGCCGATCTGTTTCGCCAACCGGTGGACATTGCCCTGCGCTACGGCGAGCCGGAAGATTCCAGCCTGGTGGCGCTGCCGATCGCCCCGGACAATCGCCGGGTGCTGTGTGCCGCCCCCAGCTACCTGGCCCGCCGCGGCGAGCCGCGCCAGTTGGAGCAACTGGCCCAGCACAACTGCCTGCTGTACATGCTCGACAGCCGGGCTCACGACCTCTGGAGCTTTTATGACGGTAAGCGCGAGGTGAGCCTGACTGTCAGTGGCGACCGCCTCAGCGACGATGCCGATGTGGTGCGGCGTTGGGCGGTGGCCGGAGAAGGGATTGCCTACAAGTCCTGGCTGGATGTGGCGGGCGATGTGCTGGCCGGGCGCCTGCAGATACTGCTGCCGGAACTGCGCTGCGAAGGCGCGTCGCTGAACCTGCTGTGCACCCATCGCGCGCACCTGAGCAAGCCGGTGAAGCTGTTGCGGGATCTGCTCCAGAGCCGCTGCGCCGAGATCAGCGCCCGGCGCCCGTAGGAGCCGGCTTGCCGGCGAACCCCCGGCGTCGCTGACGGACGCGAACAGGTCGCCCTCGGCAATCAGTCCCGGCCTCGATCCTGCACACTCCAACGGTCAAGCATTCAACCGGGGGACGGTGCATGGGCATACAGGGATACAGCGCCGCAGAGCGCCTGGAGCGGTTACCCATCAGCGGTTATCACCGGGTGATCTTCATCATCATTGCCCTGGCGTTTTTCTTCGACTCCATGGACCTGGCGATGATGACCTTCCTCCTCGGTTCGATCAAAACCGAGTTCGGCCTGAGTTCGGCCCAGGCCGGCCTGCTGGCCAGTTCGAGTTTCTTCGGCATGGTACTGGGGGCCTCGCTGTCGGGCATGCTCGCCGACCGCTTCGGGCGCAAGCCGGTGTTCCAGTGGAGCATCGTGCTCTGGGGCGTGGCCAGTTACCTGTGCTCTACCGCCCAGAGCGTGGACAGCCTGACTCTATTTCGGGTGCTGCTGGGAATCGGCATGGGCATGGAGTTTCCCATCGCCCAGTCGATGCTCTCGGAGATGATCCCGGCGCAACGGCGGGGACGCTACATCGCCTTGATGGACGGCTTCTGGCCCTTGGGGTTTGTCGCTGCCGGGGTGCTGTCGTACTTCCTCCTGCCACTGATCGGCTGGCGCGAGATCTTCCTGGTGCTGGCGATCCCGGCGGTGTTCGTGCTGGTGATCCGCTTCTTCATTCCCGAGTCGCCGCGCTGGCTGGAGCAGGCCGGGCGTCACGCCGACGCGGATCAGGTGCTGCGGGGTATCGAGGACAAGGTGCGGATGTCCCTGGGCGTGGCCGAGCTGCCGGAACCGGTGCGCCTGCCGCGTATCGAGAGTACCCCGGGGCACTTTTTTTCCGCACTGAAGCAGATCTGGTCGCCGCTCTACCGCCAGCGCACCTTGATGATCTGGAGCCTGTGGTTCTTCGCGTTGCTGGGCTTCTACGGACTGACTTCCTGGCTCAGTGCCTTGCTGCAACAGTCAGGTTTTGCCGTGACCCAGTCGGTGTACTACACGGTGCTGATTTCTTTGGGGGGGATTCCCGGGTTTCTCATGGCCGCCTGGCTGGTGGAGCGCTGGGGACGCAAACCGGTGTGCATCGTTACCTTGCTGGGAGGTGGCGTCATGGCCTTCTTCTACGGGCAGAGTGCGGTGTTTGGCGGCAACGTCAGCCTGTTGATCGGCAGCGGATTGCTGATGCAATTCTTCTTGTTCGGCATGTGGGCGGTGCTCTACACCTACACGCCTGAGTTGTACCCGACTTCGGCCCGGGCCACGGGTTCGGGTTTCGCCTCGGCAGTTGGCCGGATTGGCTCGCTGCTGGGGCCGCTGGTGACGGGACTGCTGTTTCCGATTACCGGGCAGGGTGGCGTATTCGCCTTGGGGGCGTTGTGCTTTGTGATCGCGGCGGGGGTGGTGTGGCTGTTCGGGATGGAAACCCGGGGCAAGACGTTGGAGGAGTTGAGCGAGGCGGGGGGCTGATAGTGAGAGGCGGTGGAGCGGTTCGCCGGCAAGCCGGCTCCTACACGAACCTGTAGGAGCCGGCTTGCCGGCGAAGGCCGTTACGGCTTGACCAGTCGTGCATCCAGGCTGTTCTGCGCCAGGCGTCGTGCCTGGTCCTGGGTCATTCCCAGGTCGGTGTGCAGGGCGTGGAAGTTCTCGGTGACGTAGCCGCCGAAGTAGGCCGGGTCATCGGAGTTGACCGTGACCTTCACCCCGCGTTCGAGCATTTGCAGGATGTTGTGCTGGGACATGTGGTCGAACACGCAGAGCTTGGTGTTGGACAGCGGGCACACGGTCAGCGGGATCTGTTCGTCGATGATCCGCTGCATCAGCCGCTCGTCTTCGAAGGCGCGCACGCCGTGGTCGATGCGCTGGATCTTCAACAGGTCCAGGGCTTGCCAGATGTACTCGGGCGGACCTTCCTCGCCGGCGTGGGCGACGGTCAGGAAGCCTTCGCTACGCGCGCGGTCGAAGACCCGCTGGAACTTGCTCGGCGGATGGCCCATTTCCGAGCTGTCCAGGCCCACGGCGACAAAGGCATCGCGGAACGGCAGCGCCTGGTCGAGGGTTTTCTGCGCTTCTTCTTCGCTCAAGTGGCGCAGGAAACTGAGGATCAGGCCGCTGGTGATGCCCAGTTGCTGCTCGCCGTCTTTCAGTGCGCTGGCGATGCCGTTGAGCACCACTTCGAAAGGCACGCCACGGTCGGTGTGGGTCTGCGGGTCGAAGAAGGGTTCGGTGTGGATCACGTTCTGCTCTTTGCAGCGCAGCAGGTAGGCCCAGGTCAGGTCGTAGAAGTCCTGGGAGGTGCGCAGCACGTCGGCGCCCTGGTAGTACAGGTCGAGGAACTCTTGCAGGTTGTTGAAGGCGTAGGCCTTGCGCAGGGTTTCGACATCGTTCCAAGGCAGGGCGATCTTGTTGCGTTCGGCCAGGGCGAACAGCAGCTCCGGCTCCAGGGAACCTTCCAGGTGCAAGTGCAACTCGGCCTTGGGCAAGGCGTTCAGCCAGTCATACATGGTGTTGTCTCATCAGGTGCAGGCAGGCGCTGCGAGGGTGGTGCGCTGCCGTGGGCCGTGCCTCTCTATAGGAGGATCGGCTGCGGCTCGCGGTTCTCGCCGGGTTTTCACCAGGCCGGAAAAAGCCGCCATTCTACAGCTGGCGGCGCAAATGTTCGGTAAAACCTGACCGAGGGGGGATCAGGCCTGCTCCTGCTCCCGGCGATAGGCGTAGGTGTCGGCAAAGCGCGACAGGAGGAATTCGGCACAGGTGGTTGCCGGGTACTTGGCCGGATGCAAGGCATCCTGGCAGCCGGGCAGGCACTCGATGCGGGTGTCCGGGTGCGGCTCGGCGAAGAACGGCATCGAGTAGCGATCCACCCCCAGCGGGCTGATGACCCGGTGCGGGGTCGACAGGTAACGGTCGTTGCTCCAGCGCGCCATCATGTCCCCAAGGTTGACCACGAAGGTGCCATCGATGGGCGGCGCGTCGATCCACTGGCCCTGGACGTTGCGCACCTGTAGGCCGCCGGCGGCATCCTGATAGAGCAAGGTGATGCAGCCGTAGTCGGTATGGGCGCCGGCGCCTTGCTGCTCCTCGGAACTGGCAGTGTGGCGCGGTGGATAGTGGATCAGCCGCAGCACGCTGACGGGCTCCTGGAAGCGCCTGTCGAAGAAGTCGCGCTCGATGTCCAGGGCCAGGGTCATGGCCCGCAGCAGGGTCTGGGCCAGGGCCTGCATGTCGAGGTAGTGCTGTTCCATCAGCGTTTCCCAGCCCGGCAGGTCCGGATGACGATTGGGGCCGCGCAGGGGCTTGCTCGCCAGCACTTGCGGATGCTCGTTCGGCAGGTGCAGGCCCATGTCGAAGGTTTCCTTGAGGTCGCTGGGCCTGTCCGGGTCGAGCTGCTCGGTTGCGATAGCACCATAACCCCGGTGATGGCGCGTCTGGGTGATGTCGATCTTGAGTTTTTCGCTGCTGGGCAGGGCGAAGAAATGCTTGGCGCTGTCCAGCAGTTGCTCGATGCGTTGCGGGCTGATCGGGTGGCCCTGGATGTAGAAGAACCCCCACTCGCGACAGGCGCGGTCGATCTTGCGGGCCACGCTGTCCCAGCCTTTCTGTGCATCCTGATACAGCGGGCTGATGTCGATGATCGGCAGTTGATTCATGAAAATGCTCTCATCCTGTTGGTTTTTGTAGCCGCTGCCGCAGGCGATGCTGCTTCTAAGGGGGTAAGGCCTCGTGATCCTTATCGCAGCCTGCGGTAGCAGCGATGGTTATTGCGGGATGTCTGCCCGCATGCCTTCGACGTAGTAGTTCATCGAGGCTAGCTCGGCATTGCTGGCGCTGACGCCAGCGGCGATTTTCTCAACCCCGGCCTGGTCCTTGATCGGGCCGGTGAACGGGTGGAACTCGCCACTCTTGATGCTGGCGATGATCTGTTCGGCTTCGGCCTTCACCGGGGCCGGCAGCAGGTCGCTGAGGGGCAACTCAACCGTACCTTCTTTCAAGCCACCCCAGTAGTCCTGGGATTTCCAGCTGTGCTCCAGCACCCCCTCGGTGGCTTGGATGTAGTGCGGTCCCCAGTTGTTGACGATGGAAGTCAGCACCGCCTTGGGGCCGAAGTGGGCCATGTCCGAGGCGTAGCCCACGGCATAGACGCCACGGCGCTGCGCAGCCTGGATCGGCGCCGGGCTGTCGGTGTGCTGGAAGATCACGTCGGCACCCTGGTCGATCAGGGCATTGGCGGCGTCGGCTTCCTTGCCCGGGTCGAACCAGGAATTGACCCATACCACCTTGATCTCGGTGCCCGGGTTGTATTTGTTCAGGGCCAGTTGGATGGCATTGATGTCGCGGATCACTTCCGGGATCGGGAAGGAGGCGACGTAGCCGATCTTCTTGCTCTTGGTCATCTTCGCCGCGAGGAAACCGCCGACATACCGGCCTTCATAAGTGCGTGCCAGGTAGGTGCCGAGGTTCTTGTCCTGCTTGTAGCCGGTGGCGTGTTCGAAGGTCACCTTGGGAAACTGCTTGGCCACTTTCAGCGTTGGGTTCATGTAGCCGAAAGAGGTGGTGAAGATCAGGTCGTAATTGTCCTTGGCCATGTTGCGGATCACCCGCTCGGCATCGGCGCCTTCAGCAACGTTTTCCACATAGGTGGTCTTGATCTGGTCGCCGAACTTTTCCACGAGCGCCTTGCGCCCCTGTTCATGCTGATAGGTCCAGCCGTGGTCGCCGATGGGGCCGATATAGACGAAACCGACCTTTAGCGGATCGGCGGCGCTGGCGGCGAGGCTGGCACTCAGGCCGGCGGCGGCGACCAGGGCGCAGAGCAGCTTGTGCAACGGGCGTATATGCATGAATTGAAGCTCCATCTTGTTGTGGGGGTTGGCTGGGGTGGCAAGCGCTGGAGGGCAATGCAAATAGCTGACCAACAGGACAACAAAGTGGGGGCTGCGCTGGCGAGGCGGTTGCTATGGGGTTTTGGCGCGCGCTTTTCGCTGGCAAGCCAGCTCCTACAGGCACGGGTGTAGGAGCCGGCTTGCCGGCGAAGCGCTTTTCAGGAACCAACCCGGTGCGCGGCGCCTGAGGCTGGTGCACTAACATGTAACGAAACGTTAGTGACTCGAAGCAGCCTTTCACTCATCTCCTGTACTCGTTTTTATTTTTGTCAAAGGACTGCAATGCTCACTTCCCTCAAGCAAGAAAAGCTTCTGCTGCTTGCGCTGCTGGCCGCTGTGGCCGCCTATCCCCTGGAACACTTGCTGCTCAACAGTGGCCAAGGCGTCGCCCTGAGCGCCGGGCTGGTGCTGATCGGCTTTATCGTCATCGCCTCGATGCGCGTCGCCCACCACGCTGAACTGCTGGCGGAAAAGGTTGGCGACCCCTACGGCACCATGATCCTGACCCTGGCCGCGGTGCTGGTAGAGGTGGTGATCCTGGCGATCATGATGAACAACGAGGCCTCGCCGACCCTGGTGCGCGACACCATCTACTCGGCGGTGATGCTGGACATCAACGGTATCCTCGGCCTGGCCGCGCTGATGGGCGGCATCAAGCATGGCGAGCAGCCCTATAACGATGATTCGGCGCGCACCTACAGCGTGATGATCCTCACCGCCATGGGGGTTTCCATGGTGGTGCCGGAGTTCATTCCCGAGACTGACTGGAAGGTCTACTCGGCCTTCACCATCGGTGCGATGGTGGTGCTCTATACCTTGTTCCTGCGCATGCAGGTCGGGCCCCACAGCTATTTCTTCAGCTACAGCTACCCGGAAAAACGCCGCCATAAAGAAGCCCAGGAACAGCCCCACGCCGTCAACCTGAGCTGGAGTATCGGCATTCTGGTGTTCGGGGTGGTGGTGATCGGCGCTCTGGCCGAGGTGATGTCCAAGACCCTGGACCTGGGCCTGGAAGGCACCGGCGCACCGCCGGTGATCACGGCGATCCTGGTGGCGGCGATTTCCGCCGCGCCGGAGATTCTCACCGCCCTGCGCGCCGCCCTCGCCAACCGCATGCAGTCGGTGGTCAACGTGGCGTTGGGCGCCTCCCTGTCGACGGTAATCCTCACGGTGCCGGTGATGGAAGCCATGGCGCTGTACACCGGTCAGCCGTTCCAGATGGCCATGACGCCGGTGCAGACGGTGATGGTGTTCATCACCCTGATCGTCAGCGCGATCAACCTCAACGATGGCGAAACCAACGCCATCGAGGGTATGACTCACTTCGTGCTGTTTGCGACCTTCATCATGCTGTCGCTGCTGGGACTTTAAAGCGCTTGCGCTGACTGGATGGCGCAGCGAAAGCTGACACCGGGGGCATTCCAGGCCGCGAGTGCCCCCCAACGCCAGCGGCGGACGGTGCTGGCCGAAGGCGAAAAGGTCGGGTCGTTGGCAAACTCGTTGTTGGCTCCACGTTGCGCCCGATAAATGCCGGTTTCAGGCCCCTGCGGGTTCTCGACGGGAGATTCGCGATAGTAGTGTTTATCGTACCAATCGTTGACCCATTCACTGGCATTGCCGGTGAGGTTGTAGAGGCCAAGCGGATTGGGCGCAAACCTGTCCACGGCGAAGGTTTTGTTGTCGTCAGGCGCCGGAAAGTTGCGGCCGTAGTCCAGGTTGCCGTTGTCGGTCGCGAACATGACCGGCTGGCCACGGTTGCGCGCCGCATATTCCCATTGGGCCTCGGTGGGAAGATCCACCGGATAGCCGCTGAGGTCTGCCAGCCAGCCGCAGTAATCCTTGGCCTCCTGCCATTCTTTAGACGCTGGGGCGGGTAGGTTTTCCTGGTAGAGGTGCTGCATGTCGGCGCGCTTGCGCAGTGCAGCGTCGAATGGCGGCTTGCCTTGCGCGAGGAAGAACAGATCGAAGTCGCCCAAGGTGGTTTGCAGCGAGGACAGGTAATAGCTGCTCAATTTGACGGGGTGAACGAAATCGTTGTCGATGGCGAGGCTGATCCGCTCCATTTTTCCCGGGTCCACGCCACAGGGCCATTGGCACAAGGCTTGTGGGTCGAAGCCACGGGGCCAACCGAAATCACCCATCTGGAATTCGCCACCTTCAATCAACACCATGTTGTCCAGCGAACGGACGACCGTGTTCAGCACGGTATCGCGGGTTTGCGGGGAAAGGTCCGGGTATTTACGGCTGATGGTCGAGGCAATTTCTGCAACTTTTGCAGGTGACAGCGCTTTGCTGGCCGGGCCCACAACCTCCGGTTTTTCACAGCCTGAAATCAGCAGCGCGACGCACAGCGCCAGTCCGTGCCTTTGTTTCACGTAATGTCCTTATAACGGCTCGTTTGCGGGGGTGGGAAACTAACATGTTTCCTCGATCCGATTCCGCTCAACGCGCAGGCGAGGGATGCGCCCCCTCGCCGTTGGAAGCGAAGATCAGGTGCCGGCAATCAGTTGCCGGGCCGCCTGGCTGTGATCGGCGATCAGTTTTTTCAGGTCCAGCCCTTCGACTTGACCATCGATCACCCGCCACTGGCCGCCAATAATGACCCGATCCGCCCGATCCGCCGCGCACAACAGCAGTGCCGAAACCGGGTCATGGCTACCCGAGAAGCGCAGCTCATCGAGTTTGAACAAGGCCAGATCCGCCTGCTTGCCCACCGCCAGTTCGCCGATGTCTTTGCGCCCCAACAGGCTCGCCGACCCCCGGGTCGCCCAGCCCAGTACCCGCTCCGGAGTGATCTTCTCGGCGCCGTAGCGCAGGCGCTGGATGTACAGCGCCTGGCGCGCTTCGAGGATCATGTTCGACGCATCATTGGACGCCGAGCCATCCACGCCCAAGCCAAACGGCGCACCCGCATCGGTCAGCTCGATACTGGGGCAGATGCCCGACGCCAGGCGCATGTTCGAACTCGGACAATGGCAGATGCCGGTGCCGGCAGCGCCCAGGCGGGCGATTTCATCGGGGTTGAAATGGATGCCGTGGGCCAGCCAGGTACGCGGCCCGAGCCAGCCGACACTGTCCAGATAATCCACGGTGCGCAGGCCGAAGCGCTGCAGGCAGAAGTCTTCTTCGTCGAGGGTCTCGGCGAGGTGCGTGTGCAGGCGCACATCGAGTCCGTTGGCCAGTTCGGCGCTGGCCGCCATGATTTCCGGGGTGACCGAGAACGGCGAGCACGGCGCCAGTGCGATCTGGATTTGCGCGCCGTCGCCACGCTCGTGGTACTGGTGAATCAGGCGCTGACTGTCGTCGAGAATCACCTGACCTTCCTGCACGGTCTGTTGCGGCGGCAGCCCGCCGTCCTTTTCGCCAAGGCTCATGGAACCGCGGGTGAGCATGGCGCGCATGCCCAGTTCACGCACGGTTTCGACTTGCACGTCGATGGCGTTTTCCAGGCCATCCGGGAACAGATAGTGGTGGTCAGCAGCGGTGGTGCAACCGGAGAGCAGCAGTTCGGCCAGCGCCACCTTGGTCGCCAGGGCGAGCTTTTCCGGGGTCAGCCGGGCCCAGACCGGGTACAGGGTCTTCAGCCAGGGGAACAGCGGCTGGTTGACCACCGGCGCCCAGGCCCGGGTCAGGGTTTGGTAGAAATGATGGTGGGTGTTGATCAGACCGGGCAGCAGTACGTGCTCGCGGGCATCGAACACCTGTGTGCAAGGGCTCGCAGGCTGTTGGCCGAGGCTCAGCACTTCAACGATCAGGCCGTCTTGCAGCACCAGGCCGCCACGGGCGTCGAGGGCATTGCCGGTAAAGATGGCCAGGGGGTTTTTTAACCAGGTACGGGTCGCAGGCATGGTGGCCGGCTCCTCTGAAAGTGGGTTCAGGTTAGCCAGCTCAGTGATGCCCTGTCTGCTGATCCAGGGGCGCCCGGGGTGGGCGCGGGGGGCAGTTTACGGCGAGGGCCCATCCGCCGGCAAGCCGGCTCCCGCGGTGCGGGGTATGGGCCCGTTCATGCCGGGCTTACCAGGGAATGGTTTCACCCTTGTAGTTGATGAAGTGATGGCCGCCCTTGCCGGCGTAGGCGTTGATTTGGGCGATCAGGCCGTGGGTGCTGGTTGGCACGTCGATCTCGGCGTTCTCGCCGCCCATGTCGGTCTTGACCCAGCCCGGGTGCAACGAGAGCACGGTGAGTTGCTGCTCCAGCTGGGTCACGAAGCTGTTGGTCATGGAGTTCAGCGCGGCCTTGCTGGCCTTGTACAGCGCCATCTCCGGGGCGTCCGGAATGGTCACGCTGCCCAGTACCGAACTCATGAACGCCAGTACGCCGCTGTCCTTGCGGATCTGCCCGACAAAGCGCTGGGCCAGGTTGATCGGCGCCACCGCGTTGGTGAAAAACAACTGGCCGACTTCGGCCAGGGTCGCGTGGCCCGGCAGTTGGTTGTCCGGGCCCTTGACCCCGGCATTGACGAACAGCAGGTCGAACACCTGATCCTTGAGCTTCTGGCTCAGGGCGATCACTGCTTGCTGATCGTCCATGTCCAGTTGCTCGATCTGCACGTTGCCCAGGGCTTGCAGGGCCTCGGCCTTGTGCGGGTTGCGCACGGTGGCGGTGACCTGCCAGCCGTCTTCCAGCAGGCGCTGGACCAGGCCGAGGCCCAGGCCCCGGGAAGCGCCGATGATCAGTGCGGTTTTTGCCGTGGACATGATGAGGTTCCTTGATAAATGAGGATCATGGATTCAATGGGCAGGCTCGCCCGAGCCGTTGTTGCAGCTCCTGGCGCAAGTGGCCCAATTCGCTGATGCGGGTTTCGATCAGGGTCAGCTTGTCTTGCAGTAGTTGGCTCACGGCCTGGTCAGGGTCGGCGGCCTGCCACAGCGCACCGACGCTGCTGCCGATTTCCCCCAGGCTGAAACCCAAGCGTTGCGCCGTCTTGATGTAGAGCACCAACTGCACCATCTCTGGCGCATAGACACGATAGCCGTTGGCACTGCGCTGGGATGCAATCAATCCGCGCTGCTCGTAGAAGCGCAAGGTGTCGCGGCTGACGGCGCAGGCTTCGGCCAGTTCTCCAATACGCATGCTGGGGTCTCGAAAGGGCTTGACCCTGGAGCATACTCCAGGCTTTAGCCTGCGCGCTCCTTGAATCGATGGAGCGACATCTATGTGGACGACCGAACAGTACCGAAAATTGGTCCGGGCCAGCGGCTGGTACGACTTGCTGGTAACCCTGGCCTTTGTTACCCCCTGGAGTTTCATGATGTTGCATGGGCTGATGCAGGACACGGCCCTGGCTTTCAACCTGCCGGGGGAGTTGCCGCCGTTCGCACCCATGCACATGTTAATGGCCAACCTGATGGGCTCGATTGTCTGTGTGTGGTCGGTGCTGCGGATTCGTGATCCGCAGCTGGCATTCGGACGTTATGACGCGGCGGGGCGTATTCTGTTCGCCACCTGGCAGATTTATGCCCTGGTCCATGGCGCCACGGCGTTGATCGGGGTGATCCTGTTTTTCGAGCTGGCCTGGTGCGTGGCGCAGTTGTGGCCGGTTAAAGGCATCGCCAATAAGCCTGCGCCTAGGGGGGCTGTGGCGGTCATTTAATGCCCTGCTTGCCACGGCTGGCCCAGGGAGACGGGTGCGTACAGACGGGTGCGCAAGGCGTTCCGGGACAGTAGCACCAGCACCAGAATGGTCGCGGCATAGGGCAGCATCGCCAGCAGGTTGGACGGTATTGCCAGGCCCAGACCCTGGGCCACCAGGTGCAGGATGCTCGCCAGGCCGAACAGGTAGGCGCCGAGCAACAATCGCCACACGCGCCAGCTGGCGAATACCACCAGCGCCAGGGCGATCCAGCCGCGGCCGGCGCTCATGTTCTCGGCCCACATCGGCGTGTAAGCCAGGGACAGGTAGGCGCCGGCCAGCCCGGCCATGGCGCCGCCGAACAGTACCGCGAGGGTGCGCACCCGCAGCACCGGCAGGCCCATGGCGCTAGCGGCGTCGGGGCTTTCGCCGACGGCCTGGATGATCAGGCCGACCCGGCTCTTGAGGATCACCCAGGCCACCACGGCGAACAGCGCGAAGGACAGGTACACCAGCAGATCCTGGGCAAACAGCATGCGGCCGATCAGTGGGATTTCACTCAAGAGGGGAATCGCCAGGGGCTCGAATCCGGTCAGGGGCTTGCCGACCCAGGCCGCGCCGACAAAGCTCGACAAGCCAACCCCGAAGATGGTCAACGCCAGCCCGGTAGCCACCTGATTGGCGTTGAACACCAGGGCCACCAGGGCAAACAGTGCCGACAGCAGCATTCCAGACGCCATTGCCAGCAGTACGCCAAGCCACAAATGGCCGCTGTTGAGGGCAACGATAAAACCGATCACCGCGCCGAACAGCATCATGCCTTCCTGACCGAGGTTGAGGACGCCGCTCTTTTCACAGATCAGTTCGCCCAGGGCCACCAGCAGCAACGGCGTACCGCAACGGACCATGGCGTAGAGAATATTGCTCAGCAGATCGATATCCATCACAGGGCTCCGGCGGTAGCGGTGGCGGTAGAGTCGCGGCGCGCCCAGCGCAGGTTCAGGCGCGGCCGATAGAGAATCAGCACGTCACTGGCGAGGAGGAAGAACAGCATCATTCCCTGGAACAATTGGGTGATGGCCTGGGGCAGGTTGAGGCTCATCTGCGCGCTTTCACCTCCTATATAGAGCAACGCCATCAGCAGGCTGGAAAATACGATGCCTATGGGATTCAGGCGTCCGAGAAAGGCCACGGTGATCGCGGCGTAGCCGTAGCCAGGGGAGACTTGCGGTACCAGTTGGCCAATGGGGCCGGTGACTTCACAGACCCCGGCCAGGCCCGCCAGCCCACCGCTGATCAACAGTGCCAGCCAGATCAGGGGTTTCTGGCGAAAGCCGACGAAGCCGGCGGCGCGCGGGTCCAGGCCGAGCACTTTGATCTGGAAGCCAACAAAGCTTTTCTGCAATAGCACCCAGACCGCCACCAGGGCCAGCAGAGCGAAATACACTCCGGCGTGTACTCGGCCGTCTTCCATCAACAACGGCAGGCGGCTGGCGTCGCCGAACATTGCCGACTCGGGAAAGTTGAATCCCGCCGGGTCCTTCAACGGTCCATGAACGCAGTACAGCAACAGGTTCAGGGCAATGTAGTTGAGCATGATGCTGGTGAGGATTTCATTGGCGTTGAAGCGTGTGCGCAACCACGCGGTGAGCCCGGCCCAGGCGGCGCCGGCCAGGGTTCCGGTGAGCAGGATCAGTACCAGCGCCCAGCGGCTTTGTAGCTCGATGAGGTTTACCGCCAGGGCGCTGCCGGCCAGGGCGCCGAGCAGCAGTTGGCCTTCGGCGCCGATGTTCCAGATGCGCGCCTGGTAGGCCACGGCCAGGCCCAGGGCGCAGAGCAGGATCGGCAGCGCTTTGACCAGCAGTTCGGAAACCCCATACAGGTCGCTGACCGGGGCGATCAGCAAGGTGTGCAAGGTCAGCAGCGGGTCGTGGCCCAGGGCGCTGAACAGCAGGGCGCCGCAACCGAGGGTCAGCAGCGCGGCCAACAGGGGCGAGCACCAGAGCATCAGCCGCGATTGCCGGCCGCGGGGTTCGAGTGAAAGCAGCATGGACGACTCCGTTAAACCGCCAGCGCGGTGGGTGAAGGAGAGGCTTCGAAGTGGCCAGCCATCCAGCCGCCGACTTCGATCAGGGAGGTGTCGGCACAGGTTTTCAACGCCGATAGACGACCGCTGCACAAGGCGGCGAGGCGATCACTGACCTGAAACAGCTCATCCAAGTCTTCGGAGATCACCAGAATCGCGGCGCCAGCATCGCGCAGGGCGATCAGTGCTTGGTGAATGGTTGCGGCAGCGCCGACATCCACGCCCCAGGTCGGGTGTGCGGCGATCAGGAGGCGCGGCTGCTGGAGGATCTCGCGGCCGAGGATGAATTTCTGCAGGTTGCCGCCGGACAGGCTGCGGGCCGGGCTTTGGGCATCGCCGGTCTTTACCCCGAAGCGCTGGATGATCTGTTCGGCCAGGGTTCGCACCTTATGCCTTTGAATCAGGCCGTTGCGCACCAGCCCCTGTTGGAAGGCGGTGAGCAGGGCATTGTCTTCCAGGCTCAGTTCCGGCACCGCGCCATGGCCCAGGCGTTCGGCGGGAACGAAGGCCAGCCCCCGGTGGCGACGGGCATCGGGGCGCAGATGGCCCACGGGCTGGTCAGCGAAAGTGATGCGTTCGGCAGCGCTGCGAGGTAGGCATTGCTCGCCACTGAGCAGGGCCAGCAGTTCGTCCTGGCCATTGCCGGCGACCCCGGCGATGCCGACGATTTCGCCGCTGCACAGGCTCAGGTCAATGTCCTTGAGGGAGCAGCCGAAGGGATCGGGGTTGTGCCAGCTCAAGCCGCTGATCCGCAGGAATTCATCGGTCCCGCGGGCCTTCGGATAGTTGGTGATCATGGCGGCCGCGTCGCCCACCATCAGCCTTGCCAGCTCGTGGTCCGAGCATTGCGCCGGTCGACAATGGCCGGCCACGCGCCCGCTGCGCAGCACCGTGGCGCTGTGGCACAGGGCGCGAACCTCGGCGAGTTTGTGGCTGATGAACAGGATGCTGCAGCCTTCGCTGGCCAGGCAGCGCAAGGTGATGAACAGCTCTTCGGCTTCCTGCGGGGTCAGCACCGAGGTGGGCTCGTCGAGGATCAACAAGCGGATGTCTTGCATCAGGCAGCGCACGATCTCTACCCGCTGGCGCTCGCCGATGGACAGGCTGTGCACCAGCCGCTGGGGCTCCAGGGGCATGCCATAGCGCTGAGAGACTTCGCGGATCTTGCCTTCCAGCTGGCTTGGTGTACCGGCCGCTGCGCCCATGGCCAGGGCGATGTTCTGCGCCACACTGAGGGTTTCGAACAGCGAGAAGTGCTGGAACACCATACCGATCCCCAGACGCCGGGCCTGGGCCGGGCTGCTCATGATCTGGCGTTGGCCTTGCCAGATCAGTTCCCCCGAATCGGCCTGGAGAACGCCGTAGATGATCTTCATCAAAGTACTTTTGCCGGCGCCGTTTTCGCCAAGCAGAGCTTGGATTTCACCTGGGGCAATGCTCAGGTCGATAGCATCGTTGGCCAGGCAACCGGGGTAGCTTTTGCTGATCTGGCGCAGTTGCAGGCGCGGTGTTTGCCCGATGGGCACAGCGGGATTTGGCATGGCAGGCTCGGGAGGCTTGGAGTTATGCCTGTGGATAAAGCAATTTCCTGGCCAGTGAGTCAGGAAAGCCTGGCGGCCATGCCAGCTTGCACCTTGAAGGCTAGGAGGGAGGTTGGGCTGGCACCACTTCGGGGCAAAGTGCTTGAAAAAGCTCTGTTTTTGTCCACTGATGCCTGAGCAAAAAATGATCAGTTGCCTGCAGCCCCTGTGCAATCAGCTGCTGGGGCAGCCTTGCACGGGTTATCCACAGCTTGCTCCACAGTATTTGTGTGCAAGCCCGGGACTTGGGCATAAGCGCGGTGGGCTTGTGTTCCAACCGCGATAAACCGGCCTAACTTGCTGTTTTACGTTGTAAAAAAGCCTGCCGCGAGGGCTTTGAACAAAAAATGAACAAAGTCCGCAAAGCCACGTTGCAGAAGGGTTACAGCGCTATGTGCTCAGCTTATCCACAGCCGGGTGCACAGTAGATGTGGGCAACTGCAAGCGCCCATGAAGGGTTATGCACAAGGCCCCGGCCTGAATTGGTGCGCTCAGCGCAGCAAGAGGATGCGCCCGCGGCTCAGATCGGCCAGTTGCTGTTGAAGGGCATCGATCTGTGTTTCACCCAGGGCCAGTTGCAGTTCCACGCCGTTGGCGGTGAAGTCTTCCTGGACCAGCAGCCCACCCAGTTCGGCGACCCGCAACTTGACCAGGGCCAGTTCGCTGAAGCTGCAGGCACAACGCAGCGGTACGCGGTTGATCAGGGCGATGCGCTCGGCGCCTTGCAGGCATTTGTTGGCGCCGCCGCCATAGGCGCGAGCCAGGCCACCAGTGCCCAGTTGGATGCCGCCATACCAGCGGATCACCAGGACCGCTACCTGGTCGCAGTCTTGGGCTTCGATGGCCGCGAGGATTGGGCGTCCGGCGGTGCCGCCGGGTTCGCCGTCGTCGTTGCTGCGGTACTGGTCGGCAAGCTTCCACGCCCAGCAGTTATGGGAGGCATTGAGGTCGCTGTGCTGCTGGATGAAGGTTTGGGCTTCGGCTGCACTGCTGATGGGGGCGGCGAAGGTGATGAAGCGGCTTTTGCGAATCTCTTCGCGGTACTCGCAAAGGCCGGTCAGGGTAAAGGGCATGCGCGTCAGTCTTTCAGAGGGGGAGTCAGGCCACAGCCTTTGAGGATGATGCGGATCAGGTTGTTGGCGGCGTCTTCGATGTCCTGCTTGGTCAGCCGGGAGCGCCCGGTAACGCGGCAGATCTGGGTGGCGAAGTCGGCGTAGTGCTGGGTGCTGCCCCACAGCAGGAAAATCAGGTGTACCGGATCCAGCGGATCCATCTTGCCGGCGTCGATCCAAGCCTGGAACACATCGGCCCGGCCCTGGAACCAGGCGCGGTAGTCCTGGCTGAAATACTCGCTGAGGCATTCGCCGCCGCTGATGATTTCCATGGCAAAGATCCGCGACGCTTGAGGCTGGCGTCGAGAGAACTCCATCTTGGCGCGGATGTAGCGCGTCAGGGCCTCGGCCGGGTCGTCCTCGGCGGTGAGGGTGTTGAAGGTGCTGTCCCAGAGTTCGAGGATGTTGCTCAGCACCGCGATGTACAACCCCAGTTTGTTGGTGAAGTAGTAGTGCAGGTTGGCCTTGGGCAAGCCGGCATTCTGCGCGATGGTGTTCATGCTGGTGCCTTTGAAACCGTGACGGGCGAACTCGTCTTCGGCGGCCCGGATGATGGCCTGTTCATTTTTCTGCCGAATGCGGCTGATGGGTTTGCCTGGGTGAGGAGCGCTGTGGGCAGGGACTTCAAAGGTCATGGAGGTTTCCGAGCGAGTCTGTGGGTGCAACCTGTGCGTTGATAGCGCACCCAGATTGATCAGACAAGCCTTGGCACTATAAAAGCCTCAATGGGCCTTAAGAGTGTCACTTTCCAGTGCCGGATTTGCGTCATTGAGCGGGTTTTTACTTTCTGGCTGCATGGCATGGAGCTCGGACTGAGGGTTGATGATGCCGAGGTCGCTGCAGAAAGCTGTCCATGTGCTCATGGTTGTTTTCAGGGGTTGCAGCTCAAAGTCTTTGATTACGTAGCTGTGCTGGAGTCGATGCGCTTTTCAACGTGTCGCTGCCAGGCTCTCCAGGAAGCTTTCCAGCACCAAATGGGGGCGCCGCCCCTTGCGCGTGACCGATGCCAGGCTCAGGTCATAGAAGCGGGATTTGGGTTTGAGCGATCGTAGCCGCCCTTGTTGCACCCAGAGGCTGGCGTAATGGTCCGGCAGGTAGCCGATATAGCGCCCGGTGAGAATCAGGAAGGCCATGCCTTCACGGTCGGATGCACTGGCGGTGCAGTTCAGCGCCTGGTAGTGGGCCTGGATCTCCGCCGGCAGGCGGAAGGTCGGGGCAATCGCGTCCTGATCGTTGAGTCGCTGATCGTCCAGTTGCCTGTCATCCACATAGAACAGTGGATGTCCCACTGCGCAGTAGAGCAGCGAGCGCTCGTCATACAGCGGTTGGTATTCGAGGCCGGAGAGGGCACTGGCCTGGGGGACCACGCCGACGTGCAGGCGACCGTCGAGCACCCCTTGCTCGACTTCGTTGGGGGCGATCATGCGGATCTGGATCTGCACGTCCGGCCCGCGTTCCTTCAATTGCGCAAGGGCGTGGGTGATGCGCATGTGCGGCAAGGTCACCAGATTGTCGGTGAGGCCGATGATCAACTCGCCTCGCAGATGGCGATGCAGGCCATTGACCTCGGTGCGAAAGCTTTCCAGGGCGCTGAGCAGTTGCAAGGTCGATTGGTAGACCTCGCGGCCTTCTTCGGTCAGGGAGAAGCCGGCGCGTCCCCGTTGGCACAGACGCAGGCCGACCCGTTGCTCCAGGTCGCTCATTTGCTGGCTGATGGCTGAGCGGCCGATGCCGAGCACGGTTTCTGCGGCAGAGAAGCCACCGCACTCAACCACGCTGCGAAAGATCCGCAGCAGGCGGATATCAAAGTCACTGACTTGCGCCAGCGGGTCGACTCGACGGCTGCTCATAGTTTAGTAAATTCCAGACTGAAGGTTATTAAAGTTGGATTTCACCGACTTTATAGCCGTGGCAATTTAGCTGCAACAACGCTTCGATTCCTACGCCGCTTTAATTGCCTTGCGAGGTTTTGCTCATGAACATGCCGGAAACCGCTCCACAGTCCCTGGCCAGTCAGCTCAAGCTTGATGCCCACTGGATGCCCTACACCGCCAACCGCAATTTCCAGCGTGACCCGCGCCTGATTGTCGGCGCCGAAGGCAGCTGGTTGGTGGATGACAAGGGCCGCAAGATCTATGACTCGCTGTCCGGACTGTGGACCTGTGGTGCCGGTCACTCGCGCAAGGAAATCCAGGAAGCGGTATCCAAGCAACTGGGCACCCTGGATTACTCCCCAGGCTTCCAATACGGTCATCCGCTGTCGTTCCAGCTGGCGGAAAAAATCACCGACCTGACTCCTGGCAACCTGAACCACGTGTTCTTCACTGACTCCGGCTCCGAGTGCGCCGATACCGCGGTGAAGATGGTGCGTGCCTACTGGCGCCTGAAAGGCCAGTCGACCAAGACCAAGATGATCGGCCGCGCCCGTGGTTATCACGGGGTGAACATCGCCGGTACCAGCCTGGGCGGTGTCAACGGCAACCGTAAGCTGTTCGGTCAGGCGATGATGGATGTCGACCACCTGCCGCACACGTTGCTGGCCAGCAACGCCTTTTCTCGTGGCATGCCGGAGTTGGGCGGTATTGCCCTGGCCGATGAGCTGCTGAAACTGATCGAACTGCATGACGCTTCCAACATCGCTGCAGTCTTCGTCGAGCCAATGGCCGGCTCCGCTGGCGTGCTGGTGCCGCCACAGGGCTACCTCAAGCGCCTACGTGAAATCTGCGACCAGCACAGCATCCTGCTGGTATTTGACGAAGTGATCACCGGCTTCGGTCGGACCGGTGCGATGTTCGGCGCCGACAGCTTTGGCGTGATCCCGGACCTGATGTGCGTGGCCAAGCAAGTCACCAATGGCGCGATCCCCATGGGCGCGGTGATTGCCAGCTCCGAGATCTATCAGACCTTCATGAACCAGGCAACCCCTGAGTACGCAGTGGAATTCCCCCACGGCTACACCTACTCGGCGCACCCGGTGGCTTGTGCTGCTGGCCTGGCGGCACTGGATCTTCTGCAGAAGGAAAACCTGGTGCAGAGCGTGGCTGAAGTCGCTCCGCATTTCGAGAATGCGCTGCACGGCATCAAGGGCGCGAAGAACGTGATCGATATTCGCAACTACGGCCTGGCCGGTGCGATCCAGATTGCGGCTCGTGATGGTGATGCAATCGTGCGTCCATTCGAGGCCGGCATGGCCTTGTGGAAAGCGGGCTTCTACGTGCGCTTTGGCGGCGACACCCTGCAGTTCGGCCCGACCTTCAATAGCAAGCCGCAGGACCTCGATCGTTTGTTCGATGCGGTGGGTGCAGTGCTGAACAAGCTCGACTGATTCGATCCTTCTTATATAGCAACAGGCGCGAAGTGATTCGCGCCTGTGCCTTCTCTCTTTCTGGAGTTCCCGCATGAGTCTGATTCAACACCTGATCCACGGTGAGTTGGTAAGCGACACCGGTCGCAGTGCTGACGTATTCAACCCGTCCACTGGTCAGGCGATTCACAAAGTGCCACTGGCCAGCCGTGAAACGATTCAACAGGCCATCGATTCCGCCAAGTCGGCATTTCCTGCCTGGCGTAATACTCCGCCGGCCAAGCGCGCCCAGGTGATGTTCCGCTTCAAGCAACTGCTGGAACAAAACGAAGCACGTATTGCTCAACTGATCAGCGAAGAACACGGCAAGACCCTGGAAGACGCAGCTGGTGAGTTGAAGCGTGGTATCGAGAACGTCGAGTACGCCTGCGCAGCCCCGGAAATCTTGAAAGGTGAGTACAGCAAGAACGTTGGCCCGAATATCGACGCCTGGTCCGACTTCCAGCCGTTGGGCGTGGTTGCCGGTATTACGCCGTTCAACTTCCCGGCCATGGTGCCGCTGTGGATGTACCCGCTGGCGATCGTTTGCGGTAACTGCTTCATCCTCAAGCCATCCGAGCGCGACCCAAGTTCGACCCTGCTGATTGCTCAGTTGCTGCAGGAAGCAGGTTTGCCCAAGGGCGTGCTGAACGTGGTGCACGGTGACAAGGCGGCGGTGGACGCGCTGATCGAGGCGCCGGAAGTCAAGGCTCTGAGTTTTGTTGGTTCGACTCCGATTGCCGAATACATCTATGCCGAAGGCACCAAACGTGGCAAACGCATTCAGGCGTTGGGTGGGGCGAAGAACCATGCGGTATTGATGCCCGATGCCGACCTGGATAACGCGGTCAGTGCTTTGATGGGGGCTGCGTACGGTTCTTGCGGCGAGCGTTGCATGGCGATTTCGGTGGCTGTGTGCGTGGGTGATCAAGTGGCTGATGCTCTGGTGGCCAAGCTGGTGCCACAGATCAAGGCATTGAAGATCGGTGCCGGCACCTCCTGTGGCCTGGATATGGGGCCGCTGGTGACTGCTCAGGCACGGGACAAGGTCAGCGGTTATGTAGAAGACGGTGTTGCTGCCGGTGCGAAGTTGGTGGTGGATGGTCGTGGTCTGACTGTGGCAGGTCACGAAGACGGTTTCTTCCTGGGTGGCTGCCTGTTCGATCGTGTCACTCCGGAGATGCGCATCTATAAAGAAGAGATCTTTGGTCCGGTGCTGTGCATCGTGCGGGTCAACAGCCTGGAAGAAGCGATGCAACTGATCAACGATCACGAGTATGGCAATGGCACCTGCATCTTCACGCGTGACGGTGAAGCTGCGCGTCTGTTCTGTGATGAGATCGAGGTGGGCATGGTTGGCGTCAACGTGCCCCTGCCGGTGCCTGTGGCTTATCACAGCTTCGGTGGCTGGAAGCGTTCGTTGTTCGGTGACCTGCATGCCTACGGTCCCGATGGCGTGCGTTTCTATACCCGCCGCAAGGCGATCACTCAGCGTTGGCCGCAGCGTGCCAGCCATGAAGCCTCGCAGTTTGCTTTCCCTAGCTTGTAAGTAGCGAGGCAATAGAAGGCCGTCCCTTGGGGCCGGCCTTTGCTTTTATGGGCTTTTTTGACCGATATGACAGATTTGTGAAATTAAGTGTTGACGGCAGATTCTACACGTCTATAATTCGCCCCACTTCCGGCGCAGTCGAAACGGAAAACTCCTTGAAATTCAACGAGTTACGCAGTTTTCGGCAGCGGTTACGCTTAAGTTCATCGAAGCCAG
>NZ_JAAARL010000040.1:0-32025 GCF_009908205.1 Pseudomonas sp. Fl5BN2 | reverse complement strand
TGTAGCGAGTGTCTCGTGGGCTCGGAGATGTGTAGAAGAGACAGGGGGGCAGGCAAGGCCGCTATTCTAGGCTTCGCATCGGCCTTGGGAAGGGGGGGCGCAAGGTATTTTTTTGGTCTGGCACAACCCCTTGAAAAGACTGGGAAACACCCAGGTTATGGGGGGTGTAGCGGATTCCAGGCGGTGCCTGGTGAAGGTTCGGATGCCAGGTTGTGGGACTGGGTTGCGATGGCTTGATATCAGGCTGGCGAATAATCACAGACAGCCTTGGCGGGGCTGACTAGATTGCAGCATCCAGGCTCGCTCGCGTCTGGCCGAATAACAATAAAAGAGATCGACCCATGGATAATTCGACTCAAGCGGCAAATGCCTGGCGCATTCTGTTCCTGTTGTTTTTGGCAAACCTGTTCAACTTCTTCGATCGCACCATCCCCGCCATCATCATCGAGCCGATCCGCATGGAGTGGCACTTGAGTGATTTCCAGCTGGGGATCATTGGCACTGCCTTCACCCTTGTCTACGCCATCGCGGGCTTGCCTCTGGGGCGCATGGCCGACACCGGCTCGCGCAGCAAACTGATGGGCTGGGGCCTGGTGGTGTGGAGCGGGCTTACTGCGGTCAACGGCATGGTCGGCAGCTTCTGGAGCTTTTTGCTGGTGCGCATGGGCGTCGGCATTGGCGAGGCCAGCTACGCGCCAGCGGCCAACTCGCTGATCGGCGACCTGTTTCCCGCCCATCGCCGGGCTCGGGCCATGGGCATCTTCATGTTGGGGCTGCCCTTGGGGCTGGTGCTGGCATTCTTCACCATCGGTGCCATGGTCAAGGCCTTCGACAGCTGGCGAGCGCCGTTCTTCATCGCTGCGGTACCGGGGCTGGTGCTGGCGGTGTTCATGTTTTTCATCAAGGAGCCCAAGCGCGGTGCAGCGGAAACCGTGAAGGTGGATCAGGTGCAGATTGATCGGCCAATTCGCCGGGTGCTGGCGATCCCGACCTTTCTCTGGCTGACCCTGGCCGGCCTCACCTTCAACTTCGCCACTTATGCCTGTAACTCGTTTCTGGTGCCGATGCTGCAACGTTACTTCCTCATGCCCTTGCAGGAAGCGGCCATGGCGACCGGGTTGATCGTCGGTGTCACCGGGCTGGTCGGTCTTACCCTGGGTGGTTGGATCGCCGACAAGATTCACCAGCGTGTCGCCAATGGCCGCCTGTTGTTTGCCGCCTGCAGCCTGATCATCTCGACCTTGGCCACCGGTTGGGCGCTGCATGCCGGGCGGGTTGAGATCGGCGTATTTGTCGCGGTGTTCAGTGTCGGTTGGCTGTTTGCCTACAACTTCTACACCTGTGTCTACACGGCTTTGCAGGATGTGGTTGAGCCGCGCCTGCGGGCGACCGCCATGGCCTTGTTCTTCGCTGGTCTGTATCTGCTGGGTGGCGGCCTGGGGCCGGTAGTGGTGGGGGCCCTGTCCGATCATTTTGCCCACTCGGCGATGTATGCCGCCGGTGCCGAGTTGATGACCGAGGAGTTCAAGGCCATTGGTTTGCACGATGCGATGTACCTGATTCCGGTGGCCTTGTTCATGACCCTGCTGTTTCTGTTTCAGGCGGCACGTTGTTTTGTCCGTGATGCCCAGAGTATGAAGGACGGGCTGGCCAGCACTGCGCCGCTGGCCTCGCCTGTGGCTGTGTAGCCGCTGCCGTAAGCGGGGATAAGGCTTGAGGAGCCCTGAGGTATTCAAGGTGTGACTCCTTCGCAGCACAGTACCGCCTAACTGACTGCAGCCTGCGGCAGGGCTATAGGGGAAGGCGTTGGGGAAGCGGGCGAGGGGTAACTCAAGGGCGCTGTCTGGGCGGGCGCGAGGTCATAAAAAAGGCCCGCACAATGCGGGCCTTTTCTTCAGCGTGCGAAACCGGGCAATCAGCCCGCCACCAGCACCCTGATCGCTTCCAGGCGCAGGGCTGCTTTTTCCAGCAGCGCCAGGCCCTGTTCGCGTTGTTGACGCAAGGCCACCAGCTCGCTGTCACGGACTGTCGGGTTGACGGCCTGCAACGCGGTCAGGCGCGCCAGTTCTTCATCGGTATCAGCCGCCAGCCGGCGTTGCGCTTCAGCCACGCGCTCGGCGTGACGTGGCGCGATCTTGGCTTCACCGGCGTTGATCTTCGGCGCCAGTTGGTCGCGTTGGGCCTGGATGAACTTGTTGGCGCTGGCCTTGGGTACGCTTTCCAGCTGGTCGTTCAGGGTCTCGAAGGCTACCCGTGCCGACAGGTCGTTACCGTTGGCATCCAGCAGGCAGCGCAGGGCAGCCGGTGGCAGGTAGCGACCCAGTTGCAGCGAGCGCGGGGCGACCACTTCACTCACGTACAGCAGCTCAAGCAACACGGTGCCAGGTTTCAGCGCCTTGTTCTTGATCAGCGCCACGGCGGTGTTGCCCATGGAACCGGACAGCACCAGGTCCATGCCGCCTTGCACCATCGGGTGCTCCCAGGTGATGAACTGCATGTCCTCGCGGGACAGCGCCTGGTTGCGGTCGTAGGTGATGGTCACGCCTTCGTCGTCGCCCAGGGGGAAGCTGGCGTCGAGCATTTTCTCGCTGGGCTTGAGGATCAGGGCGTTTTCCGAATGGTCCTCGCTATCGATGCCGAAGGCGTCGAACAGGGTTTCCATGTAGATCGGCAGGGCGAACTGGTCATCCTGTTCGAGGATCGCCTCCACCAGCGCCTCGCCTTCACCGGCACCACCGGAGTTGAGTTCCAGCAGGCGGTCGCGGCCGGTGTGCAGCTCGGCTTCCAGGCGCTCGCGTTCGCCACGGGCTTCGTCGATCAGCGCTTGCCATTCGCCGTCATCGGCGTTTTCCAGCAGTGGCAGCAGGCGTGGGCCGAACTGGTGCTGCAGGGCGTTGCCGGTCGGGCAGGTATTGAGGAAGGCGTTCAGCGCCTCGTGGTACCACTGGAACAGACGTTCTTGCGGGCTGGTTTCCAGGTAAGGCACATGCAGTTCGATCACATGTTTCTGGCCGATCCGATCGAGACGGCCAATACGCTGTTCCAGCAGATCAGGGTGCGATGGCAGATCGAACAGCACCAGGTGGTGGGCGAACTGGAAGTTGCGGCCTTCACTGCCGATTTCCGAGCAGATCAGCACTTGGGCGCCGAACTCTTCGTCGGCAAAGTATGCCGCGGCGCGGTCGCGCTCAAGGATGTTCATGCCTTCATGGAACACTGTTGCCGGGATGCCGGAGCGCACGCGCAGGGCATCTTCCAGGTCCATGGCGGTTTCTGCGTGGGCGCAGATCACCAGGACCTTGGTGCGCTTGAGCATCTTCAACTGATCGATCAGCCACTCGACCCGAGGGTCGAACTTCCACCAGCGCTGTTCTTCGTCCACAGCGTCAGGCAATGCCTGGAAGCTGACTTCCGGGTACAGTTCGGCGTGTTCGCCCAGGGGCAGTTCCAGGTATTCGTCCGGGCACGGCAGCGGGTAGGCGTGCAGCTTGCGCTCAGGGAAACCTTGTACCGCAGCGCGGGTATTACGGAACAGCACGCGGCCGGTGCCATGGCGGTCCAGCAACTCGCGTACCAGGCGCGCGCTGGCTTCGCTGTCGCCATCGTTGACCGCAGCCAGCAGGGCTTCGCCCTCGTTGCCGAGGAAACCATGGATGGTCTTGTGTGCTTCAGGGGACAAGCGGCCCTTATCCAGCAGCTCTTGTACGGCTTCGGCCACGGGACGGTAGTTCTCGCTCTCGGCGCGGAAGGCGGCGAGGTCGTGGAAACGGTTCGGGTCCAGCAGGCGCAGGCGGGCGAAGTGGCTGTCCTGACCCAGTTGTTCCGGGGTCGCGGTCAGCAGCAGCACACCGGGGATGGTCTCGGCAAGCTGCTCGACCAGCGCGTATTGCGGGCTGGCCTGCTCTTCGTGCCACACCAGGTGGTGGGCTTCGTCCACCACCATCAGGTCCCAGCCGGCGGCGAACAGTGCGTCCTGGGCCTTCTCGTCGTCCACCAGCCACTCCAGGGCCACCAGGGCCAACTGGGTGTCTTCGAACGGATTGCTGGCATCGCTTTCGATAAAGCGCTCTTCGTCGAACAGGGCCACTTGCAGGTTGAAGCGCCGGCGCATTTCCACCAGCCACTGGTGCTGGAGGTTTTCCGGAACCAGGATCAGCACCCGGCTGGCGCGACCCGAGAGCAGTTGGCGATGGATCACCAGGCCGGCCTCGATGGTCTTGCCCAGGCCTACCTCGTCCGCCAGCAGGACCCGTGGCGCGATACGGTCAGCGACTTCACGGGCAATGTGCAACTGGTGGGCGATGGGTTGGGCGCGCACGCCGCCCAGGCCCCAGAGCGAGGACTGCAACTGGCGGCTGGTGTGTTCCAGGGTGTGGTAGCGCAGCGAGAACCAGGCCAGCGGGTCGATCTGCCCGGCGAACAGACGGTCGCTGGCAAGACGGAACTGGATGAAGTTCGAGAGCTGGGTTTCCGGCAGGGTAACGGCTTCGTTCTGCCCGTTGAGACCGTGATAGACCAGCAGGCCGTCGACGTCGTCGACTTCCTGGACAGTCATTTTCCAACCTTCGAAGTGGGTGATGCTGTCACCCGGAGAGAACCTCACGCGAGTGAGGGGCGCATTCCGTAGCGCATACTGGCGGGTGTCGCCAGTGGCCGGATAGAGCACGGTCAGCAAGCGGCCGTCCTGTGCCAGAACGGTGCCTAGACCTAGCTCGGCTTCGCTGTCACTAATCCAGCGTTGCCCCGGTTGATACTGCTGCGCCATGCTGCCTGACTCCCGCTTTGAAAAAGCCGACTATCTTAACGGAACGACGCTTCTAGTCCAAAGAACTCTGATAAAAACGCCTGGATTAAACGGTAGCGTACCGTGGTGTTCGCTGGATACGAGGGCACGATTGGCTGACGACTGGGTCACAGTTTTGCGACCGATGGCTCAAGTCGCCCATGCCGCAGCCGACATCCTGCCGACAGGAGACTAATAATATGCTGCCACCGATGCTCCCCTTGAGTGCCGTGCCTATCACCTCCCAGCAGGATCCGATCCGCCAGCGCCCGGACATCCCGCCGGTGGTGCCTGTGCAGGAAAGCTCCAATGAAAGCACCATCGACCTGCAAAAGCGCGATCACGAGCAATCGGCCCTGTTGTTGCGTGAGGAACAGCAGCGCCAGCAGGAAAAACAGCGACGTCAGCGTGAAGCCGAAGAGGATCCGGAGCAGCATCTGGCGGTGCCTGGCGACGAATTGAATGCCGATCACACCGTGCCGGTGGCGCCCTTGATTGAAAACGCCCCGCGCCAGGGCTTGTGGGTGGATGTCGAGGTCTAGGGGGTGGAAAAAACACTCAGCAGCGACTTTATTGCCTGAGGACGGGTCTGATCACTGGCCAGCGGTGGCGCCACGCCGCATTATTGGTACATCCGCCGGGGTCGCTCTGCACCTCTAGCAGTGCGGCCGATATTGACCTCTAGTGATGCAAGCCAAGCCATGAATCAAGACGACAAGCTGATCGACCTGAACGCTGAGCGTGCCAAGCGCGTGCATGACCTGAATGAGAAGCGCCTGAACGAGGTGCGTCAGGCATTCGAGCAAGCCATGCCTTTGGGGAAAGCCAAGAAAAAATCGAAAAACAAACCGAAAAAGCGCTGAACAGGGCGCTTTCTGTTGATACAAGTCAGTTATTCCCCCTTCCTCGCGCCCCGTCTCGGGCGACATTGACCCCGGTCAATTTTCCCTCCCGCCTCTTTGGTTAACTTAGCCCTATCGCAACGAGGCAAGAGCAGGAGGCTAGTCATGTTTTTCGACAATGTGGTGATCGCCGGAGTGCTGACAGTCGGCCTCATGGTTCTGTTTTTCGCAGGGTTTGGATTCTTCATCTGGAAAGACGCGAATAAGCGTAAAAAACCTTAAGTCTCTCCAGAGCAACGAGCACGCAAGGCATTTTGGGCAACTTCGGTTGCCCTTTTTTTTGCCTGTAAGAAAGCCAGGATACGTTCAGCCAGTTTTGTTTGAGGCATAAAAAAAGGTGCACCCTGAGGGGTGCACCTTTTTTATTGCGGGGTAGGTATCAGGTACCCAGGACCTTGGAGGCCGCCCAGAACAAGCCGGCAGACAAGGCCACGGTCGCAGGCAGAGTCAGGATCCAGGCCAGGAGGATGGTCTTCACCGTACCGCCTTGCAGGCCGCTCTTGTTGGCGACCATGGTCCCGGCCACGCCGGAGGAGAGGACGTGGGTGGTGGAGACGGGCAGGCTGAAGATGTTTGCCAGGCCGATCAGGCCCGCCGCAGTGATTTGCGCCGACATGCCTTGGGCGTAAGTCATGCCTTGCTTGCCGATCTTCTCGCCAATGGTCTGTACCACGCGCTTCCAACCGATCATGGTGCCCAGGCCAAGAGCCAGGGCGACGGCCAGGATCACCCAGAACGGTGCGTACTCGGTGGTGGCGGTGAGGTCTTTGCGCAGCTTGTCGAGGTCAGCCTTTTCACGGGCGGTCAGGCCAGGCACCTTGCCGACCTTCTTCGCGGTGTCGTCCAGGCAGAGCAGATAGCGACGTACTTCGATGCGGCCTTCCGGCGACAGGGCGTGGTAGTCGGAAACTCCCTTGAGGCTGCCCAGCAGCGCGGCGATGGTCGGTTCGGTCTGTTGCGGATTGCAACGGAATTTACCCGGCAGATCGTCTTTCACGCTTTTACCCAGGGCCAGGAACTCGCCCAGGGAATCGTGATTGCGCTGATAGAACTGGCTCAGGTGCAGGGTTGCGTCCCGGGTCCGTTCGATCTGGTAGGTGGTGCTGTTGAGGTCGAGCACGAACTGGGCGGGCACGATACCGATCAGTACCAGCATGATCAGGCCGATACCTTTCTGGCCGTCGTTGGAGCCGTGGACGAAACTTACGGCCATGGCCGAGATAACCAGCACCAGGCGGTTCCAGAATGGCGGATGCTTCTTGTCATCGACCTTGCGCCGCTGTTCCGGGGTCTTGTGCATCTTCGAGATCGGGCGCCACCATTTCAGGCCGAGCAATACCAAGGCTGCAATAAGGAAGCCGGCCATCGGTGAGAACACTAGGGACGCACCGATATCGATCGCTTTCTGCCAGTTCACGCCATCGCTCAGGGGGATGTCGTTGAGCATGGCATTGGCCAGGCCGACACCGAGGATCGAACCGATCAGGGTGTGGGAGCTGGAGGCGGGAATACCGAAGTACCAGGTGCCCAGGTTCCAGGCGATGGCCGCGGCCAACAACGAGAAGACCATGGCCAGACCGTGACCGGTGTTGACATTGATCAGCAACTCGACCGGCAACAGGTGGACGATGGCGTAGGCTACGCCCACGCCGCCCAGCAGCACACCGAGGAAATTGAATACGCCGGAAAAGAATACGGCCAGGTGCGGCGGCATCGCTTTGGTGTAGATCACGGTGGCAACCGCATTAGCGGTGTCATGAAAGCCGTTGATGAACTCGTAGGCAAGGACAAAAGCCAGGGCGAGCAAGAGGCTCACAAGCACCCAAGCATCCAGTCCGCTGAATAAATCGATCATGAAGGTTTTCTGACCCGGTCATAAGGGGGCGCGATTATGCCAGAAAACCCTGGTAATCAATGCACAAGGTGCTCATCGGTAACATTCTTCAACGAAAAAGCTGACCGAGAGCAGAGTTTTCGCCAATTTTTGCCGGGCTTGGCAAGTCATTGACTTTATTGGGTTAAAACGTCGCGAGTAGTGGTTTGACCCAGGGAATGTTGGGCTTCAAACGCTTGTATGAAATTACAAAGAAAGGGCCTGCCGGGTGTCTCTCCTCGCCCAGGTGGGGCGAGGCGGTAAGGGGCCCGGGGTAGCGAGCATCAATAGTCTGCCTGGCCGCTGAGATCATCGAGCGGTCAAGGGAGCAAGCCCTGATAAAATCAGGCCGCCAGCATTATGGCTGTTCGGCCTTGAGCTCTTTTTCCATCTTTTGCAGCTCTTGGCTGAAGGCCTGATCGATAACACTTGCGCGTTTGCGCCAGGGTTTGCGTTCAGGTTCAGGCTGGGCGGCATAGCGGGTGATTTCGCCGCCATAAACTTCCTTGTAACGTTGCTCCTGGCGCTCAAGTTCCGCGCGCAGTTCGTCTTTCGTCACAGTGTTACCTAATTGGCTAGAGGTCCATTCCGGTGCAACGCATTGCCTTGGAGCGGCCATAAAGCACCAGACTCATTGCCTGTTGGGGCGCTGACTCTTGATTCTCTAAAGCGTGCCCTTTATTGCATGCGGCCACGTCACCGGATGAAAACGACTGTCGTAGCAACAGTGTTGTTTATTGCAAGCGGGTTGGCCGAATCTGATTTGTGGTCAAGCGCTTGCGACAGATGACTGATTACAACCTAAAGCCACCTGATTGAGGCAGAGGCGGGACCGACTCCACGTTCCTCACTCGAACAGTATAGCCTCGGCGAAGAATAACTCTATGGCTCACAAGTTTAAAACTGCCAACTTTATTGTGAGCGTTTTGTGACACGAAAGTTCTAATCACTTCCTGTACGACGGTTTTTGTCTTCGCACTCTGCTGCTCGAAGTCTATATGGGGTGATTCTCCTCTTTATACAAGTGACGAGCTGAAAAGTGACCTGCCACATCAGCATCCGAATAGCGATTGCGACGATGAGTTTTTGCAATAAGTCGGCGGGTTAATGTTTTGTCGCAGCCCGGGCGGCAGGTTGCGATTATCGGTCGATGGTTCGATAATCGCCCAATGTTGCAGGTGCCGGCTTGTGCTGTGTCTCCAATACGGCTTGTAATACGTAAGAATTTCGTCGCAGAGAACCTGAAATGAACGATCAGATGCGTAATTCCTTTACCTCAGTAGCTCCACCGATTGTGGCTTCCGCGGCGAAGAGGATTCAGGCGCTGACCGGCGACCCGGACTTCATGACGTCTCTGGCTCGGGGGCTAGCGGTGGTACAGGCATTTCAGGAGCGCAAGCGACACCTGACCATCGCCCAGATCAGCCACCGCACGGAGATTCCTCGAGCGGCAGTGCGTCGCTGCCTGCATACCCTGATCAAGCTGGGTTACGCCACCACCGACGGGCGCACCTATTCATTGTTGCCCAAAGTGCTGACCCTGGGTCACGCCTACCTGTCGTCGACACCCCTGGCGGTTTCCGCACAACCCTACCTGGACCGCATGAGCGAGCAACTGCACGAAGCCTGCAACATGGCAACCCTGGAAGGCGACGACATTCTTTACATCGCCCGTTCCGCGACCACCCAGCGGTTGATCTCCGTCGACCTCTCGGTAGGCGGGCGGTTACCGGCCTACTGCACTTCGATGGGGCGTATTCTGTTGGCCGCTCTGGATGACTCCTCGCTGCACGAATACCTCGAGCACGCTGACCTGCAGGCCAAGACCAGCCGTACCCTGCATACCCCGGAGGCGCTGCTGGAATGCCTGCAGCAAGTCCGTCAGCAGGGCTGGTGCATTGTCGACCAGGAACTGGAGCAAGGGCTGCGTTCCATTGCGGTGCCGGTGTACGACGCCTCGGGCCAGGTGCTGGCGGCACTGAACGTCAGCACTCACGCTGGTCGGGTCAGTCGTGCCGAGCTGGAGCAGCGGTTTCTTCCTGGCCTGTTGAGTGCCAGCCGCGATCTCAGCGCCCAGTTGTTTGCTTAAGCTGTTCGATAAACGCACAGATAAGCCTCTGATGAATTGACGCTGTTTCCCCTGGCTCATTAATGTCGCGGCAGCGTCATCGGCGGCAACGGGTGCGACCTGCCTGCCGCCGATGACCCGCCCAATAATAAAGAAGAGGCCAACACACATGAGCACGCTTTCCCTGCGTCGTTGCCGCGACCGTTCCTGCCGTCCCGCTAGAATCGCCTGATTCCACCATCTTTTCTCAAGTGACCTGATCAGCCCTGGCGGCATGCGCTCGCCTGCGTTTTAGCGTGGAAATAAACACCATGAACCAACCCCAATCCGCTGTAGGGAACTGCCTCGATGTGCAGTCCTTCATCAATGCCCAGCCCTTGTCCCGTTACCAGTGGCGAGTGGTGATCCTGTGTTTCCTGATTGTCTTCCTCGATGGCCTGGACACCGCCGCGATGGGCTTCATTGCCCCGGCGCTTTCCCAGGACTGGGGGATCGACCGTGCCAGCCTCGGCCCGGTGATGAGTGCCGCGTTGATCGGCATGGTCTTTGGTGCCCTGGGCTCCGGGCCTCTGGCTGACCGCTTCGGCCGCAAAGTGGTGCTGGTAGGCGCGGTACTGCTGTTCGGTGCCTTCAGCCTGGCTTCGGCCTACAGCAGCAACGTCGATCAGTTGCTGATATTGCGCTTCCTCACGGGTCTGGGGCTGGGGGCGGGGATGCCCAACGCCACTACGCTGCTCTCGGAATACACCCCCGAGCGCCACAAGTCGTTGCTGGTGACCAGCATGTTCTGCGGTTTCAACCTGGGTATGGCTGGTGGCGGTTTCATTTCCGCCAAGTTGATACCGGCTTTCGGTTGGCACAGCCTGCTGCTGATCGGCGGCGTCCTGCCGTTGATCCTGGCCCTGGTGCTGGTGGTCTGGCTGCCGGAATCGGCGCGTTACCTGGTGGTACGCAATCGCGGCACCGACAAAGTCCGCAAGACCCTGGCGCCGATTGCCCCGGCCATCGTCAGCGAGGCGGGCAGTTTCAGCGTGCCGGAGCAGAAGACAGTGAAGGCGCGCAACGTCTTTGCGGTGATCTTTTCCGGCACCTACAGTACCGGCACTTTATTGCTGTGGCTGACCTATTTCATGGGGCTGGTGATCGTCTACCTGCTGACCAGTTGGCTGCCGACCTTGATGCGCGACAGCGGCGCCAGCATGGAGCAGGCTGCCTTTATCGGCGCCTTGTTCCAGTTCGGCGGGGTACTTAGTGCCGTGGGGGTGGGTTGGGCGATGGATCGCTTCAACCCGCACAAGGTGATTGGCTGTTTCTACCTGCTGGCCGGAGTCTTCGCCTACGCCGTCGGGCAGAGCCTGGGCAACATCACCGTACTTGCCACTTTGGTCCTGATCGCTGGCATGTGCGTCAACGGCGCGCAATCGGCGATGCCGTCCCTGGCTGCGCGTTTCTACCCGACTCAGGGGCGTGCTACCGGGGTGTCGTGGATGCTCGGCATCGGTCGGTTCGGCGCGATTCTCGGCGCCTGGATGGGTGCCACCCTGCTGGGCCTGGGCTGGAACTTCGAGCAGGTGCTGACGGCCTTGGTGATCCCGGCGGCCTTGGCCACCACTGCGGTGGTGATCAAAGGCATGGTCAGTCATGCGGACGCCACCTGAGAGAGGGTCGATAGCCTCGCAACAATCCGTTCGATAATCGAACGCTCAGTCGATTATCGGATTGTTTGGGGTTTTGCTCCGGCTTAATCTTCAGTCACTGCGGCGCGCCCAGAGCGCCTTTTCTCCAGTCGCTGAATAACAACCGGGAGACCCCACCCATGGCTGCAATCCTTTCGCTGCACGACGCGGTGAAGCAGTTCATCAACGACGGCGATACCGTCGCGCTCGAAGGCTTCACCCATCTGATCCCTACGGCCGCAGGTCATGAAATCATCCGCCAGGGCAAGAAAGACCTGACCCTGGTACGGATGACGCCTGACCTGATCTATGACCAGTTGATCGGTGCCGGTTGCGCTCGCAAGCTGATTTTCTCCTGGGGTGGCAACCCTGGCGTGGGTTCCCTGCATCGCTTGCGCGACGCCGTGGAAAAACAATGGCCGCAGCCCCTGGAGATCGAGGAGCACAGCCACGCCGACTTGGCCAACGCTTACGTTGCAGGCGCTTCCGGCCTGCCATTCGCGGTATTGCGGGCCTATGCCGGCTCGGATCTGCCCAAGGTCAACCCGCTGATCAAGAGCGTGACCTGTCCCTTCACCGGTGAAGTGCTGGCCGCGGTGCCTTCGGTACGCCCTGACGTCACGGTGATCCACGCACAGAAGGCCGACCGCCAGGGCAACGTCCTGTTGTGGGGCATCCTTGGCGTGCAGAAAGAAGCGGCCCTGGCCGCCAAGCGTTGCATTGTCACCGTCGAGGAAATCGTCGATGACCTGAAGGCTCCGATGAACGCCTGCGTATTGCCAACCTGGGCCCTGAGTGCGGTTTGCCATGTGCCTGGCGGTGCTCATCCGTCCTACGCCCACGGCTACTCCGAGCGTGACAATCGCTTCTATCAGGCCTGGGACCCCATCGCCCGCGACCGTGAGACCTTCACCGCGTGGATCAACGAATACATCCACGGCAGTGCTGACTTCAGTGAATTCCAGGCCAAGCTGGCCGCCGCTTCGGAGGCCAAGTAATGACCTACTCCACCAACGAAATGATGACTGTTGCGGCGGCCCGTCGCCTGCAGAACGGCTCGGTCTGCTTCGTCGGCATCGGCTTGCCGTCCAAGGCCGCCAACCTGGCGCGCCTGACCTCGTCGCCGGACGTGGTGCTGATCTACGAGTCCGGCCCAATCGGTGCCAAGCCCAGCGTGTTGCCGTTGTCCATTGGTGACGGCGAGCTGGCGGAAACCGCCGATACCGTGGTCCCCACCGGTGAGATCTTCCGCTACTGGCTGCAGGGTGGACGCATTGACGTGGGTTTCCTTGGTGCGGCCCAGGTCGACCGTTTCGGCAACATCAATACCACCGTGGTGGGTGACTATCACCGGCCCAAGGTACGCCTGCCGGGCGCCGGCGGTGCTCCAGAGATTGCCGGTTCGGCAAAAAGCGTGTTGATCATCCTCAAGCAGTCGTCGCGTTCCTTCGTCGACAAGCTGGACTTCGTGACTTCCGTCGGTCACGGCGAAGGCGGCGACTCGCGCAAGCGCCTGGGCCTGCCTGGAGCCGGTCCGGTGGGAATCATCACCGACCTGTGCATCATGGAGCCGGAAGCCGACACCCACGAATTCATCGTCACGGCACTGCACCCGGGGGTGACCCGCGAGCAGGTGGTGGCCGCCACTGGCTGGGCCATCCGTTTCGCCGATCAGGTGGCCGAGACCGCCGTCCCTACCGAAGTCGAACTCACTGCCCTGCGTGACCTGGAAGCCCGCACTGCCGCGGCCCATGGTCAAGCGCCTGGAGAAGCCTGATGCGTGAGGTATTTATCTGTGATGCGATCCGTACCCCCATTGGCCGTTTTGGCGGGGGGCTGTCGGCAGTCCGCGCCGATGACCTGGCTGCGGTACCGATCAAGGCGCTGATGGAACGTAATCCAGCAGTGGACTGGAACGCCCTGGACGAGGTGTTCTTCGGCTGTGCCAACCAGGCCGGTGAGGACAACCGCAATGTGGCACGCATGGCGTTGCTGCTGGCAGGTCTGCCGGACAGCGTGCCGGGAGTCACCCTCAACCGCCTTTGTGCTTCGGGCATGGATGCCATCGGCACCGCGTTCCGTGCCATTGCCAGTGGTGAGATGGAACTGGCGATCGCCGGCGGCGTCGAGTCCATGTCCCGCGCGCCTTTTGTCATGGGCAAGGCCGACAGCGCCTTCTCGCGCAACATGAAACTGGAAGACACCACCATCGGCTGGCGTTTCATCAATCCGCTGATGAAAGCCCAGTACGGCGTGGATGCCATGCCGCAGACCGCCGACAACGTAGCGGACGACTACCAGGTGTCCCGTGCTGACCAGGACGCCTTTGCCCTGCGCAGCCAGCAGCGTACCGCCGCCGCCCAGGCCGCAGGGTTCTTCGCCGAGGAAATCGTCCCTGTGCGCATCGCCCACAAGAAGGGCGAGACCGTGGTGGAGCAGGACGAGCATCCTCGTGGCGACACCACCCTGGAGACCCTGGGCAAGCTCAAACCGGTCAATGGCCCGGACAAGACCGTCACCGCCGGCAATGCTTCGGGGGTCAACGACGGTGCTGCGGCATTAATCCTGGCCTCAGCCGAGGCGGTGAAAAAACACGGCCTGACGCCGCGTGCGCGAGTTCTGGGGATGGCCAGCGCCGGTGTCGCACCTCGGGTCATGGGCATCGGCCCGGTGCCGGCGGTGCGCAAGCTGGTTGAGCGCCTAGGGATCGTGGTCGGTGACTTCGACGTCATCGAGCTCAACGAGGCCTTTGCCAGCCAGGGTCTGGCGGTGTTGCGCGAGTTGGGTCTGGCGGACGACGCGCCGCAGGTCAACCCCAACGGCGGTGCTATCGCCCTGGGTCACCCATTGGGCATGAGCGGCGCGCGCCTGGTGTTGACCGCACTGCATCAACTGGAAAAGACCGGTGGTAAAAAAGGCCTGGCGACCATGTGCGTGGGTGTTGGCCAAGGTTTGGCACTGGCCATCGAGCGCGTCTGAATGACTGCCCTATATAAGAAGAGAACGAGGAACCACCATGAGTGACAAGCCCGGTTACCGGCGCCCGCAAGCGGGTACTCAGCCTGATTATCTGCACCCGGCCTACCAGTCGACCAACACCCGGTCGCCGTCCAAGCCGCTGGTGTTCCTGCCCCATTCGCTGTCGGAAATCACCGGCCCAAGCATCGGCGCCGAGTACCTGCAGGACCAGGACAACGACCTGACGGCCCAGCATGCCGGTGAGCCCCAGGGCGAGCGGATCATCATCCACGGCCGGGTACTGGACGAAAACGGACTGCCGGTGCCGGGGATCCTGGTGGAGATCTGGCAGGCCAACGCCGCCGGTCGCTACAACCATGACCGCGACCTGCACGACGCGCCCCTGGACCCGAACTTCACCGGCACCGGGCGCACCGTCACCGACGCCGATGGCTGGTACCAGTTCCAGACCATCAAGCCCGGCGCTTATCCGTGGGGCAACCACCACAATGCCTGGCGTCCGGCGCACATCCATTTCTCGCTGTTCGGCCCGAGTGTCCTCACCCGTCTGGTGACCCAGATGTATTTCCCCGGGGACCCGCTGTTGGCCTACGACCCGATCTACAACTGCGTGCCGGACACCCGTGCCAAGGAACGCCTGATCGCCAGTTTCGACCTGGAGAAAACCATTCCTTCCTATGCCCTCGGTTACCGTTGGGACATCGTCCTGCGCGGCCGTGACGCCACGCCGATGGAGAAATAACATGACCCTGACCGCGACCACGTCCCACACCGTTGGCCCCTACTACCACATCGGCCTGACCTGGCTGAACCGCGAGGACCTGACCCAGGCCGGTACCCTGGGCGAGCGGGTGGCAATCACCGGCCAGGTGGTGGACGGTAACGGCAACTTCGTCAACGACGCGATGCTGGAAGTCTGGCAGGCCAACGCCGCCGGTAAGTATCGCCACCCTGAAGACGACCAGGACAAAGCCCTGGATCCGAATTTCCAGGGCTTCGGGCGGGTGCCGGTGGATGCCGAGGGGCGCTTTCGCTTCACCACCATCAAGCCGGGTACTGTCCCGGGCCTCAAGGGCACGATCCAGGCGCCGCACCTGGTGGTGCTGGTGTTCGCCCGCGGCCTGGTCAAGCACCTGCTGACCCGCATCTACTTCGACGGCGAGCCGGCCAACGCTGCCGATCCGTTGCTGGCCTGTGTGCCCGCAGAGCGTCGCGAGACCTTGCTGGCCAAGACGGATGCCAGCGGCCAGTACCAATGGAATGTGATCCTCCAAGGCACTGATGTGGAAACCGTGTTCTTCGATTACTGACGGGAGGCGGCTGCCGTCCTGGCTCTTGTGGCGGCTGTCGCAGGCTGCGCCAGCCCGGGCGTGGCGATTGTGCTGACGCTGGCGCTATCGCCGACACGCCACCCGAGCTTTCGGCGGCGGCTACAGGGAGCGGGAATGTTGCCAGGTGTGTCTAGACTCACACTGTCCCCCACGAGTGAAAAGCCATGACTACAACTACAAGTCACTACACCGGAGAGGAACGCCGCAAAAGGATTTTTGCAATTGTCGGTGCCTCCTCCGGCAACCTGGTGGAATGGTTCGACTTCTACGTCTATGCCTTTTGCGCCATCTACTTTGCTCCGGCGTTCTTCCCCTCTGATGATCCTACGGTGCAGTTGCTCAACACTGCCGGGGTGTTCGCCGCAGGCTTTTTGATGCGCCCCATCGGTGGCTGGTTGTTCGGCCGGGTCGCCGACCGCCACGGGCGCAAGAACTCGATGATGATCTCGGTGCTGATGATGTGCGCCGGTTCCCTGGTCATTGCCTTCCTGCCGACCTATGCCAGCATCGGCGCCTGGGCACCGTTCCTGCTGCTGGTGGCGCGCCTGTTTCAGGGGCTGTCGGTAGGGGGCGAATACGGCACCACCGCCACCTACATGAGTGAAGTGGCGCTCAAGGGCCAGCGCGGTTTCTTCGCGTCCTTCCAGTACGTGACCCTGATTGGCGGGCAACTGCTGGCGGTGTTGGTGCTGGTGATCCTCCAGCAGTTTCTCGATGAAGCGGAGCTCAAGGCCTGGGGCTGGCGCGTTCCATTCGTGATCGGCGCCATGGCGGCGGTGATCTCCCTGCTGCTGCGCCGTTCGCTAAAGGAAACCACCAGCAAGGAGATGCGCGAGGACAAGGACGCCGGCAGCATCGCGGCGTTGTTCAAGAATCACTCGGCGGCCTTTATTACCGTGCTCGGCTACACCGCCGGCGGCTCGCTGATTTTCTACACATTCACCACCTATATGCAGAAGTACCTGGTGAACACCGCAGGCATGCACGCCAAAACCGCCAGCTACATCATGACCGGCGCGCTGTTCCTCTACATGTGCATGCAGCCGTTGTTCGGCATGCTCGCGGACAAGATCGGCCGGCGCCGTTCGATGCTCTGGTTCGGTGCCCTGGGTACCTTGTTCACGGTACCGATCCTGTTGACCCTGAAGACCGTTACCAGCCCTTTCCTGGCCTTCGTATTGATCACTCTGGCCCTGTCCATCGTCAGCTTCTACACCTCCATCAGCGGCCTGGTGAAGGCCGAGATGTTCCCGCCGCAGGTGCGCGCGCTAGGGGTGGGCTTGGCTTATGCGGTGGCCAATGCGATCTTCGGTGGCTCGGCGGAGTGGGTGGCCCTGAACTTCAAGAACATGGGCATGGAAAACACCTTCTATTGGTACGTCACAGTGATGATGGCGATTGCCTTTCTGTTCAGCCTGCGTTTGCCGAAACAGGCCGCGTACCTGCACCACGATCTTTGACCTGTGTGCCTGCGCCCGGCTCGGGCGCAGGCTTGCTAAGGACTGTTTATGACCTTGACTGCGAGCAATCAGTTGTTCGATGCCTACTTTACTGCCCGGGAAATGCGCAGAGTATTCTGCGATCAGGGGCGGGTCCAGGCGATGCTCGATTTCGAAGCGGCCCTGGCCCGGGCCCAGGCCCGGGTTGGGGTGATCCCCGCCAGTGCGGTGGCGCCCATCGAGTCGGCCTGTCACGCCGCGCTGTATGACTTCCAACTGCTGGGCGAAGCGATTGCCACGGCCGGCAATTCGGCGATTCCCCTGGTCAAGGCTCTGGGCAAGCAGATTGCCCGCTGCGATGGCGAGGCCGAGCGCTTTGTGCACCTGGGAGCCACCAGCCAGGACGTGATGGACAGCGGCTTGGTGCTGCAACTGCGCCGCGCCATGCAACTGCTGGAGCAGGACCTGGAGCGCCTGGGGGGGATCCTGGCCGCCCAGGCCAAACGTTTTGCCGCGACCCCGATGGCCGGCCGGACCTGGTTGCAACACGCCACGCCGGTGACCCTGGGCATGAAGATCGCCGGGTGGTTGGGGGCTCTGACCCGCAGTCGCGAGCGCCTGCAGCAACTCAAGCCGCGCCTGCTGGTGCTGCAGTTCGGCGGTGCCTCCGGGACCCTGGCTGCCCTGGGCGAACAGGCGCTGCCCATCGCCGAAGCCCTGGCCGACGAATTACACCTGAGCCTGCCGGAACAGCCCTGGCACACCCAGCGCGATCGCCTGGTGGAGTTTGCCTCGGTGCTGGGCTTGCTGGCCGGCAGCCTGGGCAAGCTGGGACGGGACATCAGCCTGCTGATGCAGACCGAGGCGGCCGAAGTCTTCGAACCCTCGGCGCCGGGCAAGGGTGGTTCGTCCACCATGCCGCACAAGCGCAATCCGGTGGGTGCAGCGGTCTTGATCAGCGCGGCGACTCGGGTGCCTGGCCTGTTGGCGACGATGTTCAGCGCCATGCCCCAGGAGCACGAACGCAGCCTGGGCCTGTGGCACGCCGAATGGGAAACCCTGCCGGAAATCTGCTGCCTGGTGTCCGGCGCCCTGCAACAAGCCTTGCTGGTGGCCGAGGGTCTGGAAGTCGACAGCACGCGGATGGCGCGCAACCTCGACCTGACCCAGGGGCTGGTGCTTGCCGAGGCGGTGAGCATCGCCCTGGCCCAGCGCCTGGGCCGGGAAACCGCCCACCATTTGCTGGAACAATGCTGCAAGCGCGCGGTGGCCGAACAGCGCCATCTGCGCGCGGTGTTGGGGGATGAGCCCCAGGTCACGGCCGAGCTGTCGGCGGCGGACCTGGACCGTCTATTGGACCCGGCGCATTACCTGGGCCAGGCGCAGGCCTGGGTCGAGCGTGCCGTGGCTGAACATTTTGCCTTGAAGGCCTGAAGGAGACTGCTGTGGGATTCGTGAAACTCGCCGAGGGCGATCTGCACTATCAACTCGAAGGGCCCGAGGGCGCGCCGGTACTGGTGCTGTCCAACTCCCTGGGCACCGATCTGAACATGTGGGACAAGCAGATGACGGCTTTCACCCGGCATTTCCGGGTGCTGCGGATGGACACCCGTGGCCATGGCCGCTCCCTGGTCACCGAAGGCCCCTATAGCATCGAGCAACTGGGGCGCGACGTCGTCGCGCTGCTGGATGCCCTGGATATCCCGCGCGCACATTTCTGCGGTTTGTCCATGGGCGGGTTGATCGGCCAGTGGCTGGGGATCAACGCCGGCGAACGCCTGCACAAGCTGGTGGTGTGCAACACCGCGGCGAAGATTGGCGAGCCGTCGGTGTGGAACCCGCGGATCGAGACCGTGCTGCGTGATGGCCAGGCGGCCATGGTGGCGCTGCGCGATGCCTCAATCGCCCGCTGGTTCACCGCCGACTTCGCCGAAGCTCACCCTGACCAGGCCAAGCAGATCACTGACATGCTCGCGGCCACCTCGCCGCAAGGCTATGCGGCCAACTGCGCGGCGGTGCGGGATGCGGATTTCCGTGAGCAACTGGGAGTGATCAAGGTGCCGACCCTGGTGATTGCCGGCACTGAAGACGCTGTGACACCACCGTCCGGCGGGCACTTCATCCAGCAGCACGTGGCGGGCGCCGAGTACGCCGAGTTCTATGCCGCGCACCTGTCCAACGTCCAGGCCGGCGACGCTTTCAGCGCCCGGGTCGTGGATTTCCTGCTGGCCTGAGAGACGATTCAAGGAGCCCTTTGTGGACGAGAAGCAACGCTATGACGAAGGCATGCAGGTACGCCGCGCGGTGTTGGGCGATGCCCATGTCGACCGCAGCCTGAATGCCCTGACCGAGTTCAACTCGGAGTTCCAGGAAATGATCACCCGCCATGCCTGGGGCGACATCTGGACCCGCCCGGGCCTGCCGCGGCACACCCGCAGCCTGATCACCATCGCCATGCTGATCGGCATGAACCGCAACGAAGAACTCAAGCTGCACCTGCGCGCCGCGGCCAACAATGGCGTGAGCCGCAGCGAGATCAAGGAAGTGATCATGCAGAGTGCGATCTACTGCGGCATCCCGGCGGCCAACGCCACCTTCCACCTGGCGGAATCGGTGTGGGACGAGTTGGGCACCGAATCGCGCCTGTAGGAGCCGGCTTGCCGGCGAAGGGGCGTGTCGGTTGATCTGCGGTGCCCCTGATCGCGAGCAAGCTCGCTCCTACAGGAGCGAGATCGCGATCTGCTCGGGGCAGGTTTACAGCAGGCTGAGCGGGTAGCTGATGATCAGGCGGTTCTCATCGAACTCGTTGTTGCTGAAGTCCCGGCGCATGGTGGAGTTGCGCCATTTCAGGTTGAGGTTTTTCAGCGTGCCGCTCTGCACGGTGTACGCCAGTTCGCTTTCCCGGCCCCATTCCTTGCCGTTGCTGACGGTGGCGGTGTGTACGTTGCTGCCGCTGATGTAGCGGTTCATCAGCGTCAGGCCCGGTACGCCGAGGGCGGCGAAGTTGTAGTCATGGCGCACCTGCCAGGATTTTTCCTTGGCGTTGTCGTAGCTGGCGTTGAAGCTGTCGTTGGCCAGGGTGCCGCCGCTGGTGCCGTTGACCCGCATCCAGCCGTTGTCGCCGGTGAGCTTCTGCAAGCCGACATAGAAGGTGTTGCCGCCGTATTTGGCTGAGAACAGGCCGGACCAGGTACGGTTTTCCAGATCGCCGGCGCGGGCGCTGCCGTCTTCCTTGCCATAGAAGAAGCCGAGGTTGGCGCCCAGGGTCCAGTCGCCCAGGGGTTGGCTGTGGATCAGGTTGACGAACTGCTGGCTGTAGATGTCCTTGAGCTCGGCATTCCACAGGCCGATCTGGGTGCGTTTGTCGTTGAAGGCGTATTCCGCACCCTGGAAGTTGAAGCGATCGGAGGTGAAGGCCGCTTTGCCGAACATCGTCATGTCGCTCATGCTGCTGTCGTCGCGCGGGCTGTTGCCGCGGAACTGGCCGCCGTAGAGGGTCAGGCCGGCAATTTCCTTCGAGGTGATCTGGCCGCCACGGAAGGTCTGTGGCAATGAGCGGCCATCATCCGAGCGCAGGATCGGTAGCACGGGCATCCACTCGCCGACCTTGACCTCGGTCTGCGACAGTCGAGCCTTGAAGGCCACTCCCAGGCGCCCGAAGTTGTCTGCCGGGCGGCCGTCGTGATCCAGGGGGAGCAACTGGGTGCCACCGGTGCCTTTGCCGCCATCGAGTTTCTGCGAGTACAGCCCCAGTACGTCGATACCGAAACCGACGGTGCCTTGGGTGAACCCGGACTTGGCATCGAGAATGAAGCTCTGGGTCCATTCCTCGGCCTTGCCCTGAGCCTTGCTCGGGTTGGTGAAGTTGCGGTTGATGTAGAAGTTGCGCAGGTTCAGGTTGGCCTGGGCGTCTTCGAAAAAGCCCGACTCCTCGGCCACTGCCGGCAACGCCGCACTGGCCAGTGCCAGGGCCAGAAGGCTGGGTAGAAGGGGTTGAGGTGCAGTGTTTGGCTTCATTGATCGGTCTCTCTAATTGTTAGGGGCGCAGCAACGCACTGCCGTAAAAGTCCATGCAGACAGGTTTCAAGGTGTGCAAGTTGGAGCTTGAAGGTCAGCCGGAACGGGCAGGGCGTGAGGGCATGGCATCGAACCTGTTGTTATTGGTTTGTCCAGGTGCCGGGAATGGTGCGACGCCCATCAGGGGCAATCAATTGGAGGAAATGCTTTCTGGGCGATCAGCGAACACAAATGTCCTAATCAGTACATATAAAAAAACCCACCGTCAGGTGGGTTTTCATGCAACGGAGCGTGCTTTAGAACAGGTGCAGCGCCGGTGCCTTTTCAGATACCGCTTCGTTCTTCGCAGTCTGCTCGCCCCAACCACCGCCGAGGGCCTTGTACAGATTGACCTCGCTGGTCAGCTGCGACAGGCGATCAGTGATCAACGCCTGCTGGGCGCTGAACAGCGACCGCTGGGCATCGAGGAAGGTCAGGTTGCTGTCGACGCCAATGCGATAGCGGCGCTCGGCCAGACGGTAGTAGTCCTGGTTGGCGCTGACGAAATCACGCTGGGCCTGCAACTGCTGGTTGTAGGTCTGGCGTGCTGCCAGGCCATCGGAGACCTCCTGGAAGGCGGTTTGGATGGACTTCTCGTACTGCGCGACGCTGATGTCTTTCTGGATCTTCGAGTAGTCCAGGCTGGCACGCAGACTGCCTGCGTTGAAGATCGGCAGGTTGATCTGCGGCTGGAACAGCCAGGTCCCCGAGCCCCCCTTGAACAGGCCCGACAGGTCCGGGCTCAAGGTGCCGGCGTTGGCCGTCAGGCTGATGCTCGGGAAGAACGCTGCTCGTGCCGCGCCAATGTTGGCATTGGCCGCTTTCAGCTTGTACTCGGCTTCGAGGATGTCCGGACGCCGTTGCAGCAGCTCCGACGGCAGGCCCGCTGGCAGATCGCTCAGCAGGTCGGCCGACAGCGGTTCGGCAGTCGGCAGGCTGGCCGGAATCGCCGTGCCCAGCAACAGGGTCAGGCTGTTTTCATCCTGGGCCACCTGGCGGGTGTAGCGCGCCAGTTGTACCCGGGCGTTTTCCACTGAGGTCCGTGACTGGCTCAGGTCCAGGGCCGAGGCCACACCCACTTCGTTGCTGCGGGAAGTCAGGCGGTAGCTTTCTTCGTAAGCCCCGAGGGTGTCCTGGGTCAGCTTCAGCAGTTCCTTGTCGGCTTGCCAGGTCATGTAGGCATTGGCCACGCTGGCCACCAGGCTGATCTGGGTGCTGCGGCGAGCCTCTTCGCTGGAGAAATAGGTCTGCAAGGCCTGCTCGCTCAAGCTGCGGACACGGCCGAACAGGTCCAGCTCATAGGCGCTGATGCCGACGGTGGCGGAGTACTGGCTGGAGATCATCTCCTTGCCGGAGCTCGAAGCCCGGGCCGGCAGACGCTGGCGTTGGCCGCTGCCGTTGGCGGAAACCGCCGGGAACAGGTCGGCGCGCTGGATCTGGTACTGCGCGGCATAGGCGTCGATGTTCAGCGCCGCGACCTTGAGATCACGGTTGTTTTCCAGCGCGGTCTGGATCAGCTGCTGCAGCGCCGGGTCATGGAAGAACTGCCGCCAGCCCTGTTCGGCGGCCGCCACGTTGGCGGCCTCCTTTGGCGAGTAGGCAGGGCCTTGGGGGAATTGCGCCGCCACCGGCGCTTCCGGTCGCTGATAATCCGGTATCAGCGAGCAACCACTTAGCGCAATGGCGGTGATTGCCAGGGAGAGTAGCGACTTGCTCATTGGCCAGCCTCATTAGGGTTTGCAGTAGTTTCTGATTGGTCCGCTTTCCTGCGGCCCATGGACGATACGGTGACGAAGAACAACGGTACCCAGAAGATCGCCAGAATCGTCGCGGTGAGCATACCGCCAATTACCCCGGTACCGATCGCATGCTGGCTGCCCGAACCGGCGCCGGTGGAGACGGCCAGTGGCACAACCCCAAGGACGAAGGCCAGGGAGGTCATGATGATCGGACGCAGACGCATGCGGCAGGCTTCTACCGCGGCGTCCACCAGGCTACGGCCCTGCTCATGCAGTTCCTTGGCGAACTCGACGATCAGAATGGCGTTTTTCGCCGCCAGGCCGATGGTCACCAACAGCCCCACCTGGAAGTACACGTCGTTGGACAGACCCCGCAGGCTGGTGGCCATCAGTGCACCGATGATCCCCAGTGGCACCACCAACATGACCGCGATCGGAATCGACCAGCTTTCATACAGTGCCGCCAGACACAGGAACACCATCAGCAGGGACAAGGCGTACAACGCAGGTGCCTGGGAGCCTGATAGACGTTCCTCGTAGGACAGACCGGTCCAGGAGATACCGACACCTGGTGGCAGTTTTGCCGCGATGGCTTCGACTTCCGCCATGGCCTCGCCGGTACTGTAGCCAGGGGCTGGCGCACCGAGAATTTCCATGGCTTCAACGCCGTTGTAACGGGCCAGCTTCGGCGAACCGTAGATCCACTCGCCCTTGGCGAAGGAGGAGAACGGCACCATGGTCCCGGCGCTGTTGCGTACGTACCACTTCTTCAGGTCTTCGGGGCTCATGCGTGCACCGGCCTGACCCTGGATGTAGACCTTCTTCACTCGACCACGGTCGATGAAGTCGTTGACGTAGCTACTGCCCAGGGCAATCGACAGGGTGTTGTTGATGTCGGTGAGGGTCACGCCCAAGGCACTGGCGCGTTCGTCATCGATGCTCAACTGGTATTGCGGTTCATCGCTCAGGCCGTTCGGACGCACCTGAGACAGCACTTTGCTCTGGGCCGCCATGCCAAGGAACTGGTTACGCGCAGCCATCAGCTTGTCGTGACCGATACCGGCGCGGTCCTGGAGGAACACGTCGAAACCGGTGGCGTTACCCAACTCCAGTACTGCCGGTGGCGCGAAGGCGAACACCATTGCGTCACGGAAGCTGAAGAAGTGCTGCTGGGCGCGGTTCGCCAGGTTGAACACACTGTTTTCCGCAGAGCGCTCGCCCCACGGCTTGAGCATGATGAAGGCCATACCCGAGCTCTGGCCGCGACCGGCGAAGTTGAAACCGTTCACAGTGAACACCGAGGCGACGGTGTCCTTTTCCTTGTCCAGCAGGTAGGCGCGCATTTCATCGACCACTACCTGGGTCCGCTCGGCACTGGAACCGGCTGGCGTCTGTACCTGGGCGAACAGAACGCCCTGGTCTTCTTCCGGCAGGAACGCTGTCGGGATGCGGGTGAACAGCCAGATCATGCCGAGCACGATCAACACGTAGGCCAGCAGGTAAGGCACCTTGTGCCGCAGCATGTTGCCGACGCCACGCTCGTAGCTTTTCACGCTGCGATCGAAGGTCCGGTTGAACCAGCCGAAGAAACCGCGCTTCTCGGTGGCGTGTTCGCCTTGTGGCACGGCCTTGAGCATGGTGGCGCACAGGGCTGGGGTGAAGATCAGGGCGACCAGCACCGACAGGGCCATGGCCGATACCACGGTGATCGAGAACTGTTTGTAGATCACCCCGGTGGAGCCGCTGAAGAACGCCATCGGCAGCAGTACCGCGGACAGCACCAGGGCGATACCCACCAGGGCTCCCTGGATCTGGCCCATGGACTTTTTCGTTGCTTCCTTGGGTGACAGGCCTTCCTCGTGCATGACCCGTTCGACGTTCTCCACCACGACGATGGCGTCGTCCACCAGCAAGCCGATGGCCAGCACCATGCCGAACATAGTCAGGGTGTTGATACTGAACCCGGCCGCCGCGAGGATGCCGAAGGTCCCCAGCAGTACCACCGGCACCGTCATGGTGGTGATCACCGTGGCGCGGAAGTTCTGCAGGAACAGGAACATCACCAGGAACACCAGGACGATCGCTTCCACCAGGGTTTCAACCACACCCTTGATGGATTCAGTCACCACCGGGGTGGTGTCGTACGGGAATACCACCTTCATGCCCTGCGGGAAGAAGGGTTCCAGGTCCTTGATGGTGTTGCGCAGAGCCTTGGCCGTGTCCAGGGCGTTGGCACCGTTGGCCAGTTTCACCGCCAGGCCGGACGCCGGACTGCCGTTGAACTGGGCGCTGACGGCGTAGTTCTCGCCGCCCAGGCTGACGTCCGCGACGTCACCCAGGCGCACTTGCGAGCCGTCCTTGTTGACCTTAAGCAAAATCGCCTTGAACTGCTCGGCGGTCTGCAGGCGGGTCTTGCCGATGATGGTGGCGTTGAGTTGCTGGCCGGGCAGGGCGGGCAGGCCGCCGATCTGGCCGGACGATACCTGGACGTTCTGTGCCGCAACCGCGGTCTTCACATCCACTGGGGTCAGGTTGTAGTTGTTCAGTTTGGCCGGGTCGAGCCAGATCCGCATCGCGTACTGGGCACCAAACACCTGGAAGTCACCGACACCCGCGGTCCGCGAGATCGGGTCCTGCATGTTCGACACGATGTAGTTCGACAGGTCGTCCTTGGACATGCTGCCGTCCTCGGACACCACGCCGATCACCAGCAGGAAGTTCTTCACTGCCTTGGTCACGCGGATACCCTGTTGCTGCACTTCCTGAGGCAGCAGCGGGGTGGCCAGGTTGAGCTTGTTCTGCACCTGGACCTGCGCGGTGTCCGAGTTGGTGCCCTGCTCGAAGGTCGCGGTGATGGTCATGCTGCCGTCGGAGTTACTTTCCGAGGACACATAACGCAGGTTGTCGATACCGTTGAGCTGCTGCTCGATCACCTGGACCACGGTGTCCTGCACAGTCTGTGCGGAAGCGCCTGGGTAGGTCACGGAGATCGCGATCGCCGGAGGAGCAATGCTCGGGTACTGGTTGATCGGCAATTTGAGGATCGATAGAGCCCCGACCAACATGATCACCAGGGCAATTACCCAGGCGAAAATCGGACGGTCGATAAAAAATTTCGACATGGTTTACTCCCCTTTGCCGCCTGCAGCTTTGTCAGTTGCCTGTGCGGGGGCCGGGTTCTTCGCTGCTACATTGGTCGCTTCGCTGGCTTTGACTTCAACGCCTGGCTTGACGAATTGCAGACCCTCGGTGATCAGGCGATCACCGGCTTTCAGGCCATCTTCCACCAGCCACTGGGTACCGACAGTGCGGCTGGCCTTGAGCTGACGCAGTTCGACCTTGTTATCCGGGCCAACCACCAGAGCGGTTGGGGTGCCCTTGAGGTCACGGGTCACGCCTTGTTGTGGCGCCAGGATTGCGGCAGTGTTCACCCCGGCTTGCAACTGGGCGTGTACGAACATGCCCGGCAGCAGGGTGTGCTGAGGGTTCGGGAACACTGCGCGCAGGGTCACCGAACCGGTGGTTTCATCCACCGAGACTTCGGAAAACTCCAGTTTGCCATCGAGCTTGTACTGGCTGCCGTCTTCCAGGGTCAGTTTGACCTTGGCGGCGTTCTCGCCGACTTTCTGCAGGCGGCCACTTTCCAGCTCACGACGCAACTCCAGCAGCTCCACCGAGGACTGGGTGACGTCGACGTAGATCGGGTCCAACTGCTGGATCACCGCCATGGCATCGGCCTGGCCGTTGCTCACCAGCGCGCCCTCGGTCACCGAGGAACGGCCGATACGACCGGTCAATGGCGACAGCACCTTGGTGTAGCGCAGGTTGATCTGGACGCTTTGCAGCGAGGCTTCCGACTGCAGGCGGTTGGCCACGGCAGTGTCGTATTCCTGGCGGCTCACGGCCTGTTCATTGACCAATTGCTTGTAGCGGTCGGAAATCGACTTGGTCGATTGCAGATTGGCCTCGGCACTCTTCAGCGTTGCCTCATAGACCGATGGATCGATCTGATAAAGCTGCTGACCTTCCTTAACGTCTCCACCTTCTTTGAACAAACGCTTGAGAATGATCCCGTTTACCTGTGGGCGAACTTCTGCAATACGGAACGCGGTGGTCCGGCCCGGGAGTTCGGAAGTCAAGGTAAAGGCTTGTGTTTGCAGGGTGACCACGCCGACCTGAGGGGCTTGAGGGGCTGGCGCCGCCTCTTCCTTTTTACATCCGCTGAGCAGCGATGCCAGGGCGACGGCAGTAACCAGAGCGGTAACAGCTGGCTTGAATTGCATGAAGATCCTCGGGTCAGGCACGCGAGAGGCGCACAAGAAAAGTGGAAGGGTAAAAAGAGTTGGCTGAGTGGATTAGTAGCTTGCTAAGGAATATACTTACGTTCATGGCTGTTTGTAAATACCCTGGCGGCGTACCCATCCGGTTACAAAAGCCTCAGTAGGTGTTGAATTGTAGGCTGGGCAAACGGCACCTGAGATGCCGTTCCATATTTATTCAGAAGGTCTTCACGCATCGCTGAAAGATCCTGATCGAGGTTTTACTGCCATGGTCCGTCGTACCAAAGAGGAAGCTCAAGAAACCCGTAGCCAAATACTCGAGGCGGCCGAAAAGGCCTTTTACGAGCGTGGCGTGGCGCGTACTACCCTGGCCGATATCGCGGCGCTGGCGGGGGTGACGCGGGGCGCTATCTACTGGCACTTCAGCAATAAGGCCGACCTGGTGCAGGCCATGCTCGACAGCCTGCGTGAACCGCTGGATGAGATGGCCGCAGCCAGTGAAAATGTAGATGAGATGGATCCGTTGGGCTGGATACGCAAATTGCTCATTCATTTGTTTCATCAAGTTGCCCTGGACCCGAAAACCCGTCGCATCAATGAAATCCTGTTTCATAAGTGCGAATTCACCGATGAAATGTGCGACCTGCGCCGCCAGCGTCGCGCTGCCAGCCTGGACTGCAACGTACACATCGAGTTGGCACTGCGTAATGCAGTCAATCGTGGGCAATTGCCCGAAAACCTCGACACGACGAGGGCGGCTATCAGCATGCATGCGTTTATCGATGGCATCCTTTACCAATGGTTGCTGGCCCCGGAAAGCTTCGCCCTGCACACCGAGGCAGAGCGCTGGATCGACATCGGGCTGGATATGCTGCGCCTGAGCCCAAGTCTCCGTCATTAAGACAACATGCGTAATTGAGTCCAGTTGTGTCAACATTTAAGGCGAGGGATGTTCATTCCTGCGGTCGCCAGATCGCGATGGGGTGCTTTTATATACGGGCTGGCCGCATCTTGATAGATAGCGAGCTACGTATTTTGTAGGGGATTTGTTGCGGGTGTGTGAATGAGTGTGAACCCTTCACCGTTCAGCGGCGCAGAATAGCCGATCAAGGGGATCGCGCTGATTTGCCTGGCTGTTCTGCTTTTCGCCAGCCATGACGCGCTGTCCAAGTACCTCCTGATCTTTGGCCTGACCCCGGACAGCTACGGCCTGGTTGGCTCGCTGTGATCTGCCTAAGTGGCCTGGCAGTGGCCTGGGCCCACTGCAAACGTTGAACCTGGCACCCGCGGGCGCATGCAAAATTTGCCTCAAGCTGTGATCCAGCGACAATCCTGCGTACGCCGAAAGTCCTGCTGTCCTATACACAGCCTTCGCAGCGGCTATTGGCAACGTGCAGGCAATAAAAAGCCCCGGCTCTGGCGAGCCGGGGCTTTTTTGTCAGCTGCGCAGGCTTACAGCGTCGGGTAGTCGATGTAGCCAACCGGGCCTTTGGAGTAGAAGGTTTCCGGGTGCGCTTGGTTCAGCGGTGCGTCAGCCTTCAACCGGGCTGGCAGATCCGGGTTGGCGATGAAGGGCACGCCGAATGCTACGGCATCAGCCTTGCCGCTGGCCAGCCAGGCATTGGCACTGTCCTTGGTGAAACGCTCGTTGGCGATGTACGGGCCGCCGAAGGCCGCTTTCAGCTGCGGGCCCAGGCTGTCAGCGCCTTCTTTTTCGCGGGAGCAGATAAAGGCGATGCCGCGTTTGCCCAGCTCGCGAGCTACGTAAGTGAAGGTCTCCGCCAGGTTGTCGTCACCCATGTCATGGGAGTCGGCACGGGGGGCCAGGTGCACGCCCACTCGGCCGGCGCCCCAGATCTCGATGGCGGCGTCGGTGACTTCCAGCAGCAGGCGGGCACGGTTCTCCAGGGAGCCGCCGTACTGGTCGGTGCGCTGGTTGGTGCTGCTTTGCAGGAACTGGTCCAGCAGGTAACCGTTGGCGCCGTGGATTTCCACGCCATCGAAACCGGCAGCCTTGGCGTTTTCCGCACCGACCCGGTAAGCGTCGACGATGTCGGCGATCTCAGCGGTTTCCAGGGCGCGCGGGGTTGGGTAGTCGGCCAGTGGGCGCACCAGGCTGACATGGCCCTTGGGCTGGATGGCGCTTGGCGCCACTGGCGTTTCACCGTCCAGGTAGGACGGGTGGGAAATCCGGCCCACGTGCCACAGCTGCAGGAAGATCTTGCCGCCAGCGCCATGCACTGCCTTGGTCACGTTGGACCAGCCACGCACCTGGTCGTTGGACCAGATGCCGGGAGTGTCCGGGTAGCCCACGCCCATTGGGGTCACCGAGGTGGCCTCGCTGAGGATCAGGCCAGCGGAAGCCCGCTGCACGTAGTACTCGGCCATCAGTGCGTTGGGTACGCGGCCAGCGTCGGCGCGGCAGCGGGTCAGCGGCGCCATGATGATGCGGTTGGACAGCTCGAGGTCGCCGATCTTGATCGGATCAAAGATAGTCGTCATGGAATGCAGCCTTCTATATAGGAAAGAAACGGATCAGTGGGTCGCAGGGGCCAGTTCGGCGTTGCCGCCCTGGCGAAAGGTAATCAACGTCACCAGCAGGGCCAGGATCGCCAGGACCGCCGCCGCCAATGGCACGCTGGTCAGGCCGAAACCGTGGGCGATGACGCTGCCGCCGACCCAGGCGCCCAGGGCGTTGCCGATGTTGAAGGCGCCGATGTTCAGGGTAGAAACCAGGTTCGGCGCGGCCTTGCCGAAGGTCACCACATTGACCTGCAGTGCCGGCACTGCCGCGAAGGAGGCGGTGGCCCAGAGGAACAGGGTGATTTCCGTGGGGATCAGCGCAACGCTGGTCCAGGTCAGCACAGTGGACACCACGGCCATGGCCGCGAACACGCCGATCAGGGTGGCCCCCAGGCGCTTGTCCGCTAGCTTGCCGCCAATGATGTTGCCCAGGGTCAGGCCCAGGCCGATCAGCAGTAGGGTCCAGGTCACGCCCTTGGGCGATACGCCGGTGACATCGCCAAGCAGCGGCGCGACATAGGTGAACAGGGTGAACATCGACGCCGAAAATAGCGCGGTCATGCTCAGGGACAGCCAGATCCCCGCGCCCTTGAGGGCCGCCAGTTCCGCACGCATGTCGAGTTTTTCCTCGTCACGCTTGGCCGGCAGAAAGCGCAGCAGGCCGATCAATGCCACCACGCCGATCACTGTCACCGCCCAGAAGGTCGAGCGCCAGCCGGCTTCCTGGCCCAGCGCGGTGCCCAGCGGTACGCCGAGCACGTTGGCCAGGGTCAGCCCGGTGAACATCAGGGCCACTGCCGAAGCACGCTTGTTGGCGGGCACCAGGCCTGCTGCGACTACTGAACCAATACCGAAGAAGGCGCCGTGGCACAGCGCGGTGATTATCCGGGCGAACATCAGCACGTTGTAATCACTGGCCAGTGCACACAGCAGGTTGCCGACAATGAAGATCCCCATCAAGGCCACCAGGGCGGCCTTGCGTGGCAGCCGGGCGGTCGCCAGGGCCATGAACGGTGCCCCGATAGCCACGCCCAGGGCATAACCGGTGACTAGCCAGCCGGCGCCGGGAATCGATACCCCAAGGTCCGCCGCCACATCGGGCAGCAAGCCCATGATGACGAACTCGGTGGTGCCGATAGCGAAGGCGCTCAAGGCCAGGATGAGCAGTGAAAGGGGCATTGTCGGGTCCTTGTCAGATCAGAGCTGTTGGCTCATTTGCGTGAGGAACTGCTGGATGGTTTCCTCATTGCGTTTGAAAAAATGCCATTGGCCGACTTTGCGGCTGCTGATCAGGCCAGCACGTTGCAGGGTGGCGAGGTGGGCGGAGACGGTCGACTGCGACAGGCCGCAGCGTTGATCGATCTGCCCGGCACACACGCCGTGCTCATTGCTGTGGGCCTGATCGGGAAATTCGACAGTCGGGTCTTTCAGCCAGTGCAGGATTTCTCTGCGTACAGGATGAGCCAGAGCTTTTATTATTTCGTCGAGGTCGAGGGACATGGCGGTGCTCGTTTTCCGTAAAACGTTGTATCGCGATGAGGCGAAATTTAAATCGTTATTTCGCGATATACCAATATGATTTTGATCTTAAGTCATTCTTTATCGGTATATCGAGTTATAACGATATATTTGGCGCGGTGCTAAGCTGCGCGAATGAATTATCTCGCACATCTGCACCTCGGCGGCCAGCGCCCGGGTCAATTACTCGGCAGCTTGTATGGCGATTTCGTCAAAGGGCGCCTGCAAGGGCAGTTTCCCCCCGAGGTCGAGGCGGCGATCCAGCTGCATCGGCGCATTGATACCTACACCGATAGCCACCCGCTGGTGGCGGCGGCGCTGTCGCGTTTCTCCCTGACCCGGCGACGTTATGCCGGGATTGTCATCGATGTGTTCTTCGATCATTGCCTGGCCCGGGACTGGAGCCAGTACGCCGATCGCCCCTTGCCGCAGTTCACTGCCGACGTCTATCGGGCACTGGCGGCCGAACCGCAACTGCCGGGACGGCTGGCGCAGATTGCGCCCTACATGGCGGCCGATGACTGGCTCGGTTCCTATCGAGATTTCCAGATTCTGGATCAGGTATTGCGCGGCATCGCCCGGCGCCTGTCGCGGCCGGAGGAACTGACTGCCGCGATGATCGAGCTGGAGCGGCTATATCAGCCCTTGAGCGAAGATTTCCGAGCCTTCTACCCGCAACTGCAGAGCTTCGTCGCAGAACGCACCCAACCGAATGAGGCCTTGTAGGAGCTGGCTTGTAGTGGTCCAGTTTTTTTGGACCATCCTGTAGGAGTATTAGGCCGCCAGCCTTTCAAAAGCAGCTGGCGGCAGGTTGTTCGAGGCAGAGTGACAACGCCGATGGTTGTAATGAGCGATAAA
>NZ_JAAARL010000003.1:0-432313 GCF_009908205.1 Pseudomonas sp. Fl5BN2 | reverse complement strand
CTCCTACACGAGGCTTCACTCCACGCTCGTAGGAGCCGGCTTGCCGGCGAAAGCGCCCGGCCTGACACTGCGCAGCGCACGGTTCGCTGGCAAGCCAGCTCCTACACGAGGCTTCACTCCACGCTCGTAGGAGCCGGCTTGCCGGCGAAAGCGCCCGGCCTGACACTGCGCAGCGCACGGTTCGCTGGCAAGCCAGCTCCTACACGAGGCTTCACTCCACGCTCGTAGGAGCCGGCTTGCCGGCGAAAGCGCCCGGCCTGACACTGCGCAGCACGCGGTTCGCTGGCAAGTCAGTTCCTACACGAGGCTTCACTCCACGCTCGTAGGAGCCGGCTTGCCGGCGAAAGCGCCCGGCCTGACACTGCGCAGCACGCGGTTCGCTGGCAAGCCTGCTTCTACAGGCTGGGCGATCAGCGCAACTTGAACCCGCCGACCTGGCGTGCGAGGTCCTCGGCCAGGCGCTGCAAGGTCCGACAGTCTTCACGACAGGCATGCACTTCAGCGGCAGTGGCCCGAGCCAGATCGGAAATACCCTGGACATTGCGGTTGATCTCTTCGGTCACCGCCGACTGCTCTTCGGTAGCGGTGGCCACCTGCTGGTTGATCTCGCTGATGTGTTCCACCTGCCCGGTAATCGCGGTCAGCGAAGCCCCGGTCTGCTGGCTCGACTCGACGCCCGTGCCGGTCGCCGCCTGCCCGGCGTGCATCGAGGTCACCGCATTTTCCGCGCCTTGCTTGAGGCTTTGGATCATCTGCTGGATTTCATCGGTGGACGCCTGGGTACGTTGGGCCAGGGTCCGGACTTCATCGGCCACCACGGCAAAACCACGACCCAGGTCCCCGGCCCGAGCGGCTTCGATGGCCGCGTTGAGGGCCAGCAGGTTGGTCTGCTCGGAGACCCCGCGAATCACCGCCAGCACCTGATCAATCGAAGCCACCTGTTCCGCCAGCTCGCTCACGGCAGCGGCGGCCAGGGCGATTTCCCCGGACATGCTCTCGATGTGCCGGATTGACCCACCCACCACGTCCCTGGCCTGCAGGGCTTCGTCTCGGGCTGACTGGGAAGCGTCCGCCGCCTGTCCGGCATTACGCGCGATGTCCTGGACCGTCAGGCCCATCTGATGCACCGCGGTGGCCACCATGTCGGTCATTTGCTGTTGCCGGCCGGAGCGTTCGGCGGTGTTCTCCACCACCGCAGCCACTTGCCCGACGGACGAGCGCAGGCGCTCGGTGGTGGCCAGCACTTCGCCGATCATGCCGCGCTGGCTATCAAGGAAACGGTTGAAGCCCCGGGCCAGATCCCCCAGTTCGTCGGCGCGACTGGCATCCAGGCGCAGGGTCAGGTCACCGCCACCACTGCCGATCGCGACCAAGCCGTCGGTCACCTGTCGCACTGGACGCACCAGCCCACGGGCCAGCCATACCACCAGCAACAGGCAGACCATGGCGATGGCCAAGCCAATCCCGGTGGTCGTCCACAGGGCTTGCCGGGCCTCAGCATAGATCTGTGCTTCGGGCACCTCCGCTACCAGCGACCAGCCCATGCCCCGCAAAGGCAGGCTCAAGGCGAGAAAACCTTCACCGTCCCGCTCGAAGCGGCTGCTGGCCAGCCCTGCATGGCCCATGACCGCCTCGGCCGCGGTGGCGCCGATCTGCTCCGACAGATGCCGTTTGCCACTGAATTGCGCCTCGGGGTGCACCTGGATCAAGCCGTCCGAGCGCACCAGGTAGACCTTGCCACGCTCGCCGAAACTGAAATTGTGGATCAGCTCGGACAACGCCTTCATCTTCAGCCCAAGCCCGGCAACGCCCACCAGCTTGCCGTCCTTCTTGACCCGCAGATCGATGAACATCGCCAACTCGCCAGTCGTCACATCAGTGTCGATGTTCAATAGCCGTGGCTGGTCGCTGTCGATGAAGTTGTAGAACCAGGAGTCCTTCGGGTTGGACCGGCTAAGCGTGCGATCCAGGCCTTTCTCGTTGTAGTAGTGATTGCTCGCGGTGCCCACCATCAGCGTGGTGAAGGCCTGGCTCTCGGCACGGATGCCTTCCAGGTAGTCGACAAATGCCGGGGCCTGGGAAGGGTCCTCACCGGCCGCCAGCCAGTCACGCAACATGCCATTGCTGGCAATGCCCCGGGCAACCGTCAGCGGCTGGGTGAGGATGCGTTCGATATCGTTGCGCATGGCTTCAATGCTCGAAGGCAGCGCCCTGTCCACCAGGTAGTTCTGGGTCAGGTTATTGATCAGCACGGTGTAGAGGGCTACGACCACTAGCAGGCTGACCAGCAGGGCCGATCCCATGCCGAGGATCAGCTGCCATTGAATACTGCGTCGCCAGAATTGCATGGAACACCTCTTTCTTATGGTTATAAGAGGCTGAGATACCGCGCCAGCCGCGGAAAGTTGTATACAAACATTAATAATGTTTGTCCAACTCATTACCCGCTAACTGTGTGCAGTTCCATCAATTCTGCTGGATAGTCTTGGCGATCACCTCGACCGTGGCGCTCACCTGCTCCTGATAACGCTCAAGCTCCTGCGCATGCTGCTTCTTCATATCGATCTGCTGCGAACACAGGTTCATCGCTGCCAGCACCAGCAGGCGCTCGCCAATCAGCGTCGGGTACTTCTTCTTGGTGTCGGCCAGGGCCGCCTTGAGCATCAACGCGGCGTCCATCAGGGTTTGTTCCTGACCTGCCGGCGCCTTGATCGAATAATCCTCCCCCAGGATCGAGACGACCTTCACCCCATCGATGTGATGCTTCATGGATTGGCCGGGCTCGCACTGACACGCTCAACCAGAGCCTGGATCCGGGCGGTGGTAGCGCCCTGCTTTTCTTCCTGCTCCATCAGACTCAGCTGCAAGCTGTCGTTTTCATCCTTGGCCTGGGCCAGTTGTTCCTTGAGGGCTTCGTTCGTACCGAGCAGTTCCTGATTCTGTACCACCAGATCACTGACCAGCTGTTCCAATTGGCTGAGGGATGCTTCCAACATTTTGATCTTCCAGGCTTTTTGCAAAGGGCGCGTACGATAAAGAAAAGTCACCTTGGATGCCAGGGTTATCCAGGCGCAAAGCCTTGATTTTACTGGCGATGACCGTTCCGCGAGAGCTGTTAGAGACTGCCTTTCTCCCCTGCGGTTCCTGACGGTCCGTCGGACCTTGCATTTTTTTCGGAAGTTTCCCAAAAAGCATCCCGATATTTCTGAACATGCTCCTGGCGGTTCAAGAAGCACTTCTTCAATGCGATAGCACAGGTACGTCCCCGATTCACAAGGCGCAAACAGCGCTCACCCGAGGTAAATTCAATGTCCCTGCGCACCATGAATATCGCTCCGAGGGCATTCCTCGGATTTGCCCTGATAGGCTGCTTGATGTTGTTTCTCGGGGTCTTTGCCCTGAATCAGATGAGCAAGATCCGCGCAGCCACCGAAAGAATTACCCAGGACACCATTCCCAGCATCAAGAGCGTCGATGACTTCACTCAACTGACCCTGCGCCAGCGGGTCCAGGCCTACCGCCTATTGATCAACCGTGTACCTGAAGCGCAACAACGCGCCATGGATGCCATTGCTCAGCGCAACCAGATGATCGAAGCAGCCCGGGTGAGCTACGAACCGCTGATCAGCAGCCCTGAAGAGCAAGCCGCCTACGATCAATACATCAAGCTACTGAGCGAACACCGCGAACTGGAAAACCGGCTGATCCAGCTGTCACAGGACAACCAGCTCGAAGGCATGCAAAAACTGTTGAACAGCGATCTGATGGAGAGTGCCGACACCATCAACAAAGTCCTGGAGCAGTTGGTGAAAATCAACACCCAGTACTCCGAGACCAGTGATCAAGAAGCCGCCAGCCAGTACAACAAAGCCGTCAACCTGGTGGTGATACTGCTGGTGTTATCCACCGGCCTGACCCTGCTGTTCGCCTGGCTGCTGACCCGTAGCATCACCCAGCCGATCGCCAATGCCCTGAGCGCCGCCGAAGAAATCGCCGAAGGCAATCTGTCCCGGCCGATCGAAGTCGACGGCAACGATGAAGCCGGGCGCCTGCTGCAGGCCATGGCCAAGATGCAGGAAAAGCTGCGTGACACCCTGCAGCGCATTTCCGGCTCCGCCCACCAACTGGCTTCGGCTGCCGAGGAGCTCAACAGCGTCACAGACGAAGGCGCTCGCGGCATGAACCAGCAGAATAATGAAATCGAACAAGCGGCCACTGCGGTCAATCAAATGACCAGCGCTGTGGAAGAAGTGGCGCGCAATGCCGTCAGCACCTCCGAGGCCTCCCAGAGCGCGACCCGTTCAGCCGAAAACGGGCGGGACATGGTGCAGGAAACCGTCTCGGCCATTGAGCGCATGACCGGTGATGTGCAGGGCACTGCCAGCCTGATCGGCGACCTGGCCAACGAATCCCGGGACATCGGCAAGGTCCTCGACGTGATTCGTGGCCTGGCCGACCAGACCAACCTGCTGGCCCTCAATGCCGCCATCGAAGCCGCCCGCGCCGGTGAAGCCGGTCGTGGTTTCGCCGTGGTCGCCGATGAAGTCCGCGCCCTGGCCCATCGCACCCAGCAGTCCACCAGCGAAATCGAACGCATGATCGGCAGCATCCAGAGCGGCACCGAGCACGCCGTGGACTCCATGCGCAACAGCACCGAGCGCGCCGAGTCGACCCTGAACATCGCTCGCAGCGCCGGCCAGTCCCTGGACACCATCAACAGTGCCATCAGCGAGATCAACGAACGCAACCTGGTGATCGCCAGCGCCGCTGAAGAGCAGGCCCAGGTGGCCCGGGAAGTGGACCGCAACCTGGTGAACATCCACGACTTGTCGGTGCAGTCCACCTCGGGCGCCAACCAGACCCGCGCCGCCAGCAACGAGTTGTCACACCTGGCCGTCGATCTGAGCAACCTGGTGACCCGCTTCACCCTCTAGTGACCTGCCAGCGCGCTCCGGCCCCTGTGCTTCACGGCCGGAGCGAGGGCTACCGTCGCTCACTCCCCTCCGATAGGTGTGTACCCAACAGGCTAAATCCACGGCGAGACTCAAGACTTTAGTCGTACGACCGATATGTCACGGTAGATCAGTCTCAAGCCCCGCACGGATGCGCCCTTTTTGGTACCCCACCATGTCCCTACGTAATATGAATATCGCACCACGGGCCTTCCTCGGCTTTGCCATGATCGGCGGCTTGATGCTGATCCTCGGTGTGTTCGCCCTGAACCAGATGAGCAAGATCCGCGGCGCCGCCGAGGACATCACCCTGAGCAGCGTGCCGAGCATCAAGAGTCTCGACGAGTTCACCCAACTGACCCTGCGTCTGCGGGTGCTGTCCTATCGTTTGCTGGTCAACCGTGAACCTGATGTCCAGCAAAAGACCATTGAACTGCTGGAGATGCGCAACCAGCAGATCCGCAGCGCCCAGACCACCTACGAGAAGCTCATCACCAGCCCGGCGGAAAAATCCGCCTACGACCAGTACATCCAGTTGCTGGGTCAGTACCGGCAGATCGAAGAGCGGATGAAGACCCTGTCCCGCAGCAACCAGGTGGACGAGCTGCGCAACCTGCTCAATACCGACTTGCTGAATAACTCGGAAGCCATGAACACGGTGCTCAACCGCCTGCTGGAGATCAACACCCAGCAGACCATAGACACCAACCAGAAGGCTGCCGTGCAGTACTCCTCGGCGTTCAACCTGGTGGTCACCCTGCTGGTACTGGCTACTGGCCTGACCCTGCTGTTCGCCTGGCTGCTGACCCGCAGCATCACCCAGCCGATCGCCAATGCCCTGAGCGCCGCCGAAGAAATCGCCGAAGGCAACCTGACCCGACCCATCAAGGTCGATGGCAGCGACGAAGCCGGGCGTCTGTTGCAGGCCATGGCCAAAATGCAGGAAAAACTGCGCGACACCCTGCAGCACATCTCCGGTTCCGCCACCCAGCTGGCCTCAGCAGCGGAAGAGCTCAACTGCGTCACCGAAGAAAGCGCCCGCGGCCTGACCCAGCAGAACAACGAAATCGAGCAGGCAGCCACCGCCGTCAATGAAATGACCAGCGCCGTGGAAGAAGTGGCGCGCAATGCCGTCAGCACCTCGGAAGCCTCGAAGAACGCCACCACCTCTGCCGGTGACGGTCGCGACCTGGTGCAGGAAACCGTGTCCGCCATCGAGCGCATGAGTTCCGACGTGCAAAGCACCGCCAGCCTGATCGGCGACCTGGCCAATGAATCTCGGGACATCGGCAAGGTGCTCGATGTGATTCGCGGCCTGGCCGACCAGACCAACCTGCTGGCCCTCAACGCCGCCATCGAAGCCGCCCGCGCCGGTGAAGCCGGTCGTGGTTTCGCCGTGGTCGCCGACGAGGTCCGCGCCCTGGCCCATCGTACCCAGCAGTCCACCAGCGAAATCGAACGCATGATCGGCAGCATCCAGAGCGGCACCGAGCACGCCGTGGATTCCATGCGCAACAGCACCGAGCGCGCCGAGTCGACCCTGAACATCGCCCGCGGTGCCGGCCTGTCCCTGGACACCATCAACAGCGCCATCATCGAGATCAACGAGCGCAACCTGGTGATCGCCAGCGCCGCCGAAGAACAGGCCCAAGTGGCACGGGAAGTGGACCGCAACCTGGTCAACATCCGCGACTTGTCGGTGCAGTCGGCCACCGGCGCCAACCAGACCAGTGCAGCCAGCAACGAGCTGTCGCGCCTGGCCGTCGACCTCAACAGCATGGTCGCGCGCTTCAGCCTCTGAAGCTCCCGGCGAGCGTGGAAAAACCCCCTGCGCACGCCGCCTTCAGGGAATCTGCCGCTGTCACAAAAAGCTTTTTGACAGCGGCACATTTCAACAGGTTAGAATCGCTGGCACGTAGACTGCATGGTCAGTTTGCGCCCGCCTTTTTCGCTCTGGAGTACTGCCTTTGAATGCGACGACCATCAACAGCCTGTTCTTGATCGGCGCGTTGCTGGTAGGTGCGAGCATTCTGGTGAGCTCACTTTCATCCCGTCTCGGCATCCCGATCCTGGTGATCATCCTCGCCGTGGGCATGACCGCCGGGGTCGATGGCGGCGGCATTGTTTTCGACAACTACCCGACCGCCTATCTGGTGGGCAACCTGGCACTGGCGGTGATCCTGCTGGACGGTGGCCTGCGCACCCGGGTTGCGAGCTTTCGCGTGGCCCTGTGGCCGGCGCTGTCCCTGGCCACGGTGGGGGTGCTGATCACCACTGGGCTGACCGGCATGGCGGCGGCCTGGCTGTTCGATCTCAACCCGATCCAGGGCCTGCTGATCGGCGCCATCGTCGGCTCCACCGACGCCGCTGCGGTGTTCTCGTTGCTGGGAGGCAAGGGCCTCAACGAACGGGTCAGCGCCAGCCTGGAAATCGAATCCGGCAGCAACGACCCGATGGCGGTGTTCCTCACCGTGACCCTGATCGACATGCTCGCCAACGGCCACACCGGCCTGCACTGGAGCCTGTTGGGCGACCTGATCCGCGAATTCGGCATCGGTGCAGTGATCGGCCTCGGCGGCGGCTGGCTGATGCTGCAACTGGTCAATCGCATCCACCTGGCCAACGGCCTGTACCCGATCCTGGTGATCGCCGGCGGCCTGGCGGTCTTTGCCCTGACCAACGCCTTGCACGGCAGCGGCTTCCTCGCGGTGTACCTGTGCGGCCTGGTGATCGGCAACCGGCCGGTGCGCAGCCGCCACGGCATCCTGCACATGCTCGACGGCATGGCCTGGCTGGCACAGATCGGCATGTTTCTGGTGCTGGGGCTGCTGGTCACGCCCCACGACCTGCTGCCCATCGCCCTGCCGGCCCTGGGCCTGGCGCTGTGGATGATCCTGTTCGCCCGGCCGCTGTCGGTTCTGGTGGGCCTGCTGCCGTTCAAGGCCTTCCACCCCCGGGAAAAAGCCTTTATTTCCTGGGTCGGGCTGCGGGGCGCGGTCCCCATCATTCTCGCGGTGTTCCCGTTGATGGCCGGGCTGCCCAATGCCCAGCTGTATTTCAACCTGGCGTTCTTTATCGTGCTGATCTCGCTGCTGGTGCAAGGCACCAGCCTGCCATGGGTGGCCAAGTGGCTCAAAGTGACCGTACCACCAGAGCCGGCGCCGATTTCCCGTGCCGCACTGGAAGTCCACGTCACCAGCGAGTGGGAGCTGTTCGTCTATCGCCTGGGCGCGGAAAAGTGGTGCATCGGCGCCGCCCTGCGCGAGCTGAAAATGCCCGAGGGCACGCGGATCGCGGCCCTGTTCCGAGGCCAGCAACTGCTCCATCCGTCGGGTAGTACGGTGCTCGAAGTCGACGACCTGCTGTGTGTGATCGGTCATGAACACAACCTCCCGGCCCTCGGCAAACTCTTCAGCCAGGCGCCGGAACGCGGGCTCGACCTGCGCTTCTTCGGCGACTTCGTGCTGGAGGGCGACGCCCAGCTGGGCGCGGTTTCAGCACTCTACGGGCTACAACTCGACGGCCAGGACGCGGACATGCCGCTAGGGGCGTTCATCGCCCAGAAAGTCGGTGGCGCACCGGTAGTCGGCGACCAGGTGGAGTGGAACAACACCATCTGGACCGTGGCAGTGATGGACGGGAACAAGATCGGCAAAGTCGGCGTCAGATTCCCCGAAGGAAGTCGCCCCGGCCCCGGACTCTTCCTCTAAACTCGGGAACGCGCCAGGCTGCCGCCGCGGCGCTCCCCCTATTTCCACTTGCTTGACCGACCTCTATGCCTACCCTGCGTAAATTTATCGCTGTTGCCCTGCTGGGCCTGAGTCTCTCTGTCGGCGCCGCACAGGGCGGCGATCCGCCCAGCGCCGAGGCGGTCCAGCAAAACCTGGACAAGATCGCCGAGCGCAAACTGCCCGAAGCCGACCAGAAGGCCCTGCAGACCCTGCTGCAGAACACCCTGAGCCAGCTGAACAACAAGCAGGACTACGAACGGCGCCTGGCGGACCTGAAACAACAGCTGAGCAACGCGCCGCGCCTGACCGCGGACAACCAGCGTGAACTGGCGCGCCTCAAGGCCAGCAAAGTGGTGCCGGTGGCCCAGCGCTATGCCACTCTGGCGGTGTCCCAGCTGGAACAACTGCTGGCAGAACGCAGCAGCACCCAGGGCGAGCTGCAAAAGGCCCTGGCCGATGCCAACAGCCTGACCATCACTGCCCAGACCCGCCCCGAGCGCGCCCAGGCCGAGATCAGCAGCAGCCAGACGCGCATCCTGCAGATCAACGCCGCACTCAAGTCCGGCAAGGACGGCGGCAAGCTGCTCAGTGCCGACCAGCGCAATCTGCTCAATGCCGAGCTGGCGGCGATCAACGCCCTGATCCCCCTGCGCCGCCAGGAACTGGCGGGCAACAGCCAGCTCCAGGACCTGGGCAACAGCCAGCACGACCTGCTGATGGAAAAGGCCGCGCGCCTGGAACAGGAAATCCAGGACCTGCAGACCCTGATCAACCAGAAACGCCTGGCCCAATCCCAGGAAACCGTGACCCAGCAGTCCATCGAGGCGCAGAAGGCCGGGGGCAGTAGCCTGCTGGCCACCGAGAGCGCCACCAACCTCAAGCTCTCCGACTACCTGCTGGTGTGCACCGACCGCCTCAACGAGCTGACCCAGCAGAACCTGCAGACCAAGCAGCAACTGGATAGCGTGAGCCAGACCGATGCGGCCCTGGACGAACAGATCAACGTGCTCAAGGGCAGCCTGCTGCTGTCGAAGATTCTCTACAAGCAGAAGCAGGCCCTGCCGCGCCTGAAACTGGACCGCGACCTGGCGGACGAAATCGCCGACATCCGCCTCTACCAGTTCGAGATCAACCAGCAGCGGGAACTGCTCAGCAGCCCCAGCGGCTACGTCGACAACCTGCTCAAGACCCAGCCCGCCGAGCAGGTCACGCCGCAACTGCGACGGACCCTGACCGACCTGGCGATGACCCGCGCCGACCTGCTGGAACGCCTGAACCGTGAGCTCAGCGCACTGCTCAACGAATCCATTACCCTGCAACTGAATCAGAAGCAGCTGCTGAGCACCTCCCAGAGCCTGCGCGCGACCCTCGACGAGCAGATGTTCTGGATCCCCAGCAACAAGCCCCTGGACGCCGAGTGGCTGCAGGAAGTGCCCCAGCGCCTGGAGAAACAGGTCACCACCCTGCCCTGGGCCTCCAGCCTCAGCGAACTGGCCGACGGCCTGGCCCAGCGGCCGCTGCTGTTCCTGCCCCTGGCGCTGTTGATCGGCGCCTTGCTGTGGCGGCGCAAGGCCCTCTATGGGCGCCTGAGCAAGGTGCACAAGGACATTGGCCACTTCAAGCGCGACAGCCAATGGCACACGCCGCTGGCGATCCTGGTGAACATTCTGCTGGCGATGCCGGTGACCCTGGCCCTGGCCCTGTGCGGCTATGCCCTGCAGATCGACGCCCGCGGGCAGAACGCCAACCTCGGCGCGGCGCTGCTGCAGATCGCCCAGGCCTGGCTGGTGTTCTATACCGCCTATCGGATCCTCGCCCCTGGCGGCGTGGCCGAGCTGCATTTCCGTTGGGAAAAACCCCAGGTGGAATTCCTCCAGGGCTGGGTCCGGCGCCTGGGCCTGGTGGTCCTGGCGCTGGTGGCCGTGGTAGCGGTGGCCGAGCATCAGCCTGCGGCCCTGGCCGAGGACGTGCTGGGCATTGCCGTGGTGCTGACCTGCTATGCACTGATGGCCTGGCTGCTGAGCCGCCTGCTGCTCAGCAGCCCGACCCACCAGAACACCTCGCTGTTCCGCAAGGCCGTGGGTGTGCTGTTCACCCTGCTGCCGATCGCCTTGTTCATCGCCGTGTGCTTCGGCTACTACTACACCGCGCTGAAACTCAGCGACCGGCTGATCAATACCCTGTACCTGCTGATGTTCTGGCTGGTGATCGAGGCCACCTTCGTCCGCGGCCTGAGCGTGGCGGCCCGGCGCCTGGCCTACCAGCGTGCCCTGAGCAAGCGCCAGGCAGCCAAGGAAGCCGGGGAAAGCGGCGAGTCGGTGGTGGAAGAGCCGACCCTGGACATCGAGAAGGTCAACGAGCAGTCCCTGCGCCTGATCCGCCTGGCCCTGCTGGGCGGCTTCATGGCGGCGCTGTACTGGGTCTGGGCGGACCTGATCACGGTGTTCTCCTACCTGGACAACGTCACCCTCTACGAATACACCAGCGGCACCGGCGCCAACATGAGCATGGTGCCCATCAGCATCGGCGACGTGGTCGGCGCGCTGATCATCGTCGGCATCACCTTCGCCCTGGCGCGCAACCTGCCAGGCCTGCTGGAGGTCCTGGTGCTGTCCAAGCTGGACCTGGCCCAGGGCAGCGCCTACGCCACCACCACCCTGCTGTCCTACGCCATCGCCGGGATAGGTTTCGTCGCCACCCTGTCGACCCTGGGGGTCAGCTGGGACAAGTTGCAGTGGCTGGTCGCAGCCTTGTCCGTTGGCCTGGGTTTCGGCATGCAGGCGATCTTCGCCAACTTCATCTCCGGCATCATCATCCTGTTCGAGCGCCCGGTGCGGATCGGCGACACCATCACCATCGGCAACCTGTCGGGCACCGTGAGCAAGATCCGCATCCGTGCCACCACCATCACCGACTTCGACCGCAAGGACATCATCGTCCCCAACCAGACCTTCATCACCGGGCAACTGATCAACTGGTCGCTGACCGACACCATCACCCGGGTGACCCTCAAGCTCGGCGTCGACTACGGCTCGGACCTGGACCTGGTGAAGGAGTTGCTGCTCAAGGCCGCCCGGGAGAACCCACGGGTACTCAAGGAACCCGAGCCCCACGTGTACTTCCTGAACTTCGGGGAAAGCACCCTGGACCATGAGCTGCGCATGCACGTGCGCGAGCTGGGGGACCGCAACCCGGTGGTCGACGAGGTCAACCGCTTCATCAACCGCGAGTTCAAGAAACAGCACATCAACATCTCGTTCCGGCAGATGGAGGTCTACCTGAAGAACCTTCACGGCCAGGAGTACAAGATGGTGCCCATCGAGCCGGAGGCCAAGACGATAGTCCAGACAGCCGACGGCAAGCCGTTGCCGGAACCGCCGCCAAGCAAACTCGACTAAGCCACCTTTCCCCAGCAGAATACTCGGACATTCTGCTGGGAGATGGCCGTTGAAAGCCCTCGACGAACTGACCTTCGACAACCGTTTCGCCCGCCTCGGCGATGCCTTCTCGACCCATGTACTGCCCGAACCTCTGGACAATCCGCGCCTGGTAGCGGCCAGCCCTGCCGCCATGGCGCTGCTGGACCTGGACCCGGCCGTGGCCGAAAGCCCGGTATTCGCCGAGCTGTTCGGCGGGCACAAGCTGTGGGCCGAGGCCGAGCCGCGGGCGATGGTCTATTCCGGGCATCAGTTCGGCTCCTACAACCCGCAATTGGGAGACGGCCGCGGGCTGCTGCTGGGCGAGGTCTACAACCAGGCGGGGGAACACTGGGACCTGCACCTGAAGGGCGCCGGCCAGACGCCCTATTCGCGCATGGGCGATGGCCGTGCGGTATTGCGCTCTTCGATCCGCGAGTTCCTCGCCTCCGAAGCCCTGCATGCCCTGGGCATTCCCAGCAGCCGCGCCCTGTGCGTCATAGGCTCGGACACTCCGGTATGGCGCGAGAAACAGGAGCGTGGGGCGATGGTCCTGCGCCTGGCGCCAAGCCATATACGTTTCGGCCATTTCGAGTTTTTCTACTACACCAAGAAACCCGAGCAGCAGAAGCAGTTGGGAGAGCATGTGCTGGCCGCGCATTTCCCCGAGTGCCTGGAACAGCCTGAACCCTATCTGGCGATGTTTCGCGAAATCGTCGAGCGCAATGCCGAGCTGATTGCCAAATGGCAGGCCTACGGCTTCTGCCACGGGGTGATGAACACCGACAACATGTCGATCCTGGGCATCACCTTCGACTTCGGGCCGTTCGCCTTCCTCGATGACTTCGACGCCCACTTCATCTGCAACCACTCCGACGACCAGGGGCGCTACTCCTTCAGCAACCAGGTGCCCATCGGCCAATGGAACCTCAGCGCCCTGGCCCAGGCCCTGACGCCGTTCATCAGCGTCGAGGCGCTGCGGGAAAGCCTCGGTCTGTTCCTGCCCCTGTACCAGGCGCACTACCTCGACCTGATGCGCCGGCGCCTGGGCTTCACCCAGGCCGAGGACGACGATCAGAAACTGGTGGAGCGCTTGCTGCAACTGATGCAGAACAGCGGCGTCGACTACAGCCTGTTCTTCCGCCGCCTGGGGGAGGAAGCCGCGGAACAGTCGCTGGCGCGGCTGCGGGACGATTTCGTCGACCGCAGCGGCTTCGATGCCTGGGCCGAATTGTACCGGCAACGGGTCGCCCGCGATCCGATCCAGGGCCAGGACCTGCGCCGGGAGCGCATGCACGCGGTCAACCCGCTGTACATCCTGCGCAACTATTTGGCGCAGAAAGCCATCGATGCCGCAGAAGCGGGGGACTACAGCGAAGTGCGCCGCCTGCACCAGGTGTTGAGCCGACCGTTCGAGGAACAGCCCGGCATGGACAGCTACGCCGAACGCCCGCCGGAGTGGGGCAAGCACCTGGAAATCAGCTGTTCGTCCTGAGTCGGGCGCAGCTTTGCATCGGCACCTTGAAGCCCCCGGCCAACCAGCGGACTTGCCGCAGGTTGAGCCGGCGCTTGCCGCTCAGCCCTGGCTCAACCTGCGATTGCGCATGGACCCGCCGCCAACGGATGCGGATAATGCGCGGCTCTGATTTCCAGTACCGGCAAGGATGCGCATGAACCTGTTCCTCAACCTGGTCACCCTGGCTTGTGGCGTCATCAGCCTGGGGTCGACCGTCATCTACCTGAGCCGTCGCGCCAAGTACCGGAAGAACCTGCAGGACCTGCACCTGCACGGTAAACCGCACCGCACCATCACCCAGGCTGAACGGGACGAACTGGCCAAGCAGACCGCCAGCCTGCAACGTATCCAGGGCAGCGGCGGCATGTCCTACGAGCCGGTCAGCGACAACGTCTATCTGATTTGCGGCGGCACCGCGAGCGACGGGCTGGAACTGCCGGCCCAGGCGCTGAAGCACGTGTCGATCGGCACTATCCCCATGGAATTCCCCTTCCCGATGGAAAGCTTCCTGGCCACCAGTAACAGGGCCGAAGTGGTCATCAGCAAGAAGTTCGCCGTGGTCATCGGCCTCAACGGGCATCGCCTGGCCCAGTGACGCACCGGCTGCCACCTTCACCGCTCGCCCCTGCCGCGAGCCCGCCCCCGTCGATATCCTGCAAGAGTCCACCATGAAACCTCGCTACCTGCTGCTATTGCCCCTGCTGCTCACGCTGACCGGGTGCAAGGAAGACTTCGCCACCCTGCACTTCCAGGACTCGGTGCGCTCCGACCCCAAGGCCGGCCCGCAATACTCCGACCAGTTGGTGCACGAGGCGTACAAGCAGAGCATTTACACCGCGCTCAGCGCCCAGGGCCTGGACCCGGATGCCATCGCCCTGGAACGCGACAAGGAAGATGACAAGGTGATCCACCTGCGCCTGGTGGACTACTCCCTGAGCCCGGAACAACGCGGCAGCCTCAAGGCCCTCTTCGAGCAGGTCACCCAGGCGCGTAACGCCAGCTCGATGAACCTGCGCCTGGAACTGGACAACGCCCATGCCAGCGTCAAGCCGTCCGGCTCCAGCGAGCTGCCGGACCGCATCGACGCCAGCCTGGAGTTCGAGCCGGAGTTCGGCATGCTGCTGGACCGAAGCTACGACGACAGCATGCAGGCCATTGTCAACGAGAGCGAAATCGAAGGCCCGGTCAGTTGCAAGATCACCGCGCGCCTGGCGATGCCCACGTCCTTGAAACTGATCGCCTACGAAGCCCTTGAAAAGGACAACAGCGCACGCGGCCTGATCTCCTTGCTGACCCGCAGCGGCAGCATTGCCAAGGTAGAGCTCAAGGTGCATTTCGATGACCCGGACCTGACCCGCCACCTGCAACAGGATACCGTCCATGCCTGGCCATCCAGCTCGAGGATCACCCAGCCGGCACCGGTGCCCCTTGACGAATTTGCCTTCGTCATCGGCTCCATCGGCGTCCAGACCCTGACCTCAGCCCTGCCCTTCGACACCCGCAAAGACGAACTGCAAGCGCTGTGCGACCAGAAGATGCAGAGCCTGGGTCGGCCCTTTACCTTTCAAATGGGCCGGACCCTGGATCGCTTGACCCGCGTCGACTACCGCTGACACCCCGTGCACGACAAGGATTGCCATTGAACCGCCGCCTCTACGCCACCGCCCTGCTGCTGATGCTGCTCTGCGGCTGCAAGCAGACCTACCTCACCCTGCATTTCCAGGAGGAAGTGGGTGACCCCCAACAGGCTGAAGTAGCCTCCTACTTTGTCGAGACCATCACCCAGATGGCCACCACGATCGGCATCGCAGCCGACGACATCGGCCTGGAGATGGACCGCAAGGACGACAAGACCCTGCACATCAGCCTGGACAGCAGCGTGAGCGAACCCCAGCGCCAGCGCCTGCGTGCGCTGTTGGACGAGATTGTCGAGGCCCGTGCCGCCGTCACCTTCGACGCCGTTCTGGAGATCGCCCCGCAAACCGGGAAATACACCTCTCCCGACTACCGTAAAAGAGCCATGGCCTTGCCGCGCCACTTCTCCCTGGCCCTGGAGCCGGTGCAATACGCCAGTGTGATGTTTCAGTACTCGATGCAAGAGTTGATCAGCGGCAAGCTCTCGGCCACCGGCACGCCCAACGAGGCGCTTTGCCAATACCAGGCCAGTATCCGGGCGCCGGGCATGCTGTTCAGCCAGATGGGCAGCAAGGCCGGGAGCGGAACAGGGGATTACAACGTGTACCTGGAGTGGAAAGGCGACAAGCACGAACCGGAGCAATACTTGTTCGGCAACATCACTTTCGCCAATCCCACGCTCAACCAGATGCTGTTCGACAACCGCATCCAACTGTCCGTCATCAAGACCTCCTGGGGTTCGCGAGATAATCGCCGGGCCGACCGCATCGGTTTCAGCGTCGGCGGCCTGGGCCTGCAATACCACGAGGATGGGGAGATTTCTGCGCTGCAACATATTGGCTTGATGGGCAGGTGCACGGGCATGGCCATGGACCTGGGCCGCCCCTTCACCTTTTACATCGGCCGCTCCATGGACCGTCTGCTCAGCGTCGAACTGGCCTCGCCCAATGCGTGAGCCCTCAGCGCCACGACGGCTCCTGCCCGGCAGCGGCAACTTGATATTCACTCCGGGCGCTACCATTTAAGGCGCTCGACCCTGTTTGCGGAGCCCGACCATGACCGACCCACTGCTGATCCCCTGCCCGCACTGCAACGGGCTCAACCGCATCCCCGCCGAACGCCTGGGAGACACCCCCAAATGCGGGCGCTGCAAAGCCGAAGTGTTGCTGGGCAAACCCTTTGAATTGAAACAGGGCGACTACGCCAGCCAGATCAAGGGCGACCTGCCGTTGCTGGTGGACGTGTGGGCGGACTGGTGCGGGCCGTGCAAATCCTTTGCGCCGATTTTCCAGCAGGCCGCGGCACAACTGAGCGGCAAATGCCGGCTGGCCAAGCTCGACAGCGAGGCCAACCCACAGCTGTCAGGGCAATTGGGCATTCGCTCGATTCCGAGCCTGATCCTGTTCAAGAACGGGCGTGAAGTGGCCCGACAAAGCGGCGCCCTGCCATTACCGCAATTGTTGAGCTGGTTGCGCAGCCAGGGGATCTGAAGCCACACCGTGGCCAGAGGGCATCGCCCTGCGGTCACGGCAACATCAAGCTCAGGCGCTTTCCAGCAGACTGTGCAGGTCGACGAATTGCTGGGTCAGCTTGTGCCGTGGATCGAGGTGGATCAGCGGCATGCTGGCCTGGTGGGATTCACGCATGCGCACCGAACTGGCCAGGTACACCGGCAGTACCGGCAAACCCTCGCTGATCAGTTCGTCGAGCATCTGCTGCGGCAAGCTGGCCCGGGCCTGGAATTGGTTGACCACAATGCCCTCGACCTCCAGGCCTTCGTTGTGCTCCTCCTTCAAGTCTTCGATTTCCGCCAGCAGGCCATACAGCGCCTGACGGGAGAAACTGTCGCAGTCGAAAGGGATCAACACCCGATCAGCGGCAATCAACGCCGACACCGCGTAGAAGTTCAACGCCGGCGGGGTATCGAGGTAGATCCGGTCATAGTCCTCGGCCAACTCGTCGAGCAGTTTGCGCAGCCTGTTGATCTTGTGCTTGGCCTCAAGCTTGGGCTGCAGGTCAGCCAATTCGGCGGTGGCCGTCACCACGTGCAAGTTGTCGAACGGCGTCTCGTAGATATCCACCTGGTTCTTCTTCGAGAAGGGCCCGGACGACAGGGTCTGCTTGAAGAAGTCGGCGATGCCCATGGGAATGTCCTCGCCGGTCAGGCCGGTAAGGTATTGGGTCGAGTTGGCCTGGGCATCCAGGTCCACCAGCAAGGTGCGATAGCCCTCGCTGGCGCTGACCGCCGCCAGATTGCAGGCAATACTGGATTTGCCGACGCCACCTTTCTGATTGAACACCACACGCCGCATGTCTAGACCTCCGTGTTTCAAAGATCACCGAGTGTAGTAGGCCATACCGCCCCTTCGCTACCTCGGCAACGCAAGAGTTGCCCATGGCCTGCTCCCCTGGGGATAACTGGCGCAAAGGCTTGGCAGCAGGGGATTAGAGCAGGGACAAAACCCGATAGAGGCAAAACGCCATCCATGATCAACTCAGATTTATCGTTTTTACGACCAGCAGTCCAACCAGCATTTGCTACAAGCCAGTTGCACCGGGATAATGCGCGCCACTGGCGCTCTCGCGTCACCCAGGTCAATCACCGACCGAAGCGACACACCGCGTCAAGGAAGCCCGCAGGGGCGGGATGAAATCAAGTGATCAAGTTCAACATCGCTCAATGGCGTGCGTGGGCCCCTGGGCTCGAAAGCATGGACGCCTGGCAGGCCTGGAGCCAACAGCCGGTCCGGCCTGATAACAGCGATGCCGCCCCCGATGTGTCCTTCCTCCCCGCCATGCAGCGGCGCCGTCTCAGTCGCCTGGCACGCATGGCGTTCAGCGTTGGCTGGCCATTGGCCGAGGGCCTTGAGCAGTTGCCACTGGTGTTCATTTCCCGTCACGGCGAAACCCCGCGAACCTTTGAGATACTCAGCGACCTGGCCGCCGAGCAGCCACTGTCGCCGACCCAGTTCAGCCTCTCAGTGCACAACGCAGTGATCGGCCTGTGGTCCATCATGCGTGGTGAAACCAGTGAAATGACGGCCCTGGCCGCTGGCGGAGACGGCCTGGAACACGGCCTGCTGGAGGCCGCCATGCTGCTCGCCGACGGCGCCCCCCATGTGCTGCTGGTGATCACCGAGGAACAGCCGCCCGAGGCCTATGCCAGCTGGATCGACGACGTACCGTTCCCCTATGCCTTGGGCCTGTTGCTGACACCCGGCGACGACTGGCAGCTGTCCCTGGACAGCCACGACGGCCAAATCCCCAAGGCGCAATGGCCCCACGCCTTGAATCTGTTGCGTGCCCTGCTCGGCTCGCAGACCTTTTGCCAACATGCCTGGATGAATCGTGTATGGACCTGGCAACGCAGCCATTGAACACCAAGGGCCGCAACGCCTACTACTGGCGTCTACTGGCCACAGCGCTGAGTTTTACACTGTTCGGAATAGGTGGTTTGTGCCTGCGCCTGGTGATTTTCCCCCTGCTCGGCTGCCTGCCCGGCGATGCCCGCAGCCACCGCCTGCGAGCACGCAAGACCGTCAGCCGGCTGTTCTGGCTGTTCATCCGCTTCATGGCCAAAAGTGGCGTTCTCACCTATGAAGTCCAGGGCGCCGACCTGCTCGGGCGTCCGGGGCAGATGATCATCGCCAATCACCCGTCGCTGATCGACGTGGTGTTCCTGATCGGCCTGGTGCGAGACGCCAACTGCGTGGTCAAGCAAAGCCTCTGGAACAATCCTTTTACCCGTGGCCCGGTACGCTCCACTCAGTACATCAGCAACGATGGCAGCCTGGACATGCTCGATGCCGCCTCCCAGGCACTGCAAGAGGGCCAGACACTGATCGTCTTTCCCGAGGGCACCCGCACCCAGCCGGGCAGCGACCCTGCCTTTCATCGGGGGGCGGCGGCGATTGCCCTGCGGGGTGCGAAGATCATCACCCCGGTGGTGATCAGGGTCAGCCCCACCACCCTGACCAAGGCCGAGCCCTGGTATCGCATCCCGCAATGCCGTGTGCACTTCAGTTTTCACGTTGGGGCCGATATAGACCCACAGACCTTTGCTGCCCAAGGCCCAGCGCCCCAGGCTTCGCGCAAGCTCAATGAGCACTTGCACCACTATTTCATCAAGGAGCTCGCCAGAGATGAGCGATACAAACCCGGACCTGATGCTTGAAATCAAACTGCTGATCATCGACGCCCTGGGCCTCGAAGACATCAGCGCCCAGGACATCGGCAACGACCAGACCCTGTTCGGCGAAGGCCTCGGCCTGGACTCAGTGGACGCCCTCGAGCTGGGCCTGGCGGTCCAGAAGAAGTACGGCATCAAGATCGACGCCGACGCCAAGGACACCCGCAACCACTTCAGTAACGTGGCGAGCCTTGCGGCGTTCGTCACTGCAAAACAGGCAGCCTGAGAACCGACCATGCAAACCCGTGACGATATCTTCAACACCCTGCGCAATGCCCTGGTCGAACTGTTTGAACTGGAGCCTGCGCGCATCAACCTGGACTCCAACCTGTACCAGGACCTGGAAATCGACAGCATTGACGCCGTCGACCTGATCGACCACATCAAACGCCAGACCGGCAAGAAAATCGCCGCCGAGGAATTCAAGTCGGTGCGCACCGTCAATGACGTGGTCGAGGCGGTTTACCGTCTGGTCCAGCCGGCCGCATGAGTCGGCTGATCGGCCTGGGCTTGTTGCTGGCCGGCCTGCTTTACCCCTTCGCGGTGTATTTCGGCATGGAGCACTTCGCTCCGTGGCAGTTTGGCCTGCTGCTGGGTGGCCTGTGGCTGGCCCGGGTGCTGACCGGCGAACGTCGCCCTGGCAGCTTGTGGATGGCCGCCGCGGCGATTGCCTTCTGCCTGCTGCTGGCCTGGTTCGACCACCCGGCACTGCTGCGCTGGTATCCGGTGCTGATCAGCAGCTTCATGCTCGGCCTGTTCGGCCTGAGCCTGAAGTACGGCCCGCCGGTAGCGGAACGCCTGGCCCGCATCAGCGAGCCGGATCTGCCGGAAAAAGCCGTGCGTTATACCCGCCAGGTAACCATTGCCTGGAGTGTGTTTTTCCTCTGTAACGGAATGCTCGCCGCGGCCCTGACACTCTGGGCGCCGCTGAGTTGGTGGACGTTGTACAACGGCCTGATCGCCTACGGGCTGATGGGCTTGCTGTTTGCCATTGAGTGGCTATTACGACAACGGGTGCGAGGCCGTAGATGAACTGGATTCCCCTTGAGCAACTGTTGCTCAAGACGCACACATCACGAGTGGTCAGTGCCCATCCCGGGATCGACCTGGAGCGCTTGCAGGAACAGGCCCTGAGCCTGGCCGCGGCCCTGCAAGCCCGTGGCGTGAAGCGCCTGGCGCTGCACCTGGAAGATGCCGTGGAACTGGCGGTGGCGCTGCTCGGCGCCTGGCGTGCCGGGGTCAGCGTGCTGTTGCCCGCCGACCTGCAAGCCCAGACCCGCCAGCGCTGGGCGGCGGACGTCGACCTGTGGCTGACCGACCAGGACACACCCTTGCAACAGTTGCAGGACAGCCCCCTGGCGGCGGCTGAACTGGACCTGGACGGCTGCCGGCTGAGCCTGTGCACTTCCGGCTCCAGCGGTGAACCCAAGCGCATCGAGAAAAACCTGCGGCAACTGGCCAACGAAGTCCAGGCCCTGGAACAGCTGTGGGGCGCAGACCTGGGCCACGCCTGGATCATCGGCAGCGTTGCCACCCAGCATATCTACGGCTTGCTGTTCCGCGTGCTCTGGCCGCTGTGCGCCGGACGTCCTTTCGTGCGTCGCCAGTTGCCGTTCCCCGAAGACCTGCAACGGGCCAGTCGCGAGTGCCCCGCGTTTGCCTGGGTAGCAAGCCCTGCCCTGCTCAAGCGCATGAGCGACAACCTCGACTGGCCCGCGATGAGCCAGGTGCGGCGAGTGTTTTCTTCCGGCGGCGCCTTGCCTGCCGATGCCGCGAGCAACCTGCAACATCGCTTGCAGCAATGGCCAACGGAAATTCTTGGCAGCTCCGAGACCGGCGGCATTGCCTGGCGCCAGGGCGACACCCTGTGGCAGCCCTTCGCCGACGTCCGGGTGAGCCAGAACAGCGACGGCGCGCTGTTGATCGCCTCGCCCTACCTGCCTGCCGGGCATGTCGAACACACCGCCGATGCCGCGCGGATTGCCGCCGATGGACGCTTCGAACTGCTGGGACGCCTGGACCGCATCGTCAAACTGGAAGAAAAACGCATTTCCCTGCCCATGCTGGAACAGGCTCTGGAGCACCACGACTGGGTGGCGCAAGCGCGGCTCGGCGTGATCGAGGAAAACCGTGCCTACCTCGGCGCCCTGCTGGTGCTCAATGACTCCGGTCTGCATGCCTTGCGCAATCAGGGCCGACGGCACCTGACCCAGACTCTGCGCCAGCACCTGGCCCAGCACTGTGAAGCCCTGGCCCTGCCGCGGCGCTGGCGCCTGGTGCGACAAATGCCCCTGAACAGCCAGGGCAAACTGCCCCAGGCCGAGGTCCAGGCCCTGCTCCTGGCCCCACGCCCGCAAGCCCCGGAAGTACTGCAGCAGGTGCAGCACGAGGGAGAGTGGCAACTGCAACTGGCGATCCCGCCAGACCTGGCGTATTTCAGCGGGCACTTCCCCGCCACCCCGGTGCTGCCGGGGGTAGTGCAAGTGGACTGGGCCCTGGCCCTGGGCCAGCAACTGCTCGAACTGCCGGGCCGCTTCGCCGGCATGGAAGTGCTGAAGTTCCAGCAACTGGTGCGCCCCGGCGACCGCATCCAGCTCAACCTGCGCTTCGATGCCCAACGCCAGAAACTCTATTTCGCCTACCTGAATGACGGGGCCCCCTGCTCCAGCGGGCGGATCGTTCTGGAGGCCGGCTGTGGATAACTCTTCCCGCTTCGCGGCTGTAGGAGCTGGCTTGCCAGCGAAGGGTCCAACGCCGACCCACACGCCCTGCGCCGTCATCCCGGTCTACAACCACGAAACCGCCGTGCCCGCGGTGCTCAATGCCCTCTTGGCACAAGGCCTGCCCTGCATCCTGGTCGACGACGCCAGCAGCCCCGCCTGCGCCTGTGTGCTGGAGCAACTGGCAGGTCTCGATCAGGTGTTCCTGATCCGCCTGGCCATCAACCAGGGCAAAGGCGGTGCCGTCATGGCCGGCCTGCGGGAAGCCGCGAACCTGGGTTTCAGCCACGCCCTGCAAGTGGACGCCGACGGCCAGCATGACCTGGCGGATGTGGATAACTTCATCCGCCACTCCCAGGAGCACCCCCAAGCACTGATCTGCGGTTATCCACAGTACGACGCCAGCGTGCCCAAGGGCCGCCTGTACGCGCGCTACCTGACCCACGTCTGGGTGTGGATCAACAGCCTGTCGCTGCAGATCCCGGATTCGATGTGCGGCTTCCGGGTCTATCCCCTGCCGGCGACCTTGGCCCTGATCGACTCGGTACAGCTGGGCCAGCGCATGGACTTCGACCCGGAAATCCTGGTGCGCCTGTCATGGCGCAAGCAGCCCATGCTCTGGCTGCCGACCCGGGTGCATTATCCCCAGGACGGCCTGTCGCACTTTCGCCTGTTCCACGACAACGCGCTGATCTCCAAGATGCACGCCAAGCTGTTCTTCGGCATGTTGGCGCGCCTGCCAGTGATCCTCTGGCGGCGGTGGCGCTCATGAGTCAGAAGCCTTCCAAGGAGCCCACCAGCGAACACTGGGCCGAGCATCAGGAACGCGGCAGCTTCTGGCTGATGAAGCTCACCGCGTTCGGCGTTCGAGTGCTCGGGCGCCGCGTACTGAGCCCGGTGCTGTACGCCATCGTGTTCTACTTCTTCCTGTTCGGTCGCAGCGCTCGCTGCAGCATCTGGCAGTACCAGCAGCGCCTGGCGCAATGGAGCGGGCGTGACGAATTGCGCCCCAGCCATTGGCGAGTGTTTCGCCAGTTCATGGCCTTTGCCGACGCCCTGCTGGACAAGCTCGACGTGTGGAACGGCAAGCTGCGCATCGAGCAGATCGAGATCATCGATCCGGCGGCACTGCGCCACCAATTGCGCGGCGAGCGCGGGCAGATGCTGGTGGGCGCACACCTGGGCAACCTGGAAGTCTGCCGCGCCCTGGCCGAGCTGGGGGAGCAGGTGACCATGAACGTGCTGGTGCACACCAAGCACGCCGAACGCTTCAACCGACTGCTGGGCGAAGCCGGCGCCAGCAACCTGCGGCTGATTCAGGTCAGCGAGCTGGACCCGGCGATCATGCTGCAACTGAGCCAGCGCCTGGACCGCGGCGAGTGGCTGGCGATTGCCGGCGACCGCGTACCGCTGCACGGCGGACGCAACGTGCGGGTGGATTTTCTTGGCCATCAGGCGGCGTTCCCGCAAGGCCCCTGGCTACTGGCGGGGCTGCTCAAATGCCCGGTCAACCTGCTGCTGTGCCTGAAACAGCAGGGCCGTTACCGGGTGATCCTCGAACCCTTCGCCGAGGCCGTGCAGTGGAAGCGCAACGACCGCCAGCAAGTGATTGCCCAGTGGACCGCCCGCTACGCCGAACGCCTGGGCCAGTACTGCCTGCAGGCGCCGCAACAATGGTTCAACTTTTACCCATTCTGGAAGACCGATGACGACCTCAACCCATGAGCCGGTAACCTTCGGCGAACACCCTCTGCGCATTGAAGACGTCCTGGCCCTGGCCAACCGCCAAGTGCCGACGCGCCTGCAAAGCGACGCCGCCTGGCGCCAGCGGATTGCCAAGGGGGCACAGTTCCTCGACTCCCTGCTGGACAAGGAAGGGGTGATCTACGGCGTGACCACCGGTTATGGCGACTCCTGCGTGGTGGCCGTGCCCCTGGAGCACGTCGAGGCCCTGCCCCGTCATCTGTACACCTTCCACGGCTGCGGCCTGGGCAAGCTGCTGGACGCCCAAGCCACCCGCGCGGTGCTGGCGGCGCGCTTGCAGTCGCTGTGCCACGGCGTCTCCGGAGTCCGTGTGGAGCTGCTGGAACGCCTGCAAGCCTTCCTCGATCAGGACATCCTGCCGCTGATCCCCGAAGAGGGTTCGGTGGGCGCCAGTGGCGACCTGACGCCGCTGTCCTACGTGGCCGCCACCTTGTCCGGCGAGCGCGAAGTGCTGTTCCGTGGCGAGCGCCGTGAAGCTGCCGACGTGCACCGTGAACTGGGCTGGGAGCCTCTGGTGCTGCGGCCCAAGGAAGCCCTGGCGTTGATGAACGGCACTGCGGTGATGACCGGGCTGGCCTGCCTGGCCTTCGCCCGGGCCGACTACCTGCTGCGCCTGGCGACCCGCATCACCGCCCTCAACGTGGTGGCCCTGCAAGGCAACCCGGAGCACTTCGACGAGCGCCTGTTCGCCGCCAAGCCGCACCCGGGGCAGATGCAAGTGGCCGCCTGGCTGCGCCAGGACCTGGCGATCGACGCCCCTACCGCGCCCCTGCATCGCCTGCAGGACCGCTACTCCCTGCGCTGCGCGCCCCACGTGCTGGGGGTGCTGGCCGACAGCCTGAACTGGCTGCGCGGCTTCATCGAAACCGAGCTCAACAGCGCCAACGACAACCCGATCATCGACGCCGAGGCCGAGCGCGTGCTGCACGGTGGGCACTTCTATGGCGGGCACATCGCCTTCGCCATGGACAGCCTGAAGAACCTGGTGGCCAATGTCGCCGACCTGCTGGACCGGCAACTGGCCCTGCTGGTGGACGTGCGCTACAACCACGGCCTGCCGAGCAACCTGTCCGGCGCCAGCGCCGAGCGCGCCATGCTTAACCACGGTTTCAAGGCGGTGCAGATCGGCGCCAGCGCCTGGACCGCCGAAGCCCTGAAAAACACGATGCCGGCCAGCGTGTTCTCGCGCTCCACCGAGTGCCACAACCAGGACAAGGTGAGCATGGGCACCATCGCCGCCCGGGACGCGATTCGCGTGCTGGAGCTCACCGAGCAAGTGGCCGCCGCCGCCTTGCTGGCGGCCAACCAGGGGGTCTGGCTGCGCAGCCAGGAAACCGATGCCCGGCCGCTGCCACCGGCCCTGGATGCCATGCACCGGCAACTGGCCGAAGATTTTGCACCGGTGATCGAGGATCGGGCCCTGGAACGCGAGCTGCGTCTGTGCCTGCAGCGCATTGCCGAACAACACTGGAGGCTGCATGCGTAGTCAGGGAGTGATCCACGCCGACACCCAGATCCTCGTGCCGTTCTTCGACATCGACACCATGCATGTCGTCTGGCACGGGCACTACGTCAAGTACCTGGAAGTCGCCCGTTGCGCCCTGCTGGACCAGCTCGGCCACAACTACAACCAGATGCTCGAATCCGGCTATGCCTGGCCGGTGATCGACCTGCAGCTGCGCTACGTGCGTGGCGCGGTGTTCGGCCAGACCCTGAACGTGCGCGCCAGCCTGGTGGAGTGGGAGAACCGCCTGAAGATCAACTACCTGATCACCGACCTGGCCAGCGGCGAACGCCTGACCCGCGCCAGCTCGGTGCAGGTGGCGGTTGAGATCGCCAGCCGGGAAATGCAGCTGGCCTCGCCCAAGGTCTTCACCGATGCCGTCACGAGGGCCCTGCCATGACTGTAGGAGCGAGCTTGCTCGCGAAGAGGGTCTGTCTGTCTGCCCATTGCACGGTGCTGAGCACTGTGGTGCGGCGGTTCGCGAGCAAGCTCGCTCCTACGGTGCTGGTGTTGTTGCTGGTGCCGGGGCTGGCTCAGGCATTCGATCTGCAACAGTTGAGCGATCAGCTGTCGCGGCCGGAGGTGATCCACGGCCGTTTCATCCAGGAAAAACACCTGCGGGCCCTGCCCCAGCCGCTGACCAGCAAGGGTCACTTCGTGCTGGCGAAAAACCACGGCCTGCTGTGGCTGCTGCAAACCCCGCTGCAACAGGACTACCGCATCACCGCCCATGGCATCGCCCGGCGCGATGGCGGCGGCTGGCAGATGCTTCCCGGCAAGAGCGCCGGGGCCGAGCAGAACCGCCTGTTCCTCGCCGTGCTGCAGGGCGACAGCAGCGGCCTGCAACGGGACTTCGACCTCCAGTTGCAAGGCAGCGCACAGCAGTGGCAGTTGCAATTGATCCCCCGCTCGCTGTTGCTGAAACAGATCTTCACCCAGATCAACATCGACGGCGGCGAGCTGGTGCAGCGCATCGAGTTGCTGGAAGCGCAGGGCGACCGCACCTTGCTGATCATGCAGGACAGCACCAGTGCCCAGCCCTTGAGCGAAGCGGAGCAACATGACTTTGCCGAGTGAACGCTGGCTACCACGATTGTTCCTGCTCCTGCTGGTGGCCGTGCTGGCCCTGGGCGCCTGGCAATGGCGCCACGGTGCACCGCTGTCCGCCAACCTGATGGAGCTGGTGCCCGGTACTGCCCCGGACGCTCTTGAACTGCAGGCCGAACAACGCATGCAAGAACCCCTGAACCGGGAAATCCTGGTGTTGGTGGGGCATGCCGAGCGTCAACAAGCCGTGGCCATGGCCCAGCAACTGGCCGGGCAATGGCAGGCCAGCGGCCTGTTCGACAAGGTCCAGTGGAACCTGCAGGCCGACCTGCCAGCCTTGCGCAGCCAACTGCTGCAAGGCCGACTGGCGATGCTGGCGGCCAAGGACCGTGAGCAGTTGATCGAGCAGCCCCAGGCATTCATCCAGCAACGGCTGCAGGGCCTGTTCGACCCTTTCGGCGGCTTCACCCTGGTGCCGAGCCAGGATGACTGGCTGGGCCTGAGCGGACGCATCCAGAACAGTCAGCCGCAGCACGGCGCGGTGCAGCTGGATATCGGCAGCGGCGCCCTGGTGGCCGAGGCCGACGGCAAGCACTGGGTGCTGCTGCGGGCGCGCACCAGCGGCAATGCCTTCGACATGCAACTGCCGCTGCAGGTGGCCGAGTTGCTGCGTGATAGTCGCCAGCAGGCCGACCAACAGCAGGTGCAACTGCTGGCCGCCAGCGGCCTGCTGTACGCCGCCGACGGGCAACAGCAGGCCACCCGGGAAATCACCTGGGTCGGTGGCGGCGCGACCCTGGGCATTCTGTTGCTGTTGCTCCTGGCATTCCGCCGCTGGCGTGTCCTGCTGGCCTTCGTTCCGGTGCTGGTGGGCATGCTGTTCGGTGCCGTGGCCTGCGTCGCCTTGTTTGGCCGTATGCATGTCATGACCCTGGTGCTGGGCTCAAGCCTGATCGGCGTGGCGGTCGATTACCCGCTGCATTACCTGTCCAAGAGCTGGAGCCTGAAACCCTGGCACAGCTGGCCGGCCCTGCGCCTGACCCTGCCAGGGCTGAGCCTGAGCCTGGTGACCAGTTGCATCGGCTACCTGGCCCTGGCCTGGACCCCATTCCCGGCCCTGACCCAGATCGCGGTGTTTTCTGCCGCCGGCCTGGTGGGGGCCTACCTGTCGGCGGTGTGCCTGTTGCCGGCGCTGCTCAAGGGCGTCGAGTTGCGCCCGGCGCAGTGGCCGTTGCGGGTAGCCGAAGCCCTGCTCAAGGTCCGCGCTGCGCTGCTCAAACGCGTGCCGAGCCCGGTGCTGCTGGCCCTGCTGGCACTGTTCTGTGCCGCGGGCCTGTGGCAACTGAGCAGCAAGAACGATATCCGCCAGTGGGTCGGTGCGCCGCCGCAACTGCTGCAAGAGGCCCAGGCCATTGCGCGGATTACCGGTTATCAACCCACCAGCCAGTTCTTCCTGGTGCGTGCCGCCAACCAGCCACAGTTGCTGGAGCGCCTGGACACCCTGGACCAGCGCCTGCAACCGTTGGTGAGCCAGGGCAAGCTCAAGGGCTACCTGTCCCTGAACCAACTGGTCAGCCAGCCCGAGGTACAGCAGCAGGTGCGTGAAGCCCTCAAGCAACTGCCGAAATTCTGGCAACCGTTGCTGGACTTGGGCGTGCCTCTTGATGCACTGCAAAACGAGCTGAGCCAACTCCAGGCACTGCCCATCGAAGATATCGATGCCGCTCTGCGCGGCCCATTGGCCGAACCCTATCGTCCGCTGTGGCTGGGCAGCAATGATAACGGCGTAGCCGCCATGATCAGCCTGCAAGGTCTGAACGATGCGGCCCTGCTGCGGGTGCAGGCCGAGGGCTTGCCAGGCGTACAACTGGTGGATCGCCTGGGCGACCTGAACCGGGTGTTCGCCGCCACCCAGGTCAGCGCCGCCGAACTCAAGCTGGCCTCTTGCGTGTTGATCGTGCTGCTGTTGATCCTGCCCTTCGGTTTCGGTGGTGCCCTGCGCCTGGTGGCCCTGCCGTTGCTGGCAGCCCTGTGCAGCCTGGCCAGCCTCGGCTGGCTGGGTCAGCCGCTGACCCTGTTCAGCCTGTTTGGCCTGCTGCTGGTGACCGCCATCAGCGTCGACTACGCGATCCTCATGCGCGAGCAGATCGGCGGCGCCGCGGTGAGCTTGCTGGGCACCCTGCTGGCGGCCCTGACCACTTGGCTGTCGTTCGGCCTGCTGGCCATTTCCAGCACCCCGGCGGTGAGCAACTTCGGCCTGGCGGTGAGCCTGGGGCTGGCCTTCAGCTTTATCCTCGCGCCCTGGGCCGGCCACACGCCGCACCCGGCAACCGACACGCAGCGTTCGCCATGCTGACCTTACTGTTCTGGCTGCTGGCCCTGGCCCTGTTCGCCCTGGCGACCCAAATCGGCCGACGTTTCGGCCTGATCCCGATCGTCAGCCAACTGCTGCTGGCGACCTTCGGCCTGCCCTTGTTGATGCTGCTGTGGATCGAACCGCACTGGCAGCTCAGCGGTGCGCAACTGGTGTCGCCGCAATGGCTCAAGCACCTCTATAGCCTGAGCTTCGCCCTGCTGCTGGGGCACATCCTCAGTGACGTGATCGACCTGCGCCTGGATCGCCAGAGCCTGAAGATCGCCGTGCCGAGCTTCTGCATACCCTTCGCCTGCGGCCTGGCGACAGCCCTCTGGCTGCTGCCGGCGCAACCCTGGCTGAGCTCCCTGGCCGTGGGCCTGCTGTTCGCCATTACCGCGATCCCTGTGCTCTACCTGTACCTGCGGCACATCCAGTACCCGGCCGCTGCCACCCGGCGCCTGGTGCAGACCGCGATCCTCATCGACCTGGCCTGCTGGAGCCTGTTCGCCCTGGCCCAGAGCAGCCTGCACCTGGGCAGCCTGTTGCTGCCCCTGGCCGGCGCCTGCCTGCCGCTGGCGCTGCGGGCCCTGGGTTTGCGCCAGCCGATGCTGCACAGCCTGGGCTTCTTCGGCCTGCTGGTGGTGGCCGAGCACTACAAGCTCAATGCGCTGATTTTCGGCATCGGCTACCTGCTGTGCATGGCCAGCCTCAAGCTGGCGCTGGTGCTGCCGTTAAAGGCTGCCTGGATGAACCGCTTGCAGACCTTTATCGCCATCCCGCTGATCCTCACCTTCGGCATCGTGCAGATCAACGTGCACAGCGCCCTGGACAGCCTCGGCGGGGTGCAGCTGGCGGCGCTGCTGCTGTTGCCGATCGCCAGCAAGCTGCTGGGCAACTGGCTGGGCCTGGCCTGGGCCGGCGCGTCCTTCGAGGGTGCCAGCCGCTGGCGGGAAAGCCTGCTGCTGAACATTCGCGGCTTGAGCGAGATCGTGTTTCTCAACCTGCTGCTGCAACAACAGCTGATCAGCCCGGCGCTGTACTTCGCGCTGATGCTCATGGGGCTGATCGCCACCCTGCTGCCGGCCCTGGCCGGTTTGCACAAAACCCCCGTGGCTGCGACGAACGTGGCCCCTTTGAATCTGAACATCGCCGAACCGGCAAGGAGCCCCAGTGCCAACAGTTGAAATGCAACGTCGCCAGGTCGTGGTGATCGGTGCCGGCCCCTCGGGGGCCATCGCGGCCGCGCTGCTCAAGCGCCAGGGCCACGACGTGCTGATCGTCGAGCGTCAACATTTCCCACGGTTCTCCATCGGTGAAAGCCTGCTTTCCCACTGCCTGGATTTCGTCGAAGAGGCCGGCATGCTGGAGGCGGTGCAAGCCGCCGGCTTCCAACTCAAGAACGGCGCGGCCTTTGCCTGGGGCGAGCACTACAGCGCCTTCGATTTCGGCGACACCTTCAGCCAGGGCAAGCCCAGCGCGTTCCAGGTTCAGCGGGCTGATTTCGACAAGCTGCTGGCCGACCAGGCAGCCCTGCAAGGGGTTGAGATCCGCTATGGCGAGGAGATCGTCGCGGTGGACGTCGAGCGTGCGCTGCCGCAACTGGACTGCCGCCGCGAAGACGGCAGCCAGTACCGCATCGAGGCCGACTTCATCCTCGACGCCAGCGGCTACGGCCGAGTCCTGCCGCGGCTGCTGGCGCTGGAGGCGCCGTCGAACTTCCCGGTGCGCCGGGCCGTGTTCACCCACGTCGAAGACCGCATCGACTGCGAGCATTTCGACCGCAACAAGATCCTCATCACCACCCACCCGGAACACCGTGACATCTGGTTCTGGAGCATCCCCTTCAGCAACGGGCGCTGCTCGGTGGGCGTGGTGGCTGCCGATGCGCACTTCGCCGGACGCGATGGCGACCTGGACGCCTGCCTGCGCGGTTTCATCGCCGAAACCCCGAGCCTCGCCAAAGTCCTGCAATACGCCGAGTGGGACACCCCGGCACGGACCATCGGCGGCTACTCGGCCAACGTCACCACCTTGCACGGCCCCGGCTTCGCCCTGCTGGGCAACGCCGCGGAATTCCTCGACCCGGTGTTCTCCTCCGGAGTGACCATCGCCATGCGCTCCTCGAGCATGGCCGCCGCCGTACTGCACCGTCAGTTGCAGGGCGAGCACGTCGACTGGCATAGCGAATTCGCCGAACCACTCAAGCGTGGCGTGGACACCTTCCGCTGCTATGTCGAGGGCTGGTACGCCGGGACCTTCCAGGACGTGATCTACCACCCGGGCAGCTCGCCGGAGATCCGCCGCATGATCAGCTCGATCCTGGCCGGTTACGCCTGGGATGAGCGCAACCCCTTCGTCAGCGAACCCAAGCGCCGGCTCAAGGCCCTGTCGGAAGTCTGCGCGAGGGACTGCGTATGAGCGATCAATCCAGCCAATACCTGAGCGACAGCTACGTCGAGGAAACCCGCTTCGGCTTCTGGTTCCTGCGCAGCCACACCTGGCAACACCACGTGCTGCGGGTGGCGATCAATGACCTGCGCTCGCTGTTCGACGGCGAGCCGCCCAGCCACCCGGTGCTGCTGGATGCCGGCTGCGGCCAGGGCAAGTCCTTCCAGTACCTGCGCCAGGTATTCGCTCCGCAGCGCCTGATCGGCCTCGACGCCGACCCCCACAGCCTCCAGCTCAGCGCCGAAGAAGCCCGCCGCCAGCAGCTTCAGGTGGAGCTGATCGGCAGCGACTGCGCCACCCTGGAGCTGGCTGATGCCAGCGTCGACCTGCTGTTCTGCCACCAGACCTTCCATCATCTGGTGGAGCAGCAACAGGCCCTGGCCGAGTTCTACCGGGTGCTCAAGCCCGGGGGTTACCTGCTGTTCGCCGAATCCACCGAGGCCTACATCGATACCTGGGTGATTCGCTGGCTGTTCCGCCATCCGATGCAGGTGCAGAAAAGCGCCGCCGAATATTTGCAGATGATTCGTCAGCAGGGCTTTGAATTCGGCCCGCAGAACGTGTCTTATCCCTACCTGTGGTGGAGCCGCGCCAAGGACTTCGGCCTGCTGGAACGCTTCGGCCTGCGCCAGCCACCGCCGGTGGGCCAGCGCGAGGAAACCCTGGTCAACGTGGTGGCCCGCAAGCCCCTGAATAGCCCTGCTGCCGAGGAAGACCTGTCCGAATGATCCGCGCCCTGCTGCTCGGTTGTGTCCTGTTGCTGAGCGCTTGCGTCAGTCAGGCTCCGCTGCCCGAGAGCAGCCCCTCGCTGGCGTTGCCTCTGCAGTTGCATGTGCAGCGCGAGGCTGAAGGCCAGCGCCAGGACTGGCTGCTGGTGATCCAGGCCGAAGGCCCGAGCTTGCGCTGGTCGCTGATGGACCCCCTGGGCATTCCCCAGGCCCGCCAGCGCCTGGTCAATGGCCAGTGGCAGGCCGACGGCCTGCTGCCGCCCAACCCGGAAGCCCGGGAGCTGTTCGCCGCTTTGCTGTTCGCCCTGACGCCCGCAGCCGAACTGACGGCCAACTACCCCGGTGCCCGACAACAGGGCGCCCAACGCACCCTCGGCCCACGCTGGCGGATTGACTATCAACAACCTCTGGATTTCGAGTTGAACCTGCCTCAAGGCCCGCACTACCACATCACCGCCCTGCGCTCCGAGGCCGTGCCATGACGGCTTACCTGAATGCCCTGGGGGTGATCTGCGCCCTGGGCCGCAATTGCCAGGAAGTCGCTCGCAACCTGTTGGCCGGCGACTGCTCGGGCATGCGTGACGAAAGCCATTGGGTGCCCGAGCGCACCCTGCCAGTGGCTGCGGTGCGTGGCCCATTGGCCGGTATGCCGGCCGGCCTTGAAGCGCAGAACAGCCGCAACAACCAGTTGCTGCTGGAGGCCACGCTGCAGATCACGGACGATATCCAGCAGGTGATCCAGCGCTACGGTCGCAGCCGCATCGGCATTGTCCTGGGCACCAGTACCTCGGGGATCGACGAAGCCAGCCGTGGCATCGCCCACTACCTGCAGGACCGGCAATTCCCGGCAGAGTACGACTACCGCCAACAGGAACTCAGCGCCCCGGCGAACTTCCTCGCCGACTGGCTGCAATTGAGTGGCCCGGCCTATGTGATTTCCACCGCCTGCACCTCCAGCGCCCGGGCCCTGATCAGTGCCCGGCGCCTGCTCGACCTGGGCCTGTGCGACGCCGTGCTGTGCGGCGGGGTCGACAGCCTGTGCAAGCTGACCCTCAACGGCTTCAGGTCCCTGGAGGCGGTTTCCGGGCAACGCTGCAATCCGTTTTCGCGCAACCGCGACGGAATCAACATCGGTGAAGCGGCGGTGCTGTTCCTGATGAGCCGCGAGCCCGCCGGCGACGCCCCCATCGCCCTACTGGGCGGAGGGGCCAGCTCCGACGCCTACCATATTTCCGCCCCGGCCCCCGATGGCCGCGGCGCCCTGCAGGCCATGAGCCTGGCCTTGCGCAGCGCCGGCCTGCAGCCGCAGCAGATCGGCTACCTGAACCTGCATGGCACCGCCACCCTGCACAACGACGCCATGGAAAGCCTGGCCGTGACCCAGCTGTTCCCCGAAGGCGTGCCCTGCTCTTCGACCAAGCCCATGAGCGGCCACACCCTGGGCGCCGCCGGGGCCCTGGAAGCGGCGTTCTGCTGGCTCAGCCTGAGCGCCGAGAACCCCGGCCACGCGCTACCGCCGCACCTCTGGGACGCCCAGGCCGACCCGGCCCTGCCGGTGCTGCGCTGGGTCACCCCGGCCGACCACCTGGACCCGCACGCACCGCGCCGCCTGATGAGCAACTCCTTCGCCTTCGGCGGCAACAACGTCAGCCTGATAATCGGAGACGCCCCATGATTGACTGGCCGCTCGCCGAGTTGCTGCCCCATGCCGGGGACATGATCCTCATCGATCAAGTCCTGGCCTTTGATGAAGAACAGATCCGCACCCGCCTCGAAGTCCGTCCCGGTGGCCTGTTCAATCGCCCCGACGGCAGCCTGCCGGCCTGGGTCGGCGTCGAGCTGATGGCCCAGAGCGTGGCCGCCTACGCCGGTTGCCGCGCCCGCCAGCAGGGCCTGCCGGTGGAGCTGGGCTTTCTTCTCGGCACCCGTAAATTCGAATGCAATGTCGAGCACTTTGCCGTCGGCAGCACCTTGGAAATCCATGCCCTGCGCTCTCTGGAAGACGACAACGGCATGGGTGTGTTCGAGTGCCACCTCACCGGCCCCGGCATCACCGCCAGCGCGCGCCTGAACGTGTTCCGCCCGCCCCAGGCCGCCGACTACCTGCATGAAACACCTGCCTCTTCTACAGGAACCCCGTCATGACTGACTCCGTACTGGTCACCGGCTCCAGCCGTGGCATTGGCCGGGCCATCGCCCTGCGTCTGGCCCGGGCCGGGTATGACCTGGTGCTGCACTGCCGCAGTGGCCGCACCGAAGCCGACGCCGTCAAGGCCGAAGTCGAGGCCCTGGGCCGCAGCGCCCGCGTCCTGCAATTCGATGTCTCGGACCGGGAGGCCTGCCGGGCTGCCCTGGAGGCCGATGTCGAAGCCCATGGCGCCTATTACGGCGTGGTACTGAACGCCGGCCTGACCCGCGACGGCGCCTTCCCGGCCCTCAGCGAAGAGGACTGGGACCAGGTGCTGCGCACCAACCTCGACGGTTTCTACAACGTCCTGCACCCAGTAATGATGCCGATGATCCGCCGCCGTGCAGCCGGGCGCATCGTCTGCATCACCTCGGTGTCGGGGCTGATCGGTAACCGTGGCCAGGTCAACTACAGCGCCTCCAAGGCCGGGGTGATCGGCGCCGCCAAGGCCTTGGCCATCGAGCTGGGCAAGCGCAAGATCACCGTCAACTGTGTCGCTCCGGGGCTGATCGACACCGCCATGCTGGATGAAAACGTGCCGGTGGAAGAACTGCTGAAAATGATTCCCGCCCAGCGCATGGGCACCCCGGAAGAAGTGGCCGGCGCGGTGAACTTCCTGATGTCCGCCGAAGCGTCCTACATCACCCGCCAGGTGCTGGCGGTGAACGGGGGCCTGTGCTGATGAAGCGTGTGGTCGTCACCGGCATGGCCGGCATCACCTCCCTGGGCAACGACTGGGCCAGCATCGCTGAACGCTTTGGCGCCAACCGCAGCGGCATCCGGCGCATGGACGAGTGGGACCGGTTCAGCGAACTCAATACTCGCCTGGCCGGCCCCATCGATGATTTCCAGGTGCCCGCACACTGGACCCGCAAGCAGCTGCGCAGCATGGGTCGAGTCTCGCGGCTCGCCGTCGGGGCTGCCGAGCAGGCGCTGGCCGACGCCGGGTTGCTGGGCGACCCGTCGATCAAGGACGGGCGCATGGGCGTGGCCTGTGGCTCGTCCACCGGCAGCACCGACGAGATCAAGGCCTTCGGCAACATGCTGCTGAACTCGGTGGCAGAAGGACTCAACGCCAACTCCTACGTGCGCATGATGCCCCACACCACGGCAGCCAATATCAGCATCTTCTTCGGCCTCACCGGGCGCCTGATCCCCACCTCCAGTGCCTGCACCAGCGGTAGCCAGGGCATCGGCTACGCCTATGAGGCGATCAAGTTCGGGCGCCTGCCGCTGATGCTGGCTGGCGGCGCCGAAGAGCTGTGCCCCACCGAGGCCATGGTGTTCGACGCACTCTACGCCACCAGCCTGAAGAACGATGCGCCGCACACCAGTCCCCGGCCCTACGATTGCGATCGCGATGGCCTGGTGATCGGTGAAGGCGGCGGCATGCTGGTGCTGGAGGAACTGGAGCACGCCCTGGCCCGTGGCGCGCGCATCCACGCGGAAATCGTCGGTTTCGGCAGCAACGCCGATGGCCAGCACACCACTCGGCCCGAACAAAGCACCATGCGCCGGGCCATGGAGCTGGCACTGGAGGACGCAACCCTGGCACCGACGGCCATTGGTTATGTGAACGGCCACGGCACCGCCACCGAACAGGGCGACATCGCTGAAACCCAGGCCACCAGCAGCTTGTTCGGCAGCCGCATGCCCATCAGTTCGCAGAAGAGCTTTCTCGGCCATACCCTGGGCGCCTGCGGTGCACTGGAATCCTGGTTCAGCATCGAGATGCTCAACCGCGACCTGTACGTGCACACCTGCAACCTGGATCAGGTCGACCCCCGCTGCGGCGAGCTGGACTACCTGCGGGACGGCTTTCGCGCCATGAGCCACGAATACGTGATGAACAACAACTTTGCCTTTGGCGGCGTCAACACTTCGTTGATCTTCCGCCGCTGGCCCTAATGCCTCACTTCACTGGAGAAATGGAATGTCTTCCCTGCTTCGCGCCACCCTCATCGTCCTCGCCCTGCTCAGCGTCACTGCCTGTACCAGCAAGCGGATGTACACCCCCAACCGAGTGCTCCCGGCCACCATCCAGGCCGACCAGGAGCAGGTCAAACAAGCGATCCTGAAAAACCTGGTGGCCCGCAAGTGGACCGTACAGCGCATCAGCCCGGAACTGATCCAGGCCGAGATCACCGTGCGCCAGCAGTTCCACGCGGAGATCGATATCCAGTACTCCGCCAACCACTACAAGATCGTCTACCGCGACAGCCGCGACATGGACTACAAGGACGGCAAGATCCACAAGAACTACATCCGCTGGGTGCGCCTGCTGGACAAGGGTATCTTGCGCGAACTGCGGGACAACCAGAATGAGCGGACCGCGCAACAGCTGTCCGACACGGCGGCCAAGGCCTTCCCTGCGCCGTAATGATTCCTGCCCTGTGACCCCGCTCACAGGGCTGCTTTGCCCCCTTTGCACGTCAAGGAGAATACGATGCGTTTGAAGACTCTGGCGGCCACCGTCACCCTGCTGCTCTGCACCCTGCCCGGCGTCAGCCAGGCTCGCGACACCACCCTGTACCTGCCCTTCGACAAAGTCGTGGCCGAAGCCATCAGCACCGGCAAGATCGACGGCAGCGTGAAGTTTTACCTGGCGGGCAACAAGCCCACCGGCAAGGTCTCGGTACTGAGCCCGGGCGCGGTCACCAACAAGAAGACCAACGCTTTCGGCAAGGCCGACCAGGTGGCCTGCGAATGGGCCCTGCAGTCGGCGCTGATCACCCTGCATGAAGCGGCGAAGAAAGTCGGCGCCAATGCGGTGACCGACATCGCCAGCTTCTACAAGAGCCATGAGCGCAAGGATGCCACCACTTACGAATGCCACGCCGGCGCGATCATGGCGGGCGTCGCCCTGCGCGGTGATCTGTCCAAGGTCCAGTGAGCTGAGTCCTGCGGATGCTGAAGGGCGCCTTGGGGCGCCCTTTTTTGTTGCACGCCAGCGCCTCGAACTGCGCCAATCCCCGTCTACACTCGCAGCAGCAGGCTGAGTCACCGCAGCCTGCGCAAGCCGCATGGCGACGGGATGCTGTCGGGCACCAGCCCGGTCGGCCGATGTGCAATGGCGGCTGTCCTTTCACGTCCGTCAAGGAGCCGACCATGCAAGTGAAAGCACTGATTGCCGTGGCCCTGCTATCCAGCCTGAGCGTCCCCAGCCAGGCCACCAACCTGATGTACATGCCCTTCGAAAAAGTCGTCGCCGATGCCCAGCGCGCCGGGCGCCTGGACGGCAGTGTGAGCTTCTACCTGATGGGCAACCCACACCCGCCAGTGCTTGCAGTCAAGGTCACCGAGCTGCCCACCAACAAGAAAACCAATGCCAGCAACAAGAGCGATATCGACGCCTGCGAGTGGGCCCTGCAATCGGCACTGATCACCCTGCAAGCCGCAGCCAAAAAGGTCGGGGCCAATGCCGTGACCAACATCGTCAGCTACTACAAGCATCACGTGCGCAAGGACCTCAATACCTACGAGTGCCACGCCGGGGTGCTGATGGCGGGCGTGGCCTTGCGCGGCGACCTGGTGTTCCTGCAGGCCCCTGAGCGGCCCAATAGCTCAGGTCGCGGCCCCGGTCTTGCGCGTCAGTAGCTCGACAAACGCTTTGGCCATGGGCGAGCACTGGTCCTTGCGCTGTACCAGCCACACCGCCGACATGGCCTCGGGATCCAGCAAGCGGCGATAGACCACACCGTCGATGCGCATGCGCTGATAGGACGCCGGCAGCACCGAGACACCAAGACCGGCCGCCACCAGGCCGATGATGGTCATGGCTTCCGCCGCCTCCTGGGCGAAATGCGGAGTGAAGCCGGCATCCCGGGACAGCGTCAGCAACTGGGCATACAGGCCGCTGCCATAGCTGCGAGGGAAGAACACAAAGGGCTCGTTGGCCAGTTCCACCAGGTGCACCCCCTCTGCACTGCCACTGGCCAACGGGTGCTTGGAACTGAGCACCGCTACCAGCGGCTCGCGCAGCAACTCCACCACCGACAAGGAATCCGGCAGCGGCAAGGGACGCATGATGCCGACTTGGATCGACTGGTCCACCAGGGCTTCGGCCACCTGGGTGCTGCTCATTTCCTTGAGCTTGAGATGTACCGCTGGAAAGCGCTGGCGAAAGGCGAAGATCGCCTGAGGAATCGTCGAGTTGAATGGGGCCGATGAGGTGAAGCCGATCTTCAACTCCCCCAGCTCGCCCAACTGCGCACGCCGCGCCACATCCGCGGCCTTGTCCACTTGGGCCAGCACCAGGCGTGCCTCTTCGAGAAACAGCCGCCCGGCTTCGCTGAGCTCGACCCGACGATTGGTACGCTCGAACAACCGTGCCCCCACCTCCTGCTCCAGTGCCTGGATCTGCTGGCTCAGGGGCGGCTGGGAGATGCCCAGCACCTGGGCCGCGCGGCCGAAATGCAGCTCTTCGGCGACGGCGATGAAGTAGCGCAGGTGACGCAATTCCATGGGGACCTCATCAAGTCTTTAAACCTATCAAACAGGTCGAACAATATATTGGAAAGAATCATTAGCCAGCTATATGCTTTTTCCATTGCCTGACCGGCTGCGTTCCCCCCCGAGGTCCCCCGTGAAATCCGCTGTTGCCGCTGTTGCCCCCACTGCCCATGAAACCCCTGCCACGCCCCTGGACGAGGTGGTCGCCCAGCTCAACGAGATCTACATCGAGAAAGGCACACCGATGTTCATGCGCACGGTGCTGGCCCTGTTCTCCGGGGGCTTCGCCACCTTCGCCTTGCTCTACTGCGTGCAACCGATGATGCCACTGCTGTCCCGGGACTTTTCCATCAACGCGGCCCAGAGCAGCCTGATTCTCTCGGTCGCCACCGGCATGCTGGCCATCGGGCTGTTGATCACCGGGCCGGTTTCCGACCGCATCGGGCGCAAGCCGGTAATGGTGGCAGCCCTGCTGGCCGCCGCCCTGTGCACCATCGCCAGCGCGCTGATGCCCAGTTGGCACGGGGTGCTGCTCATGCGCGCCCTGGTGGGCCTGTCCCTCAGCGGGCTGGCAGCGGTGGCCATGACTTACCTGAGCGAAGAGATCCACCCGCAGCACATCGGCCTGGCCATGGGCCTGTACATCGGTGGCAATGCCATTGGTGGCATGAGCGGGCGGCTGATCACCGGCGTATTGATCGACTTCGTCAGTTGGCACACGGCGATGCTGGTGATCGGCGGCCTGGCGCTGATTGCCGCGGCGGTGTTCTGGAGAATCCTTCCCGAGTCGCGCAATTTCCGTCCCCGCTCGCTGCACCCGCGCAGCCTGCTGGACGGCTTTGCCATGCACTTTCGCGATGCCGGGCTGCCCTGGCTGTTTCTCGAAGGCTTCCTGCTGATGGGGGCCTTCGTCACCCTGTTCAACTACATCGGCTATCGCCTGCTGGCCGAGCCCTATCACCTGAGCCAGGCCTGGGTCGGGATGCTCTCGGTGGTCTATCTGTCGGGGATCTACAGCTCGGCGAAGATTGGCGCCCTGGCGGACCAACTGGGCCGACGCCGAGTGCTGTGGGGCACCATTGTGCTGATGTTGGCGGGGATCGCCCTGACCCTGCTGAGCCCACTGTCCCTGATACTGATCGGCATGCTGCTGTTCACCTTCGGCTTCTTCGGCGCCCACTCGGTGGCCAGCAGCTGGATCGGCCGCCGGGCCACCAAGGCCAAGGGCCAGGCCTCATCGCTGTACCTGTTCAGCTACTACGCGGGTTCGAGCATTGCCGGAACCGCTGGCGGCGTGTTCTGGCACCTGGCGGGCTGGAACGGCATTGGCCTGTTTATCGGCGCCTTGCTGATCGGAGCCCTGCTGATCGCCATGAAGCTGGCCAAACTCCCTCCTTTGTAACGCCTAGCCTGCGTAGGAGCTGGCTTGCCAGCGAAGGCGGCCGCCAGACAGGCGCAAGTCTCGAAGACCCATTCGCCAGCAAGCTGGCTCCTACACAGGGCGGATCGTAGCCAATGGCCCTTGTAGGAGCTGGCTTGCCAGCGAAGGCGGCCGCCAGACAGGCGCAAGTCTCGAGGGCCCATTCGCCAGCAAGCTGGCTCCTACACAGGCCGGGTCGTAGCCAATGGCCCTTGTAGGAGCTGGCTTGCCAGCGAAGACGGCCGCCAGACAGGCGCAAGTCTCGAAGACCCATTCGCCAGCAAGCTGGCTCCTACACAGGCCGGGTCGTAGCCAATGGCCCTTGTAGGAGCTGGCTTGCCAGCGAAGGCGACCGTCAGGCAGGTGCAAGTCGCGAGGGCCCATTCGCCAGCAAGCTGGCTCCTACAAAAAAGTGTTCGCCAATGAAAACGCCCGGCAGGTGCCGGGCGTTTTTTATGGGGTGGCGCTTATACGTGGTACTGCGCCGACAACTCGTGAACCGCTTCGAGGAAGGCCCCGGCATGCTCCGGTTTCACTTCAGGGGTGATGCCGTGGCCCAGGTTGAACACGTGGCCGCTGCCCTTGCCGTAGCTGGCAAGGATGCGTGCGACTTCAGTGCGAATCGCTTGCGGGTTGGCGTACAGCACCGTGGGGTCCATGTTGCCTTGCAGCGACACCTTGCTGCCGACCCGACGACGGGCTTCGCCGATGTCGCAGGTCCAGTCCAGGCCCAGGGCATCGGCGCCGGCGTCAGCAATGCTTTCCAGCCACAGGCCGCCACCCTTGGTGAACAGGATCACCGGAACCTTGCGCCCATCGTGCTCACGGATCAGGCCGCTGACGATCTTGCGCATGTAGGCCAGGGAGAACTCCTGGTAGGCCGCCGACGACAGGCTGCCGCCCCAACTGTCGAAGATCTGCACCGCTTGCGCACCGGCCAGGATCTGCCCGTTGAGGTAAGAAGTGACCGACTGCGCCAGCTTGTCCAGCAGCAGGTGCATGGCTTGCGGGTTGTCGTAGAGCATGGCCTTGGATTTGCGGAAGTCTTTCGACGAGCCGCCTTCGACCATGTAGGTGGCCAGGGTCCAGGGGCTGCCGGCGAAACCGATCAGCGGTACCCGGCCGTTGAGTTCACGACGAATGGTACTGACCGCATCCATCACGTAGCCCAGGTCCTTTTGCGGATCGGGGATCGGCAAGGCCTCGACGTCGGCCAGGGTGCTGACCACTTTCTTGAAGCGCGGACCTTCACCGGTCTCGAAGTACAGGCCTTGGCCCATGGCATCGGGGATGGTCAGGATATCCGAGAAAAGGATCGCCGCATCCAACTGTGGATAGCGGTCCAGAGGCTGCAGAGTGACTTCACAGGCGAACTCCGGGTTCATGCACAGGCTCATGAAGTCACCGGCGTTGGCGCGGCTGGCACGGTATTCAGGCAAGTAGCGCCCGGCTTGCCGCATCATCCACACCGGGGTGACGTCTACGGGTTGCTTGAGCAGGGCACGAAGGAAACGGTCGTTCTTCAGGGCAGTCATGTCGGCATCCGGAAAAAAAGTGCGGGCATTTTCTCAGAGCGCGACATAAAAGGCACGGCAAGAGCCGTTTCTTTATGTCTATGGGGTCAATTTGTCACGGGGACGGGCACGGACCCCGTAGGAGCCAGCTTGCTGGCGAAGCGATCGACGCGGTGCAGCAACTGCACCGCGGTATCGTTGTTCGCCGGCAAGCCGGCTCCTACAAGGTGGGTCAGACGCCCAGGTAGTCGAGGATCCCTTCGGCGGCATTGCGCCCCTCGAAGATCGCCGTCACCACCAGGTCGGAACCGCGGACCATGTCGCCACCGGCAAAGATCTTCGGGTTACTGGTCTGGTGCTTGTACTGACCTTGCTCCGGAGCCACTACGCGGCCCTGGCTGTCGGTCTGGATGGCGAACTGCTCGAACCACGGCGCCGGGCTCGGACGGAAGCCGAAAGCGATGACCACGGCATCGGCCGGGATGATCTCTTCGGAACCCGGGATCGGCTCGGGGCTGCGGCGGCCACGGGCATCCGGCGCGCCGAGACGGGTCTCGACCACCTTCACGCCTTGGACCTTGTCTTCACCGACAATCGCAATCGGCTGGCGGTTGTAGAGGAATTTCACGCCTTCTTCCTTGGCGTTCTTCACCTCTTTGCGCGAGCCGGGCATGTTGGCTTCATCACGGCGATAAGCACAGGTCACCGACTTGGCACCCTGGCGGATCGAAGTCCGGTTGCAGTCCATCGCGGTGTCACCACCACCTAGCACCACCACCTTCTTGCCTTTCATGTCGACGAAGTCTTCCGGCGACTTTTCAAAGCCCAGGTTGCGGTTGACGTTGGCAATCAGGAAGTCCAGCGCGTCATACACGCCCGGCAGGTCCTCACCGGCAAAACCACCCTTCATGTAGGTGTAGGTGCCCATGCCCATGAACACCGCGTCGTATTCAGCCAGCAGTTGCTCCATGGTCACATCCTTGCCCACCTCGGTGTTGAGGCGGAACTCGATGCCCATGCCAGTGAAGACTTCGCGACGATTGCTCAGCACGGTCTTTTCCAGCTTGAACTCGGGGATGCCGAAGGTCAGCAAGCCGCCGATTTCCGGGTTCTTGTCGAACACCACCGGGGTCACGCCGCCCCGCACCAGCACATCGGCGCAGCCCAGGCCCGCCGGGCCCGCGCCGATGATCGCCACGCGCTTGCCGGTGGGCTTGACCTTGGACATGTCCGGACGCCAGCCCATGGCAAAGGCGGTGTCGGTGATGTACTTCTCCACCGAACCGATGGTCACTGCGCCAAAACCGTCGTTGAGGGTGCAAGCACCCTCGCACAGGCGATCCTGTGGACAAACCCGGCCACAGACTTCCGGCAGGGTGTTGGTCTGGTGCGACAGCTCGGCGGCGGCGAGGATGTTGCCCTCGGCCACCAGCTTGAGCCAGTTGGGAATGAAGTTGTGCACCGGGCACTTCCATTCGCAGTACGGGTTGCCGCAGCCCAGGCAACGGTGGGCCTGGTCGGCCGACTGCTGGGGTTTGAAGGGTTCGTAGATCTCCACGAACTCTTTCTTGCGCTGACGCAACAGTTTCTTCTTCGGATCCTTGCGCCCGACCTCGATGAACTGGAAGTCGTTATTCAGACGTTCAGCCATTGTTAAAACCTCATCAAACTTCTCAGGCGCATATCACTGCGGGTTGGCACGGGTGCTGGAAAGCAACGATTTCAAGCTGGCAGCCTTTGGCTTGACCAACCAGAAACGCCGCAGATAGTCATCGAGGTTCTCGGCGAGTTCACGACCCCACTCGCTGTCGGTTTCCTCGACGTACTCGTTCAGCACACGCTGCAGGTGGCTGCGATAGGACTCCATCGCTTCGCCGCTGATCCGTTGGATCTCCACCAGTTCGTGGTTGACCCGGTCAACGAAGGTGTTGTCCTGGTCGAGCACGTAGGCGAAACCGCCGGTCATGCCTGAGCCGAAGTTGTAACCGGTCTTGCCCAGTACGCAGACAAAACCACCGGTCATGTACTCGCAGCAGTGATCGCCCGTGCCTTCCACCACAGTGTGGGCACCGGAGTTGCGCACGGCGAAACGCTCGCCTGCAGTGCCGGCGGCGAACAACTTGCCGCCGGTAGCACCGTACAGGCAGGTGTTGCCGATAATGGCACTGTCCTGAGTCTTGTAGAGGCTGCCCTTGGGCGGAACGATCACCAGCTTGCCGCCGGTCATGCCCTTGCCCACGTAGTCGTTGGCATCGCCTTCCAGGTACAGGTTCAGGCCACCGGCGTTCCACACGCCGAAGCTCTGGCCCGCAGTACCTTTGAAGCGGAAGGTGATCGGCGCCTGGGCCATGCCCTGGTTGCCATGCAGCTTGGCGATTTCGCCGGAAATCCGTGCGCCGATGGAGCGGTCGCAGTTGCAGATATCCAGAGCGAAGTCGGCGCCGCTCTTGTCATTGATCGCCGCGCGGGCCATCTCGACCATCTTCTCGGCCAGCAGGCCTTTGTCGAATGGCGGGTTGCGCTGCACCTGGCAGAACTGTGGCTTGTCTGCCGGGATGTGGTCGCTGCCCAGCAGCGGCGTCAGGTCCAGGTGCTGCTGCTTGGCAGTCTGACCTTCCAGTACCTCCAGCAGATCAGTACGCCCGATCAATTGCTCAAGGGAACGCACGCCCAGCTTGGCCAGCCACTCACGGGTTTCTTCGGCAACGTAGGTGAAGAAGTTCACCACCATGTCGACGGTGCCGATGTAGTGATCCTTGCGCAGCTTCTCGTTCTGGGTCGCAACGCCGGTGGCGCAGTTGTTCAGGTGACAAATACGCAGGTATTTGCAGCCCAGGGCAATCATCGGCGCGGTGCCGAAGCCGAAGCTTTCGGCGCCGAGAATGGCCGCCTTGATCACGTCGAGGCCGGTCTTCAAGCCACCGTCAGTCTGTACCCGCACCTTACCGCGCAAGTCGTTGCCGCGCAGGGTCTGGTGGGTTTCCGCCAGGCCCAGTTCCCACGGTGCACCGGCGTACTTGATCGAGGTCAGCGGCGAGGCGCCGGTGCCACCGTCGTAGCCGGAGATGGTGATCAGGTCGGCATAAGCCTTGGCCACACCGGCGGCAATGGTGCCGACACCGGCTTCCGCCACCAGCTTCACCGAGACCAGCGCCTGCGGATTGACCTGCTTGAGGTCAAAGATCAGTTGCGACAAGTCTTCGATGGAATAGATATCGTGGTGCGGCGGTGGCGAGATCAGGGTCACGCCGGGAACCGCGTAGCGCAGCTTGGCGATCAGGCCATTGACCTTGCCGCCTGGCAGTTGGCCGCCCTCGCCGGGCTTGGCGCCCTGGGCCACCTTGATCTGCAGCACTTCGGCGTTGACCAGGTATTCCGGGGTTACCCCGAAACGACCGGTGGCCACTTGCTTGATCTTCGAGCTCTTGATGGTGCCGTAGCGCGCCGGGTCTTCGCCGCCTTCGCCGGAGTTGGAACGCGCACCGAGGCGGTTCATGGCTTCGGCCAGGGCTTCGTGGGCCTCGGGCGACAGGGCGCCCAGGGAGATACCGGCGGAGTCGAAGCGTTTGAGGATCGACTCCAAAGGCTCGACTTCACTGAGATCCATCGGCGTGTCCAGGGTCTTCACCTGGAACAGGTCGCGGATCATCGACACCGGACGGTTGTCCACCAGCGCGGTGTATTCCTTGAACTTGGCGTAGTCGCCCTGCTGCACGGCGGCTTGCAGGGTGTTGACCACGTCCGGGTTGTAGGCGTGGTACTCGCCACCGTGGACGAACTTCAGCAGGCCGCCTTGCTGGATCGGCTTGCGCGGGCTCCAGGCTTCGGTCGCCAGGGCTTTCTGCTCGGCTTCGATGTCGACAAAGCGCGCGCCCTTGATCCGGCTCGGTACGCCGCGAAAGCTCAGGTTGCAGACTTCCTCTGACAGGCCAATGGCTTCGAACAGCTGCGCACCACGGTAGGAGGTGATGGTGGAGATGCCCATCTTCGAGAGGATCTTCAACAGGCCCTTGGTGATGCCCTTGCGGTAGTTCTTGAACACCTCATAGAGGTCGCCCAGGACTTCACCGGTACGGATCAGGTCGCCCAGCACTTCGTAGGCCAGGAACGGATAGACCGCCGAGGCGCCAAAGCCGATCAGTACCGCGAAATGATGCGGATCGCGGGCGGTGGCGGTTTCCACCAGGATGTTGGAGTCGCAGCGCAGGCCCTTTTCGGTCAGGCGGTGATGCACCGCGCCGGTGGCCAGGGACGCGTGGATCGGCAACTTGCCGGGAGCGATATGACGGTCACTGAGGACGATCTGGGTGCGGCCGGCTCGGGCGGCTTCTTCAGCCTGGTCGGCGACATTGCGGATCGCCGCTTCCAGGCCGACGCTCTCGTCGTAGTTCAGGTCGATGATCTGCCGCTCGAAGCCCGGGCGATCGAGGTTCATCAGCGAACGCCACTTGGCCGGGGAAATCACCGGCGAGCTGAGGATCACCCGCGAAGCGTGCTCAGGCGACTCCTGGAAGATATTGCGCTCGGCACCGAGGCAGATCTCCAGGGACATGACGATGGCTTCGCGAAGCGGGTCGATCGGCGGGTTGGTGACCTGGGCGAACTGCTGGCGGAAGTAGTCGTAGGGGGTACGCACGCGCTGGGACAGCACCGCCATCGGCGTGTCGTCGCCCATGGAGCCCACTGCTTCGTAGCCCTGCTCGCCCAGTGGGCGCAGCACCTGGTCACGCTCTTCGAAGGTGACCTGGTACATCTTCATGTACTGCTTGAGCTGGTCGACGTCGTAGAAAGCCGAACCGTGGTCGTTGTCTTCCATGGTGGCCTGGATACGCAGGGCATTCTTGCGCAGCCATTGCTTGTACGGATGACGGGACTTCAAGCGGTTGTCGATGGCGTCGGTGTCGAGGATCTGCCCGGTCTCGGTGTCCACGGCAAAGATCTGCCCCGGGCCGACACGGCCCTTGGCGATCACGTCTTCAGGCTGGTAGTTCCAGACGCCGATTTCCGAAGCCAGGGTGATGAAACCATTCTTGGTGGTGACCCAGCGCGCCGGGCGCAGACCATTACGGTCCAGCAGGCAGACGGCGTAGCGGCCGTCGGTCATGACCACACCGGCAGGGCCGTCCCACGGCTCCATGTGCATCGAGTTGTACTCATAGAACGCCCGCAGGTCGGGGTCCATGGTCTCGACGTTCTGCCACGCTGGCGGAATGATCATGCGCACGCCGCGGAACAGGTCGATGCCGCCGGTGACCATCAGTTCGAGCATGTTGTCCATGCTTGAGGAGTCGGAACCCACACGGTTGACCAGCGGGCCGAGTTCTTCCAGGTCCGGGATCAGGTCGTTGGCGAACTTGGTGCGACGAGCAACCGCCCAGTTGCGGTTGCCGGTGATCGTATTGATCTCGCCGTTGTGGGCAAGGAAGCGAAATGGCTGGGCCAACGGCCATTTCGGCAGGGTGTTGGTAGAGAAGCGCTGGTGGAACACGCAGATCGCGGTTTGCAGGCGCGGATCGCCCAGGTCCGGATAGAAGGCGGCGAGGTCCGCCGGCATCATCAGGCCTTTATAGATGATGGTCTTGTGGGAAAAGCTGCAGATGTAGTGGTCAGTGTCGGCGGCGTTGGCCACCGAGGAGCGCCGACGGGAGCTGAACAGCTTGATGGCGAAATCCTGATCGCTCAGGCCTTCGGCACCGATGAACACTTGCTCGATCTGCGGCAGACGCTCCAGGGCCAGGCGCCCGAGCACACGGGTGTCGATCGGCACTTTGCGCCAGCCCACCAACTGCAGGCCGGCGGCGAGGATCTCGCGATTCATGTTCTCGCGAGCGGCTTCGGCCTTCACCGGATCCTGGTTGAAGAACACCATGCCCACCGCATATTGCTTGGGCAGGTCATGGCCGAAGTGTTCCTTGGCTATCGCGCGCAGGAACAGATCGGGCTTTTGCATCAGCAGACCGCAACCGTCGCCGGTCTTGCCGTCCGCGTTGATCCCACCGCGGTGGGTCATGCAGGTCAGGGCCTCAATGGCCGTTTTTAACAAGGTGTGACTGGGTTCGCCCTGCATATGGGCTATCAGGCCGAAACCACAGTTATCCTTAAATTCATCTGGTTGGTACAGACCTGCTTTCATAGACACTTTCTCACCAGGCTGCCTCTTATCGAGACAAATTTCTTTTCAATTCAACCACTTGTCATCCACGTCGAACGTACGTCGACTTTGTGGCGGCAAAAGGGAGGTCATTGTACACACCGACACAAAGGCTCACAAATTTAGCGACGATTTGTCGAAAATTTATGTCGCATTTATGAACGTTTTAAAGCGATACGCTGTGCTAGTCAAAATGTTTTGATCTTGACTGCCGCGACTCAAAAACTACTGTGACGCAGACACCACAAGGCACGCGGCCTGGAAGGCAGCATGCCGATGCGGAAATTTGAGGTTGCCGGGAGAGGCGGCCTGGGTAAGGCCGCCGAATCTTCAGCGGGTTGTTGCCAGTTCTTGTTGAACGCTAGCGACAGTGCGAGGCCAAGGTTTACCAGCCTGAACCTTCGCTGGCAAGGATTTGATGGCGCTGACCGCTGCATCGCGGCTGGAGAAGTTGCCGTAGGTGATCACATACAGCGGCTTGCCGTTGAGGACTTTCTTGAAGTAGCGGTATTCGCCGCCCTGTTCCTTGACGAAGTTCTGCGCAGTGGCTTCCGAGCTGGTACCGAGGATCTGCACCACATAGTTGCCTGGCGCCTGCCCGGCGTACCAGCTGCCACCGGCGGCCTTGGCCACGGTGACCGGCTTTTCTGCCGGCTTGGCGGCTGCAGCAGGTTTGGCGGCCAGTGGTTTTTCCACTGGCTTGGCCGCAGGAACCGGCTTGGCGCTGGCAACCTGGGTCGGTGCTGGAGTTGGACGTGCTGCCGGCGTTGGGGTCGGACCGGCCGCTACACCACTAGGTGGCGCAATAGTGGTGACCGTCGGCGGAACGGCGCTGGAGCCTTCCACAGGAACCCCGTCATCGCCTTCGCTGATACCGCCTGCGGCTTCCGCCAATGGACCGCGCATCACCGGTTGCGACTGACCGACCAACGGCAGCGGCATCGGCTGCGATGAGCCGGCAAATTCCACCGCTGGGTTGCCATTGGCTGTCGGCGTTTGCCCCAGAGGCAGTTGCGCCTGCTCATTGGCAGGAGCCCCGGTAGTTGGCGCCTTGCTGCGACCCGGCATCAACCAGGCCGCGGCCACGGCCACAACCACTACAGCGGAAATGGCCAATACGTGTTTCTTCGGCATGTTGAACCCCATACTTGGACGCTTCACCGCAGAGCGGCTGGCGATCATGGCTTCGATCATTGCATCCCTGGCGACCTGGTTGATGTTGCCCGGCCAGCCATCGGAGCTTTCGTGAATATCACTGATCTGATCTGCGGAGAAAAGTTCGATACCCTGACCTGCGCCTTCAAGTCGCTGGGCCAGATATTCGCGGGTTTCCTCTTCGGTATAGGGCTGCAACTCGATGACGTGGAAGCGCTCTTCCTCGGTGCTCAGTTGATCCAGGTCGGCAATCAGCGACGACTCGCCGAACAGGAACACGTGCGGGCGACCTTCCGGAGCACCGGCCGCCAGGGCCAGCAGGGCCTCAAGCGCGGATTCGTCAAGCTGCTCGGCATCATCCACCAGCAGATAGACTTCCTGGCCGGTCAGGGCCAATTGCACCACCTGAGCCAGGATCGCGCCGATTTCGGCCTGAGCCACGTTCAGCGCCTGAGCCACCTGGCGCAGCACGCCGGCAGCGTCGCCAGCCCCACGGGCGGAGACCACCACGCTCTGCACCGATTGCTTGTTGGTGCTGGCTACCAGGGCCTGGCGCAGCAGGGTCTTGCCGCTGCCCTGAGGTCCGGTGACCACCAGCAGCAGCTGGCTGTAGCGGGCCAGGTGATGTAGTTGCCCCAGCACAGGCTTGCGTTGGGCAGGAAAGAACTTGAAGCCAGGGACCCGTGGAGCGAAGGGATCATGGCTCAACTGGTAATGGCCGAGGAAAGCCTCGTCGGCGTGCAAACTAGTCATCGGGATCTTATTAACCTTTAAGCTGAGCCAGGGCGCGGTAATCCGCTCCCAGCGTGGCCTGTAAAACCTCTTTCGGATAATCGTCGGTCACTACGGCTTCGCCCATGTGGCGCAACAGCACCAGACGCAAACGACCGTCGATCACTTTCTTGTCAATTGCCATGTGTTCGAGAAAATCCGCTTCGGTCATCTCCTCAGGAGGGATGACCGGCAAGCCCGCGCGCTGGAACAAGCGAATACCGCGGTCACGCTCCTGGCTGGAGATCCAGCCCAGGCGCGTGGACATTTCCAGGGCCATTACGGTGCCGGCAGCCACCGCCTCCCCATGCAACCAGACACCGTAGCCCATGTGGGTTTCGATGGCGTGGCCGAAGGTATGACCCAAGTTGAGGGTGGCACGCACCCCCGATTCACGTTCGTCGGCACCCACCACGGCGGCCTTGGCCGCGCAGGAGCGCTCGATGGCGTAGGTCAGCGCCTGCTGGTCCAACGCCCGCAGACGGTCGACATTTTCTTCCAGCCAGGTGAGAAACGGCTCATCGCAGATCAGGCCGTACTTGATGACTTCCGCCAGGCCCGCCGACAGCTCGCGGCTCGGCAGGGTATTGAGGCTGGTGGTGTCGATCAGTACCACATTCGGCTGATAGAAAGCGCCGACCATATTCTTGCCCAGGGGATGGTTGATACCCGTCTTGCCGCCCACCGAGGAGTCCACCTGGGACAACAGGGTGGTGGGAACCTGGATGAAGTCCACTCCACGCTGATAACAGGCCGCGGCAAAACCGGCCATGTCACCGATCACACCGCCCCCCAGGGCGATGACGGTAGTACGGCGGTCGTGACGCGCAGTCAGCAGGCCGTCGAAGATCAGCTGCAGGGTTTCCCAGTTCTTGTAGGCCTCACCATCGGGCAAGACCACCGAGATCACCGAGAACTGCGTCAGGCTGCGGGTCAGGCGCTCTAGGTACAGCGGCGCGACGGTCTCATTGGAAATAATCGCCACTTGCCGCCCGGCAATGTGCGGCACCAGCAACTCAGGCTGGTCCAACAATCCTTCACCAATATGAATCGGGTAGCTGCGCTCGCCTAGATCGACCTTAAGTGTCTGCATGTGTCCCCACAGTGAAGATGGAAGCAGGCGTTCTGCCTTTATTGACGATGGGCCTCGTCTGGTTTTCTGACGCCGCCCGATAGCTCTGCGCCACACCTTGGCGGTCAGGCGCGACGCCGAGAATAGCGCATTTCGCTCGATGCATTAACGGGGTGGCAGCTGCTGCAGGCGCTCAAGTATGTCCAGCACCACCATTCGTGGCGGCCGCTCATCGGTTTCCACCACCAGATCGGCGATTTCCCGATAAAGCGGGTCGCGGATCTCCAGCAGGTCACGCAGGGTCTTGGCCGGATCGGCGGTGCGCAGCAAGGGACGATTGCGGTCCCGAGCGGTGCGCCCTACCTGCTGCTCCACCGAGGCATGCAGATAGACCACTCGTCCGCCGGCACGCAGTGCCCGACGATTGGCTTCGCGCATTACCGCACCGCCGCCGGTGGCCAGGACCACGCCATCGGCACTGCACAGCTCGGCGATCATCGCCTGCTCGCGATCGCGAAAGCCCGGCTCGCCTTCCTTATCGAAGATCCACGGGATATTCGCGCCTGTACGCAGTTCAATTTCCTTATCGGAATCTTTGAATGGCAGGCGCAGCTCTTTGGCCAGTAAGCGGCCTATGGTGCTTTTTCCAGCCCCCATCGGCCCAACAAGAATCAAATTTCGCACAGAATCAACGACTCACAGCAATCGCCTGGTTGTTCATGATACGTGGAGTGAGAAATACCAGCAGCTCGGATTTTTTCTCCGACACCACGTCACGCCGGAAAAGGCGGCCAAGATACGGCACATCGCCAAGAAATGGCACTTTATCTACAACCTTGCTTTGGGTATTCGAAAAAACCCCGCCAATGACGATGGTCTCACCGTCACTGACCAGGACCTTGGCATTGACTTCGCTCTTCTTGATCGGCGGTACATCCTGGACCTTGTTCAAGTAGTCGGGCTCATCCTTGGTGACCTTGACCTCGATGATGATGCGATTGTCCGGAGTGATCTGCGGCGTCACTTCCAGAGAGAGCGAGGCCTCCTTGAATGACACCGAGGTCGCGCCACTGGAGCTGGCCTCCTGATAGGGAATTTCGGTGCCCTTGAGGATCTTCGCGGTTTCCTTGTCGGAAGTGACCACCTTGGGCTGGGAGACAATCTCGCCATTGCCGGTCTTCTCCATTGCAGCCAGTTCCAGGTCCAGCAACACGTTGTTGGTGATGTAGGCGATGCCGATACCCGAAGTGTTGGCCGTGGCTCCCAGATCGACAAACGGCGAGTTGCTGCCACTGCTGCCTTGGCTGCCAATGGTCGACGAACCGCTGGCCCCGTTTTGCACGCCCGAGGCGTTCCAATTGCCCTTGTTCTGCACCGACCCGCCCCAGCGCACGCCCAGGCTCCTGTCGTAGTCGACATTGGCCTCGACGATCCGTGCCTCGATCATCACCTGGCGTACCGGAATATCCAGCTGAGCGACGATGCGCCGCAGCTCGTCAAGGCGCTCCTGGATCTGGTAGGCAATGATGTTGTTGGTACGCTCATCGACGGTGATCGAACCACGCTGCTCAGCTTTCTCCTCGGTACCGGTCACCGACTGGAACAACTTGGCGATGTCTGCAGCCTTGGCGTAATTGACCTGCAACAGCTCCCGTCGCAGGGGTGCCAGATCCTCCAAGTGTTTCTGCGACTCCAGCTCCTGGCGTTCCCGGGCGGCGATTTCATCCGCCGGGGCCACCAGCAGTACATTACCGATCTTGCGCTGGTCCAGGCCCTTGGTCTTGAGGACCAGGTCCAGGGCCTGATCCCAGGGCACATTCTGCAGGCGCAAGGTGATGCCGCCTTGCACGGTGTCGCTGGTCACCAGATTGAGGCCGGTGAAATCGGCGATCAGTTGCAATACCGAACGCACCTCGATGTCCTGGAAGTTCAACGAGAGTTTTTCGCCGCTGTAGTCAGGAGCCGATGCACTGCGCCTGGCATCTGCATCCGCCAGAGGACGGACGCTGGCGCTCAACCGGGCATCGGCGTGGAAGGTCGAGCGCACCGTATCCGCAGGTTCAGCCAGGCGCTTGCCCGGCACTTGAGTTACTCCACCAGAAGTGGCGGCCTTGGGCTCGGCAGCGCCGACCATCGACGCCTGCAACGCTATCCATAGCGCAGCACCGAAGGCTGAAACAGTCCTGTTCATTTCCAGATCCCACTTAAGAGTGTGTTTTCAGCGGCAGAGTCCGCGGTCGCTCCAGCCAGGCTCCCGTTCCATCGGGAACAATTTCCACTACCTCCACCTGGGAATCCCTGATGGCCACGATCCGGCCTTCGCTGCGGCCCAGGTAGTCACCGACCTTGAGCCGATGCACCCCACCGGCGCCGCGCAGCAGGGCAAAGCTTCCCGAGGCGTTGGACAGGGTCCCGACCATCTGCAACTGCTCGATATCGAAACCTTCGAGGTATTGCCGGACCCGCTGCGGATCGGGCCGAACCGCACTCACTCCCTGCTGACGAGCTGCCAGGTCGGTTGTTTGCTTCGGCTGAAACGGACTGCGCAATGCACTGGCGCTGTAGGTGAACGAGGGGTAAGAGCGGATGAGCGGTGTTGGTTCAATCGGCCCTACTGATTGCCCGCGCACTTCATTCATATAGGCGTCCAGGTCAGCGAAGTCATCGCCACCGCTACAACCCCACAGGCCCACGCACAAGCAACCGAACGCAGCCCAGCGCAAGCGCCTCACGACTGCGGCTCCAGGCGGTCATACCTGTAGGTTCGCGCCTCAATGCTCATGCGCAAGCGCTCGGGATTGCCGGCTTCCACAGGCTTGATCTGAAAATCATGCAGGGTGACGATTCGTGGCAACCCGGCGACCCCGCTGACGAAGGTCGCCAGATCGTGATAGGCACCGGTGACGGTGATCTGAATCGGCAACTCGACATAAAACAGCCGGGCCACCTCCGATTGCAGCTTGATCTCTTCAAAGGCCAAGCCACTGCCCAACCCCACGCGACTGATGTCTTCAAGCAGCCCTGGAACTTCGGCGTCATTAGGCAACTGGCGCAGCAACAGCTCAAAGCTGTTTTGTATGGCCTCTAACTGCTCGCGGTAACGCTCAAGATTGGCCCCCTGTCGAGCCTTATCAGCGAATTGCTGCTTGAAACGGATCTCTTCCTGGCGCTGCCGGTCCAGTTGTTCCAGGCGCGAAGCCAGATAAAGGCTGTAGCCCGACACCAGCACCAACAGCAACAGCAGAACCGCCACCAACGTCTTGATCAGTGCCGGCCAGGAGCCAAGGTTGCCCAGGTCCAGCGCCCGCAGATCGCTGCGACGCAACTCCACTAACCAGCGTCCCACGCTCATCCTCCCGGCTCCACAGGCAACACGGGCGTCTGCCCCACACTGAGCCGAAACAGGTTACCCAGGCCCTGATTGGTATCCGCAGCGCTCTTGACCTTGGTCAGGCTGGGCGCGGCAAAACCCTCGGCAGATTGCAAATTGCGCATCAAGTCCGATACCCGGTTGTTCGACTCGGCAGCCCCGCTGATGACCAGGCTCTGCCCCTGCAGATCCACTTCGGTGAAATACACGCCATCGGGCAAGCTGCGGGTCAACTGCTGGAAAACCCGCACATTGGACGAGCGATTGCCCTGCAGGCCTTCAATGATGCTCATGCGCTCAAGCAGTTGCTGACGCTGTGCCTTGAGCTCATGAATACTGGCGATCTGCTTGTCCAGTCGCAGCGTCGCCTGCCCCAGATATTGGCCACGCAGACGCTGCCGCTCGATCAGCCGACCGATGTAGGCGTCGGCCAACAGGACTACCCCACCCCCGAGCACGATCATTGCTGCCAGCGCCTGCAGGAAACGCCGGCGTCGAAGCTCACGCGACGCCTCGCGCCAAGGCAGAAGATTGATCCGAGCCATCAGTCAAATCCTCTCAACGCCAGGCCGCAGGCGATCAGCAGGCTCGGAGCCTCTGCTGCAAGCAGCTGGGCATCGACCTGGTCGCTCACCGCCATGCCGAGAAAAGGGTTGGCGACAAACGTGCTAATTCCTAGTTGCTGCTCCACCCGTCGGTCCAAACCCGCCGGGCGACTGCCATCACCTGCCAGCAACAACAGGCCCACCGGCTGTTGCTGGGGCGAGGCAGCAAACAACTGCAAGGAGCGGGACAACTGCTGGAGCACGCCTTGTTCGAACGCACGCAGTACTTCCTCGGCACAACCCTCCGGTAGACCGTCCTGACGCTGCGCCAGCAGCATCTCGTCCAGCGTCAATGAATAACGTTGCTCAAGGGTCTCCAGCAACGCTCGACTGCCGAACAGCTGCTCGTGGCTGTGGATGATCTGCCCACCGTGCAGCACGCTGAAAGTGCTCATGTTCGCGCCTATCTCCAGCAGTGCCACAACCGAGCGGGACGCAGATGGCAGATGCACAGTCAGCGTCTGCAGGCAGCGCTCCAGGGCCAGGGGCGCGGTCTCCACTATCTGCGGGGTCAGGCCGGCCAGGGTCAGCACCAATTCGAGGTGTTCAACATGTTCGTTGCGACAGGCCACCAGCAACACCTGGACCCGCCGGGGATCGCCGTGCACCGCGCCCTGCACCTCAAAGTCGATGGTCACCTCCTCCAGGGGATAGGGAATGTACTGACCGGCCTCCAGCACAAGTTGGCTCTCCAGTTCATCGGCGGGCAGCCCCGCCGGCATCTCGATCAGCTTGCTGATCACCACCTCACCGGCCACCGCCACCACCGCGCCCTTGAGGCGGCTGCCGCTCTTGAGCCAGGCGCGAGACAAGGCCATGGCCAGCACCTCGGGATCGGCGCTGCGCTGGTCGAGCAACGTCTCGGGCGCCAGGCACTCCCTGGCATAAGCCTCGACCCGGTAGCCCGTCCCCTGACGACTCAAGGCCAGAAGCGTGACTGAGGTCGCACTGATATCGATCCCCAGAAGGGAACTCGGCTTTTTGCTGAAGAGTCCAAGCACGACCAATTCCCTATGACTATCCGTGAGTTACGGACTCCTTGAGGCGCCTTGCGCTCAATCGCCGCGTCTTGACAGACGGGCAAATGACGCTCTCGGTGGAAAATGCTTATAATGCCCAGCGTTTTTTCCGCTTTTACCTGCTGCGTGGGTCGGCCCCTGATTGCCGTCAATGCCCTGACGCCTAATTCATTCCTTTCTCTGGAAATCCAAAAGCCTTGATTCGTCTGCTGAAGTTTTTCGGGTGGTCCATCGTCGCGGTGTTCTGCGGGCTGCTCCTCGCCCTTTCCGGTGCGTATCTCTATCTTAGTCCCGGCCTGCCGTCGGTTGAGGCCCTGAGAAGCATCCAGTTGCAGATTCCCCTGCGGGTGTACAGCAGCGACGGCAAGTTGATCGCAGAATTTGGCGAAATGCGCCGTACCCCCATACGTTTCGCCGACATTCCACCCAACTTCATCAATGCGTTACTAAGTGCTGAAGACGACAACTTCGCTAACCATTACGGGGTTGACCCCAGCAGCCTGATGCGCGCTGCGACCCAGCTGGTCAAGAGCGGACACATCCAGTCGGGCGGTAGCACCATCACCATGCAGGTGGCGAAGAACTTCTTCCTCAGCAGCGAACGCAGCTTCTCGCGCAAGACCACCGAAATTCTCCTGGCCCTGCAGATCGAACGGCAATTGACCAAGGACGAGATCCTCGAGCTGTACGTCAACAAGATCTACCTGGGTAACCGCGCCTACGGTATCGAGGCAGCGTCCCAGGTGTATTACGGCAAGTCCATTCGTGACGCGAGCCTGGCCCAGATGGCGATGATCGCCGGCCTGCCCAAGGCGCCTTCGCGCTTCAACCCGCTGGCCAACCCGGCGCGCAGCAAGGAACGTCGCGACTGGATCCTCGGCCGCATGTACAAGCTCGGCAAGATCACCGAGGCAGCCTACACCGAGGCGCTCAACGAGCCGCTGAATGCCAGCTATCACGTACCGACCCCGGAAGTGAATGCGCCGTATGTCGCCGAAATGGCCCGCGCCGAGATGGTCGGTCGCTATGGCAGCGACGCCTATACCGAAGGTTTCCGAGTCACCACCACGGTGCCCAGCGACCTGCAGGAGATGGCCAATACCGCGGTCCACGAAGGCTTGATGACCTATGACCAGCGCCACGGCTATCGCGGTCCGGAATCCCGCCTGCCAGGCAAGACCCAGGCAGCCTGGACCACCGAGCTGACCAAGCAGCGCACTATCAGCGGCCTGGAACCGGCGATCGTCACCCAGGTCGAGAAGAATGGCGTCCAGGTGCTGACCCGCAACGGCGAAGAGCATGTGGCCTGGGACACCATGAAATGGGCCCGGCCGTTCCTCAACACCAACAGCATGGGGCCGGTCCCTCGCCAACCAGCGGACGTAGCCCAGGTCGGCGACCTGATTCGCGTGCAGCGCCAGGCGGACAACTCGCTGAAGTTCAGTCAGATCCCGGTGGCTCAAGGCGCCCTGGTGACCCTGGATCCGCAGAATGGGGCCATCCGCGCCCTGGTGGGCGGCTTTGCCTTCGAGCAGAGCAACTACAACCGGGCGATGCAGGCCAAGCGCCAGCCCGGCTCGAGCTTCAAGCCGTTCATCTATAGCGCCGCCCTGGACAACGGCTACACCCCAGCCAGCCTGGTGAACGATGCACCGATCGTGTTCGTCGACGAATACCTGGACAAGGTCTGGCGTCCGAAAAACGACACCAACACCTTCCTCGGCCCGATCCGTATGCGCGAAGCGCTGTACAAGTCGCGCAACCTGGTGTCGATCCGCCTCCTGCAAAGCATGGGCGTGGACCGCACCATCGACTACATCAGCAAGTTCGGCTTCAACAAGCAGGACCTGCCGCGCAACCTGTCCCTGGCCCTGGGCACCGCGACCCTGACGCCCATGGAAATCGCCACTGGCTGGAGCACTTTTGCCAACGGCGGCTACAAGATCAGCCCGTACATCATCGACAAGATCGAAAGCCGCAACGGCGAGATGTTGTTCAGCGCCAACCCGCCCAGCGTCCCCACCGGTGATACCGCCAGCAGTGGCATCGCGGCCCCGGAGCACAACTTCACGGTCAACACAGTCGCTGGCGAGAATCCAGCACAAGCGCCGGTGCAGACTCCAGCAGTGGCCGAGCGGATCATTGACGGACGCACCTCCTACATCCTCAACAGCATGCTCGAGGACGTGATCAAGCTGGGGACCGGGCGCCGCGCACTGGCCCTTGGCCGCTCGGACCTGGCCGGCAAGACCGGTACCACCAACGATTCCAAGGATGCCTGGTTCTCCGGCTACAACGCCGACTACGTGACCACGGTGTGGACCGGCTTCGACCAACCGGAAAGCCTGGGGCGTCGTGAATACGGCGGCACTGTGGCGCTACCGATCTGGATGAACTTCATGGGTGCCGCCCTCAAGGGCAAGCCGCCGCATACCCAGCCCGAACCGGAAGGCATCCTCAGCCTGCGGGTCGACCCGGTCAGTGGCCGCGCCGCTACTCCGGGCACGCCCAATGCCTACTTCGAACTGTTCAAAAGCGAAGACAGCCCACCGTCGGTCAACGAACTGGGCAATGGCGCGGCCCCGGGCAGCCCTCTGCCAGCGGACGAAGCGGCACCGATCGATCTGTTCTAGATCAACCTCAGGCGGCAAGAACGAGCGACACCGCGCGCTCTTGCCGCTTGAAAATTCTGCATAAAAAAACCCGGCACCAAGGCCGGGTTTTTTATGGGTCTGCGATTAACCGTTGAACACGTCATCCACGCTTTTCAGCGGGTAGTTCTTCGGATACGGCAGGGTTGCCACGCCAGTCTCGAGAGCGGCCTTGGCCACTGCATCGGAGATCACGGTGATCAGGCGAGCATCCATTGGCTTCGGAATGATGTACTCACGGCCGAATTCCAGCTTGATGCCGCCGTAGGCATCGCACACTTCCTGTGGCACTGGCAGCTTGGCCAATTCACGCAGGGCGTTGGCCGCGGCGATCTTCATTTCTTCGTTGATGCGCTTGGCACGTACGTCCAGGGCTCCACGGAAGATGAATGGGAAGCCCAGCACGTTGTTCACCTGGTTCGGGTAGTCCGAACGACCGGTGGCCATGATCACGTCGTCACGGGTGGCGTGAGCCAGCTCTGGAGCGATTTCCGGATCAGGGTTCGAGCAGGCGAACACGATCGGGTTCGGCGCCATCGACTTCAGGCCTTCAGCGCTCAGCAGGTTCGGACCGGACAGACCGACGAACACGTCAGCACCTTGCAGGGCGTCGCCCAGGGTGCGCTTGTCGGTGGTGTGGGCAAACACTGCCTTGTACTGGTTCAGGTCATCACGGCCGGAGTGGATCACACCGGTACGGTCAACCATGAAGATGTTCTCGATCTGCGCACCCATGCTCACCAGCAACTTCATGCAGGAGATGGCAGCAGCACCGGCACCCAGGCAGACGATCTTGGCATCGGCCAGGGTTTTGCCAGCGATTTCCAGGGCGTTGATCATGCCGGCTGCGGTCACGATCGCAGTACCGTGCTGGTCATCGTGGAATACCGGGATGTCACACTGCTCGATCAGCGCGCGCTCGATCTCGAAGCACTCAGGTGCCTTGATGTCTTCGAGGTTGATACCGCCGAAGGTGATGGAGATGCGCTTGACGGTGTCGATGAAGGCCTGCGGGCTTTCGGAATCGACTTCGATGTCGAATACATCGATCCCGGCGAAACGCTTGAACAGTACGCCTTTGCCTTCCATCACTGGCTTGGAGGCCAACGGACCGAGGTTACCCAGACCGAGAATCGCGGTGCCATCGGAAATGACGGCAACCAGGTTGCCTTTGCCGGTGTACTTGTAGGCCAGTTCCGGATCGCGAGCGATTTCGCGTACCGGTTCGGCTACGCCGGGGCTGTAGGCCAACGCCAGATCACGAGCGGTAGCAGTGGCCTTGGTGAGCTCGACACTCAGCTTTCCTGGACGAGGATGGGCATGATATTCGAGAGCGGCAGTTTTCAAATCAGACATGTGGGCATTCCGCTTTTTGCTGTTGGACAGACGGACCGCCGAGGATACGCGTGTCGCATAGTCCCCACAAGACTGGCCAGTCACCCCTGTCAAGGCCTGTAGCGTACGACTTTGGGCCAAGAGCCGCGGGATACAAGGCTTTCAACTGTTCACAATCTGATTAAAAAATGTCTACAATTTTTCTTTATCAGAGAAGTCTGAAGGCGGAGGGATCACTCAATGACAACATCCAGCGTGCTCCGGCAGATTTGAAGCGGTCTTCGCGCGAGCGATCCATCACCCAGCCGCGAACCTCGATCCGCCGTCCCGAAAGACCTTTGAGCAACTGGCGATCGAAGCGCCCCAGGACATTGGGTGCAATATGCAATACAACCTTGCCCTGCAATGCGATCCAAATCCCGCCACGATTGCGCTGCACCTTGCTCACACGGCCCTCGACCAAGGCAAAACCCGAGCGGCGGATCTGCTCCGCTTTCAGTACAGGTGAACGTCGCCAAAGCCCCAGCCCAGCACGGCGCGCATGGTTTTCAGCGGCCTGTTGGCAGGCGATCTGGGCGACGTTCGGCGCTACCGCGACCTGATAGGCGAGCCCTTCAGCGATCAGTCGGGCCTCAAAGTTGATGCCACTGGCGCCATAGACATGGGCCAGGGTCCGACCATAGCGATCACGCCTTTCGCGCCCCACCAGCAAGCCAACCCTGCCACCACTTTGTGCCACTAGCTGTTGCAAGCGCTGCCGTGCCGCCAGCGCATAGGGCTCTGCGGGACGCCCCTTGCCGGCCAACTCCGGCGCATTGAGACCGATCATGCGCACGCTGCGGCCATCCTTGAGGCGCAACGTGTCGCCATCCACTACCCGCTGTACCGTCGCAGGAATCAGCCCCTTTGGTGCCGGGCAAAACGCCTGGGCGGCGGTCAGCCAAATCGCGCCCACAAAAAAGGCGCCCACTTGGGACGCCTTTTTCATCAGCGAGGAAAGTCGATATCGGCTTTCCACAACGATCAGCCTTAGGCCTTTTTCGTTGCGCCGAAAGCACCGAAACGCGACTTGAACTTGTCGACACGACCGCCAACGTCCAGAGTTTTTTGCTTACCGGTGTAGAACGGGTGGCACTCGTTGCACACGTCCAGGCTCAGAGGCTTGGCCAGGGTGGAGCGAGTTTCGATGACGTTACCGCAGCTGCAAGTAGCGGTAATGGCTTCGTATACTGGATGGATATTGGCTTTCATGGTGTATTCCTCAGGCTAGCGTGCCGCCACCCAACACTATTGTTGAATACCGCACGAATTAGGGCGCGAATTCTACCAGACCGCATCAATCGCGCAAGAGACCCTGACTGCATTCCATCAGAAAAACCGCCCGTAACCTTGACAGCCCTCGCTTTGCCACCCTTCGAATCGCGCTTGGCGGATCTGGTTCTGCCAGCCTCCCAATCAGCGGGAGGCACGCACGCTTGTACAGGACACTCCACCGCTCCTCTGTTAGGCTCCGGGGCTTATTTACCGTCCGCTCAACGAGATTTTCCCGCGTGCCCGACGCCATCCTGCGCCTCGCCCTGCCTTCGCCCCTGCGCCGCCTGTTCGACTACCGTGCTCCGGCCGGCGTGCTGCGCGCCCAGCTGCATCCGGGCATGCGTCTGCGAGTGCCCTTCGGCCGCCGGGAAATGATTGGCATCCTGGTGGAAGTGGCGGATCACAGCGAGGTCCCGGCGGACAAACTCAAGCCGGCACTGGCCCTGCTGGACCCCACTGCGCCGCTGCCCCCGGCACTGTTCAAGCTGTGCCTGTGGACCGCCCAGTACTATCAGCACAGCCTGGGGGACACCCTGAGCTGGGCCTTGCCGGTGCTGCTGCGCCAGGGCGAACTGGCCGAAGCTCGCCAGGAGCGTTTCTGGTCGATTGCTCCCGGCGCCCGGCAGGACGACCCGCGCATCGCCCGCGCCCCGCGCCAGCGCGAAGCCCTCGCGACCCTGGCCCAGCATCCTCACGGCGTACCCCACACGCTGCTGAGCAAGCTGATGCTGAGCAAGGACAGCCTGGATCTGCTGCTGGCCAAGGACCTGGTGCAGGTAGAAGTGCGCAAGCACGCTCCCGGAGTGCGCCACGAACACTGGTTGGCCCAGCCGGAACTGCCGCTCAACAGCGAGCAACGCGCCGCCTATGAAGCCATTCGCGCAGGCTTCGACAGTTATCACGCCTTCCTCCTGGCCGGCGTCACCGGCAGCGGCAAGACCGAGGTCTACCTGCAACTGATCCGTGAAACCCTGGAAGCGGGCAAGCAGGCCCTGGTACTGATCCCGGAGATCAACCTTGGTCCGCAAACCCTGGCGCGCTTCGAGCAACGGTTCAACGCGCGCATCGCCCTACTGCACTCGGCGGTCAACGATCGCGAGCGCCTGGATGCCTGGCTCGCCGCCCGGGATGGCGAGGCCGACATCATCATCGGTACCCGCTCGGCGCTGTTCACGCCGATGAAGAACCCCGGGCTGATCATCATCGACGAAGAACACGACGGCTCCTATAAACAGCAGGAAGGCCTGCGCTACCACGCGCGCGACCTGGCCCTGGTGCGCGCGCGCCAGGAAAACATCCCGATTGTCCTCGGCTCGGCCACTCCGTCCCTGGAAAGCCTGCACAACGCCTACACCGGCCGCTATGGCCTGCTGCGCCTGAATGAGCGCGCTGGCGGTGCCAAGCAGCCGCGCTTCCTAAGGCTGGATGTGAAGAGTCGCCCCCTGGACAGCGGCATCTCCGGCCCCATGCAACAAGCCATCGGCCAGACCCTGGCGGCCGGGCAACAAGTGCTGGTGTTCCTCAACCGCCGCGGCTTCGCCCCGACCCTGCTCTGCCACGACTGCGGCTGGATGTCCGAGTGCCAACGCTGCGATGCGCGCATGACCGTGCACCAGCGCTCCGGCGAGCTGCGCTGCCACCATTGCGGCCATGTGGAGCGGGTTCCGCGCCATTGCCCACAATGCGGCAAGGTCGACCTGCGCCCCGTGGGAGCCGGCACCGAGCGGGCGGAAGAACGCCTGGGCATCCTGTTCCCCGATTACCCGGTGCTGCGGGTGGACCGCGACAGCACTTCGCGCAAGGACGCGATGAACCAGCTGTTCGCCACCATCCAGAAAGGCCACCCGTGCATCCTCGTGGGCACCCAGATGCTGGCCAAGGGTCACCACTTTCCCCGGGTCACCCTGGTGTCGATCCTCGACGCCGATGGCGGCCTGTTCTCCGGCGACTTCCGCGCCAGCGAGCGCATGGCGCAGCTGATCGTCCAGGTGGCGGGGCGTGCAGGCCGTGCAGAAGAGCCGGGCAAGGTGATCATCCAGACCCACCTGGCCGACCACCCGTTGCTGGTGCAATTGACCGAACAGGGTTACTTCGCCTTTGCCGAACAGGCCCTGAGCGAGCGCCGCGCCGCTGGCCTGCCGCCTTTTGCTCACCTGGCCCTGCTCCGTGCCGAAGCGCACAAGCCGGGCCAGGCCGAGGGCTTCCTCGATGAAGCCTGCAGCGAGGCCGAGCGCCTGCTAGCAGAACAGAATCTGGGGGGGATCGAACTATTGGGCCCGGTGCCAGCTCCCATGGAACGACGCGCCGGACGTTATCGGGCGCAATTGCTGCTGCAGGCTAACGCCCGGGCGCCACTGCATCGGCTGCTCAGCAGCTGGCTGTTGGTGCTGGAGCAGATGCCCAGCGGGCGCCAGGTCCGTTGGTCGCTGGATGTGGATCCGGTGGATTTGTATTGATCGATATCGCGTTTTCGCGGGCAAGCCCGCTCCTACAATGGGCAGCATCAAACCCGTAGGGGCGGGCTTGCCGGCGAAGGCACTCGAATGTCACCACCGATCCCCAAGCAGCCCTCTATAGTTGGCAAGCCCGTTCCAGCAACGGATAATGCTCAGTTTTTCCACCTGCGCACTGAAGCGCCGCCGCACCAGCGGTCGAAAGAGAAGACCATGAAAGACACCATTCGCCAGCTCATCCAGCAAGCCATCACCCAACTCGTCACCGAAGGTGTGTTGCCAGAAGGCCTGACGCCGGCGATCCAGGTCGAAAACACCCGCGACAAGACCCACGGCGACTTCGCCAGCAACATCGCCATGATGCTGGCCAAGCCTGCCGGCATGAAACCCCGCGACCTGGCGGAAAAGATCATCGCCGCGCTGCCGGCCGACGAAAACCTGAGCAAGGCGGAAATTGCCGGCCCAGGCTTCATCAACTTCTTCCAGAACACCCAGGCCCTGGCCGCGCGCCTGGATGCCGCCCTCGGCGACGATCACCTGGGTGTGCGCAAGGCTGGTCCGGTCCAACGCACCGTGATCGACATGTCGGCACCGAACCTGGCCAAAGAGATGCACGTCGGCCACCTGCGCTCCACCATCATCGGTGATGGCGTGGCGCGGGTCCTGGAGTTCCTCGGCGATACGGTGATCCGCCAGAACCACGTTGGCGACTGGGGTACCCAGTTCGGCATGCTGATGGCGTACCTGGAAGAGAACCCCATCACCAGCGACGAACTGTCGGACCTGGAGAATTTCTACCGCGCCGCCAAGCAACGCTTCGACGAGTCCGAAGCCTTTGCCGACCGCGCCCGTGGGCTGGTGGTCAAGCTGCAGGCCGGTGACCCGGACTGCCTGGAGCTGTGGACCAAGTTCAAGGACATCTCGCTGTCGCACTGCCAGAAGATCTACGAGCTGCTCAACGTCAAGCTGACCATGGCCGATGTCATGGGCGAGAGCGCCTACAACGATGACCTGATCAACGTGGTCAACGATCTCAAGGCCAAGGGCATGCTGGTGGAGAGCAATGGCGCCCAGTGCGTGTTCCTCGACGAGTTCAAGAACGCCGACGGCGAGCCGCTGCCGGTGATCATCGTCAAGGCCGACGGTGGCTATCTGTATGCAACCACCGACCTTGCCGCCGTGCGCTACCGCAGCGGCAAGCTCAAGGCTGATCGCGCGCTGTACTTTGTCGACCAGCGCCAGGCCCTGCACTTCCAGCAAGTGTTTGCCGTGGCCCACAAGGCCGGCTTCGTGACCCATCCGATGGAGATGGAGCACATGGGCTTCGGCACCATGAACGGTGCCGATGGCCGTCCGTTCAAGACCCGTGACGGCGGCACCGTGAAGCTCATCGACTTGCTGACCGAAGCCGAAGAGCGCGCCTACGCCCTGGTGAAAGAGAAGAACCCGCAACTGCCGGAAGCGGACCTGCGCAGCATTGCCAAGGTGGTGGGCATCGACTCGGTGAAATACGCCGATCTGTCCAAGCACCGTGCCAGTGACTACAGCTTCAACTTCGACCTGATGCTCAACTTCGAAGGCAACACCGCGCCATACCTGCTGTACGCCTACACTCGCGCCGCCGGGGTATTCCGCAAGCTGGGCAAGGAATTTAGCGAAGTGGGGGGCCAAATCGAACTGCACGCACCCCAGGAACTGGAGCTGGCGGCCAAGCTGGCGCAGTTTGGCGAAATCCTCAACAACGTGGCCGACAAAGGCACCCCGCACATTCTCTGCACCTACCTGTACGACGTAGCCGGGCTGTTCTCCAGTTTCTATGAAAACTGCCCAATCCTGTCGGCCGAGACGCCAACGCAGATGCACAGCCGCCTGCGCCTCACCGAGCTGACTCGCCGTACCCTCAAGCAAGGTCTGGAACTGCTGGGCCTCAAAGTCCTGGAGCAAATGTAAGTTGGCTGCCAAGAAAAAACCTGCACCCAAGCGTGGCGCCAGCCGTTACCAGGCCCCGGCCAAGCAGCCGATTCCGGGCTGGTTGTGGCTGGCCATCGGCCTGACCATCGGCGCATTCATTGTGTTCTTGATGAAGCTCGAGCCAGGCAAAGGCGGTGACAGCGTCAAGCGCGAGAAAATCGAGCAACAGAAAGCCAGCAAGATCGCCGAGGCCAACAAGACCCCGCCGAGCCCACAGCAACCGGTGAAGCCTAAGTACGACTTCTATACCCTGTTACCGGAATCGGAAGTCATAGTGCCGCCAGAAGCGGTGCCGGAAAAAACCCTGCCGACGCCACAGGTGCCGACGGTACCGACCACTCCGGTGACCCCGGCGGAAGCCGCGAAGATCGACACTGCCCGGGCCCAGGCGGCCCTGGCCGGTATCACTCCGCCGCCCCCGCCGCCTGTAGCCAAGGCCGCGCCTGTGACCAAGTTCTTCCTCCAGGCCGGCTCGTTCCGCAAGGAAGCCGATGCCGATAAGGTGCGCGCGCAGATCATCCTGCTCGGCCAGTCGGTTTCGGTAGAGTCCGGCACGGTGAAAGACGAAACCTGGTACCGGGTCTTGGTGGGGCCGTTCAGCAATCGTGAACAACTCACCGTGGCGCAGAAGCAACTGGCGGGCGCCGGCTTCAGCAACCTGCTGTTACAACAGCGCCAGAACCGTTAAGCCAAGCGCCAAACGCTTGATCGTGGGCAAGCCACTCCTACTACCTACTGCCCTGTAGGAGCGGACTTGCCAGCGCTGCTCTGCCCCCTCCCCGAGAATACCGCTGGTCCCTCGACACAGCCCCCGGTTGAAAAATTCTCAGCCACCCCCATATGAGTTTCCATCAGGGCACTTTCGCCCCGCTGCGTGGAGACTCCCCCTTGACCACCATCGTTTCAGTCCGCCGCCACGGCAAAGTCGTCATGGGCGGCGACGGCCAGGTTTCTCTGGGCAACACCGTGATGAAAGGCAACGCGAAAAAAGTCCGTCGCCTCTATCACGGCCAGGTCATCGCCGGTTTTGCCGGAGCCACCGCTGACGCCTTCACCCTCTTCGAGCGCTTCGAAGGCCAGCTGGAGAAACACCAGGGCCACCTGGTTCGCGCCGCTGTCGAACTGGCCAAAGAATGGCGCACCGACCGCTCTCTCAGCCGCCTGGAAGCCATGCTGGCCGTGGCCAACAAGGACGCGTCCTTGATCATCACCGGCAACGGTGACGTGGTTGAACCCGAAGACGGCCTGATTGCCATGGGTTCCGGTGGCGGTTACGCCCAGGCCGCTGCCAGCGCCCTGCTGAAAAAGACCGATTTGTCGGCCCGCGAAATCGTCGAGACCGCCCTTGGCATCGCCGGCGACATCTGTGTATTCACCAACCACACTCAAACCATCGAGGAGCAGGATCTCGCGGAATAAGCCTGTTTCGGCCCAGTGCCACGGCATTCATTCCTGCTTGAGAACCGCCAATTACTATGTCCATGACACCCCGCGAAATCGTCCACGAACTCAACCGCCATATCATCGGCCAGGACGATGCCAAGCGCGCCGTCGCTATCGCTCTGCGTAATCGCTGGCGCCGGATGCAACTGCCTGCCGAGCTGCGCGTTGAAGTGACCCCCAAGAACATCCTGATGATCGGCCCGACCGGTGTCGGCAAGACCGAAATCGCCCGACGCCTGGCCAAACTGGCCAATGCACCGTTCATCAAGGTCGAAGCCACCAAGTTCACCGAGGTCGGCTATGTCGGCCGCGATGTTGAATCGATTATTCGCGACCTGGCCGACGCGGCCATCAAGATGTTCCGCGAACAGGAAATGACCCGGGTCAGCCATCGCGCCGAAGATGCCGCCGAAGAACGCATCCTTGATGCCTTGCTGCCGCCAGCTCGCATGGGTTTCAGCAGCGATGACGCACCGGCCCAGGACTCCAACACCCGCCAGCTGTTCCGCAAGCGCCTGCGCGAAGGCCAACTGGACGATAAGGAAATCGAGATCGAAGTGGCGGAAGTCGCCGGGGTCGATATCTCCGCGCCTCCGGGCATGGAAGAAATGACCAACCAGCTGCAAAACCTGTTCGCCAACATGGGCAAGGGCAAGCGCAAGAACCGCAAGCTCAAGGTCAAGGAAGCGCTGAAGCTGGTACGCGACGAAGAAGCCAGCCGCCTGGTCAACGACGAAGAGCTGAAAGCCAAGGCCCTGGAAGCCGTCGAACAGCACGGCATCGTGTTCATCGACGAGATCGACAAGGTCGCCAAGCGCGGTAATTCCGGCGGCGTCGACGTATCCCGCGAAGGCGTGCAGCGCGACCTGCTGCCGCTGATCGAGGGTTGCACCGTCAACACCAAACTGGGCATGGTCAAGACCGACCACATCCTGTTCATTGCCTCCGGGGCCTTCCACCTGAGCAAGCCCAGCGACCTGGTACCTGAGCTGCAGGGCCGCCTGCCGATTCGCGTAGAGCTCAAGGCGCTGTCGCCGGAAGACTTCGAGCGCATCCTCAGCGAACCTCACGCGTCGCTGACCGAGCAGTACCGCGAGCTGCTGAAGACCGAAGGCCTGGCCATCGAGTTCCTGCCGGACGGGATCAAGCGCCTGGCGGAGATCGCCTGGCAGGTCAACGAGAAAACCGAGAACATCGGTGCCCGTCGCCTGCACACCTTGCTCGAGCGCCTGTTGGAAGAGGTGTCGTTCAGCGCGGGTGATCTGGCCAGCGCCCACAGCGAAGAACCGATCCGCATCGACGCCGACTACGTCAACAGCCACCTGGGCGAATTGGCACAGAACGAAGATCTTTCCCGTTATATCCTGTAAGCCTTCGCCACCCATGTAGGAGCTGGCTTGCCAGCGATAGGGCCACCCCCCGATCGCCGGCAAGCTGGCTCCTACCGGAAGGACTACAACTCATGAGCAAACTCCCCACCGGCATCAACCTGCACAAAGCCTCGAAAACCCTGACCCTGACCTACGGGCCGGATGAGGTCTATCACCTGCCCGCCGAGTTTCTGCGCGTGCACTCCCCCTCCGCCGAGGTCCAGGGCCACGGCAAACCCATCCTGCAATTCGGCAAGCTCGGCGTCGGCCTGAGCAAGGTCGAAGCGGCCGGCCAGTACGCACTGAAATTGACCTTCGATGACGGTCATGACAGCGGATTGTTCACTTGGGACTATCTGTATCAGTTGGCGCTGCGCCAGGACGATTTATGGACCGACTATCTGGCAGAACTGAAAGCTGCCGAAAAATCCCGCGATCCGAATGAGTCTGTGGTCAAGCTGATGCTCTAGCTCAAGGCTTCGACTGTTTAGAGGGCATTTTCTAATTTCATCTGCTTGAATGCGCTGCTGTATGGCCAATGAATGGCCTGCTTGCGAAAAAAATTAAACTCGGGTAACCAATGGTGCTGGCAAGTTCCCTGCAATGCTTTGCGAACTAAAAAGCAGTGGTGCGCACTTAACGGTCACCCGAGCAGTAGTACCTGGCATCGTACTGTGTGACTGCACAGCAGGTCCGGTACTCGTCTCAGGACAATGGAGCGTCGTAGATGAGTAACAAGAATAACGATGACCTGAAACGCCAAGCCTCGGAAAACACTCTGGGGCTCAATCCGGTCATCGGCTTGCGTAAAAAAGATCTGCTTACCTCTGCTCGAATGGTGCTCACCCAGGCCATCAAACAACCCCTCCACAGCGTCAAGCACGTCGCGCATTTCGGCCTTGAGCTGAAGAACGTGATGTTCGGCAAATCGACCCTGCAACCGGAGAGTGACGACCGTCGCTTCAACGACCCGGCGTGGAGCCAGAACCCGCTGTACAAACGCTATCTGCAAACCTACCTGGCGTGGCGCAAGGAGCTCCACGACTGGATCGGCGACAGCAGTTTGTCGGACCAGGACATCAGCCGCGGGCACTTTGTCATCAACCTGATGACCGAAGCCATGGCCCCGACCAACAGCGCGGCCAACCCCGCTGCGGTCAAACGTTTCTTCGAAACCGGCGGCAAGAGCCTGCTGGATGGCCTGTCCCATCTGGCCAAGGATCTGGTGCACAACGGCGGCATGCCCAGCCAGGTCAACATGGACGCCTTCGAAGTCGGCAAGAACCTCGGTACCAGCGAAGGCGCGGTGGTGTTTCGCAACGATGTACTGGAGCTGATCCAGTACCGACCGATTACCGAGCAGGTGCATGAGCGTCCACTGCTGGTGGTGCCACCCCAAATCAACAAGTTCTATGTTTTCGACCTCAGCCCGGACAAGAGCCTGGCGCGTTTCTGCCTGCGCAACAACGTGCAGACCTTCATCGTCAGCTGGCGCAACCCCACCAAGGCACAACGGGAATGGGGCCTGTCCACCTACATCGAGGCCCTGAAAGAAGCCGTCGACGTGGTGACTGCAATCACCGGCAGCAAGGACGTGAACATGCTGGGCGCCTGCTCCGGTGGCATTACCTGCACCGCGCTGCTGGGCCATTACGCTGCATTAGGACAGAAGAAGGTCAACGCCCTGACCCTGCTGGTCAGTGTGCTCGACACCACCATGGATACCCAGGTGGCGCTGTTCGTCGACGAGCAAACCCTGGAAGCGGCCAAGCGCCACTCCTATCAGGCCGGCGTCCTCGAAGGCCGTGACATGGCCAAGGTGTTTGCCTGGATGCGCCCCAACGACCTGATCTGGAACTACTGGGTCAACAACTACCTGCTGGGCAACGAGCCGCCGGTTTTCGACATCCTGTTCTGGAACAACGACACCACGCGACTACCGGCGGCGTTCCACGGTGACCTGATTGAAATGTTCAAAAACAACCCGCTGATCCGCCCCGACGCACTGGAAGTGTGCGGTACACCGATCGACCTGAAACAGGTAACCGCCGACATTTTCTCCCTGGCCGGCACCAACGACCACATCACGCCTTGGAAGTCCTGTTACAAGTCGGCGCAGCTGTTCGGTGGCAATGTGGAGTTCGTGCTGTCCAGCAGCGGTCATATCCAGAGCATCCTCAATCCACCGGGCAACCCGAAAGCGCGTTATATGACCAACACCGAGATTCCACTTTGCCCCGACCAATGGCAGGAAAACTCGGTCAAGCACACCGACTCCTGGTGGTTGCACTGGCAGGCCTGGCAGGCAGAGCGCTCGGGCGAGCTGAAAGCCGCGCCGAGCGTACTGGGCAACAAGAAATACGCGGCCGCCGAGGCAGCGCCGGGAACCTACGTCCACGAGCGCTGAGTCCAGGCATCCAACGATGCGGCACCAGGAGGTGCCGCCACGCCCTATTCTTAAGACGAGGCCTGGCCTCAGGAAATCTGGAGGACGCCCAGGACGGCGCTTCCAATGGTTCAATTCACAGGGCTACGGCATGCCACACTCTTTTATCTTTCGCACCGTCGACCTGGATGGCCAAACCATCCGCACCGCGGTTCGCCCCGGCAAGCCTCACTTGACGCCACTGCTGATCTTCAACGGCATCGGCGCCAACCTGGAGCTGGTGTTCCCCTTCGTCCTGGCCCTGGACCCGGACCTGGAAGTCATTGCCTTCGATGTCCCCGGCGTTGGCGGCTCCTCGACCCCCAGCCGACCCTATCGTTTCCCCGGCCTGGCCAAGCTGACTGCGCGAATGCTCGACTACCTCGACTACGGCCAGGTCAACGCAGTGGGCGTGTCCTGGGGCGGGGCGCTGGCGCAACAGTTCGCCTACGACTACCCCGAGCGCTGCAAGAAGCTGGTGCTGGCCGCCACTGCTGCCGGCGCCTTCATGATCCCTGGCAAACCCAAGGTGCTGTGGATGATGGCCAGCCCACGGCGCTATGTGCAGCCATCCCATGTGATGCGCATCGCGCCGCTGATCTACGGCGGCGCCTTCCGCCGCGACCCAAACCTGGCGGCGGAACATGCAGCCAAGGTGCGCTCGGCCGGCAAGCTGGGCTACTACTGGCAACTGTTCGCGGGGCTGGGCTGGACCAGCATCCACTGGCTGCACAAGATCCACCAGCCAACCCTGGTGCTGGCCGGCGACGATGATCCGCTGATTCCCCTGATCAACATGCGCATGCTGGCCTGGCGAATTCCCAATGCCCAGTTGCACATCATCGACGACGGTCACCTGTTCCTGATCACCAGGGCCGAGGCCGTCGCCCCGATCATCATGAAGTTCCTCCAGGAAGAACGACAACGGGCAGTGATGCACCCGCACCCTCTGCCGGTGCACCCGACGAAATAAAACCACTCAGTCAACAGGATCGTCTCGCGCAAGAAGGGCCAGGACCGACTATGTTATCTGTCTTGGATTGGTCTGCTTGTTAGTGGTTTGACGAAGGAGTGTTGACTCATGCAAGACAAACCTGCGGCGGGCTCGCTGCCCTCCCCTGCCGCGTACATCAACGCGCAGAGTGCGATCACCGGTCTACGTGGCCGGGATCTGTTCTCCACATTGCGCAGCCTTGCTGCCCACAGCCTGCGCAACCCGTTGCACAGTGCCCGCCATACCCTGGCCCTGGGTGGCCAGCTGGGACGTGTGCTGCTGGGCGAAACCCTGCACAAACCCAGCCCCAGGGACAACCGTTTCTCCGACCCGACCTGGAGCCTCAACCCCTTTTACAAACGGAGTCTGCAGGCTTACCTGAGCTGGCAGAAACAGGTCCGCCACTGGATTGATGACAGCGGCATGAGTGAAGACGACCGGGCTCGGGCGCATTTTGCCTTCTCCCTGATCAATGACGCAGTGGCCCCCTCCAACACTCTGCTCAATCCCCTGGCCCTCAAGGAGATTTTCAACACCGGGGGCAACAGCGTGGTGCGCGGCATCAGCAACCTGTTGGACGACCTGCTGCACAACAACGGAATGCCCAGCCAGGTGACCAAGCACGCCTTCGAGGTGGGCAAGAACGTCGCGGTGACCCAAGGCTCGGTGGTGTTTCGCAACGAGCTGCTGGAACTGATCCAGTACAACCCCATGAGCGAACAGCAGTACGCCAAGCCACTGTTGATCGTGCCGCCACAAATCAACAAGTACTACATCTTCGACCTCAGCCCGCACAACAGCTTCGTCCAGTACGCACTGAAAAACGGCCTGCAGGTGTTCATGATCAGCTGGCGCAACCCGGACGTGCGCCATCGCGAGTGGGGCCTGTCGACCTATGTCGAGGCTGCCGAGGAAGCGCTGAACGTCACCCGTGCCATTACCGGCAGTCGCGAAGTCAACCTCGCTGGCGCTTGTGCCGGCGGCTTGACCATCGCCGCCTTGCAAGGTCACTTGCAGGCCAAACGGCAACTGCGCCGGGTCTCCAGCGCCACCTATATGGTGAGTCTGCTGGACAGCCAGCTGGACAGCCCGGCCACCCTGTTCGCCGACGAAAAGACCCTGGAGGCGGCCAAGCGCCGCTCCTACCAGCAAGGCGTACTGGATGGTCGCGACATGGCCAAGGTATTTGCCTGGATGCGTCCCAACGACCTGATCTGGAACTACTGGATCAACAACTACCTGCTGGGCAAGGAACCGCCGGTCTTCGACATCCTCTACTGGAACAACGACAGCACCCGACTGCCCGCTGCCCTGCACGGCGATTTGCTGGACTTCTTCAAGCACAACCCGCTGAGCCATGTCGGCGGACTGGAAATCTGCGGCACACCGATCGATCTGCAGAAGGTCACGGTGGACAGCTTCAGCGTGGCTGGGATCAACGACCACATCACGCCCTGGGACGCGGTGTATCGCTCGACTCTGCTGCTGGGCGGCGAACGACGCTTCGTACTGTCCAACAGCGGGCATGTGCAGAGCATCCTCAATCCGCCGAGCAACCCCAAGGCCAACTATGTGGAGAACCCCAAGCTCAGCAGCGACCCTCGGGCCTGGTACTACGATGCCAAGCATGTCGACGGCAGCTGGTGGAGCCAGTGGCTGGGCTGGATCCAGGAACGCTCGGGAGCGCAACGGGACAGCCTCACCACGCTCGGCAACCAGAACTATCCACCGATGGAGGCTGCACCTGGCACTTACGTGCGCGTGCGCTGAAGACACCTTGCACCACGACTCCGCGCTGGAGTCGTGCCCCCTAATGGACCGACAAGAAGTCAGGATGAAAACCCGCGACCGAATACTCGAATGTGCCCTGCAGTTGTTCAACCAGAAGGGTGAGCCCAACGTCTCGACCATGGAGGTGGCCAATGAAATGGGGATCAGCCCCGGCAACCTCTACTACCACTTCCATGGCAAGGAGCCCCTGGTGCTCGGCCTGTTCGAACGCTTCCAGAACGAGCTGACGCCACTGCTGGACCCACCATCAGATGCGCAACTGGCCCCGGAAGACTACTGGCTGTTTCTGCATCTGATTGTCGAGCGCCTGGCCCACTACCGGTTTCTGTTCCAGGACCTGTCCAACCTGGCCGGGCGCCTGCCAAAGCTGGCCAAGGGCATTCGCAACCTGCTCAACGCCCTCAAACGCACCCTGGCTTCGCTGTTGGCACGGCTCAAGGCCATGGGACAACTGGTCAGCGGCACCCAGGCCCTGGGACAACTGGTGGAGCAGATCACCATGACCTTGCTGTTTTCTCTGGACTATCAGCGAATTCTCGATCGCGAAGGGGAAGTGCGCCTGGTGGTCTATCAGATCATGATGCTGGTGGCACCGCACCTGTTGCCACCGGCGAAGCTGGCCACCGAGCAGATGGCCCTGCGTTACCTGGATGAACAGGGGTAGTCGGTTGTACAGGGCATTGATTGCCGCTCAATAAAAAACGCCCGGGCTTTGCAGACCGGGCGTTTTTTGTGTTCCTGACTCAGTCAGGACTGGCTGCTTGGCGTCGCAGAGGTCGACGTGGCAGCTGGGCTTGCAGCCGGGCTTGACGCTGCAGCGGAGTTCGCCGAGCTGGCCGATGCCGTCGGGGCCGGAGTCGCAGGCTTGGCCGCAACAGCAGGTTTGATTGCAGGCTTGGCGGCTACGGGCTTCTTGGCCACAGGCTTTTTCGCCACGGCAGGCTTTGCAGCAGGCTTGGCTGCGGGTTTTGCCGCTGGCTTGGCTGCAACAGGCTTGGCAGCAGGTTTCGCTGCAGGTTTGGCAGCAGCGGTTTTCACCGCAGGTTTAGCCACGGCTTTGACTGCTGGCTTGGCAACAGGCTTGGCCAGAGGTTTGGCAGCCGATTTTACCGCTGGCTTAGCCGCAGCGGTTTTAGCCGCAACCGGCGCGACCTTGGCACCTGTGAGTTTTTCGATCTGCTTGGTCAGGGTATCGACCTTTTCATGCAGCGCCTTTACTTCATTGCGGCTTGGCACGCCCAGACGCGAGATGGCACTGTTCAAGCGCTTGTCGAAAGCACCTTCCAGTTCGTCCCACTTGCCCAGAGCGCGGTCCTTGACGTCGCTGATACGCGACTTGGCCGAACTGGCGGAATCCTTGGCGGCATCGACTTTCTTGCCGACTACGCTTTTAGTCAGCTTCTCGGCTTTCTCGCCATCTTTGACCAATGTCTCGAAAAGCTTGCTGCCGTCAGAGTCGATTTTCGAGTACACGCCTAAACCAGCAAGCCAAATTTTACGGGAGTAATCTTCGACTTTCCCGATCCACGAGCTGCCTTCTTTTTCAGTATTCTTTTTACCAGCCATCCCGTTCTCCTTAATGTTTACGCGCGACACGTTCGAGCAACGCCGTCAGCTCATCGAGCTTAGCAGAGAGTGTCTCGACGTCATGTTTAGACGGAATGCCGATACGATTCAAGGCACTGGCGACGCGCGTGTCAAAAGCCTTCTCGACCTTGTCCAGTTGCACTTCGACTTTGCCTTTAAGAGTGCTGACATCCCCTTTAACGCTATCTATCTGACTGTTGGCTGCTTCAAGTTGTTCAGTGACAACTTTTTTGCCTTTCTTTTCAACGGATTGACCTGTCTTGATCAGCTCCTGAAAGTACTCGCTGCCTTCCTGACCGACTTTGGCGTAGGCACCCAGGCCTGCCAGCCAGATCTTGCGGGCATAGGTTTTGACTTCACTCAGAGCAGTCGATTGAGCATCAACTTTTTTCTTCAGAATTACTTTGGCCATGGTGCACCTCACGCGCAGAAGGTTTGAGGAACTGCCCTCGAAAAGAGGACCTGAGGCACAACCTAGAGAGAAAAATTAGAATCGGCACCCTAACGAATGCAATAAAACCGTGATGGATCCTTGCAGGAGCGAGCGGACGGCATTGCGCTTGCCGGCGAAGCTCTATGAGCACCCTTGCAGTGCCCGGTGATTCGCTGGCGAACCAGCTCCTGCAAGTGGCTCAGACCAGCGCCTTGTCCAGGGCTTTCTCGATTTCGGACTTGATGGTGCCGCTCATGGCCGACATCAACAGGCCCAGTTCGACATCGATCCTGATGGACTCATCGCCTACATGCACCGTGCCTTTGACCCCGGAACGCTTGAGGTTCAGGGTATCCCCCGCCCACTGCGGCGCCAGGCCATATTGATCGGCGAGTTTCTGCGCCAGTTGGTCGGCCTTTTCACGGGCCGCCTGCTTACCCAGGCCATGGGCACGTTCAACACTAATACGGGCCATCTAAGGACTCCTGCTGGTTCGGGACTTGCCTGGAGCATCTTGACCCTGTGTGCGTCAAAACGTCCCGGCGGATCACTATCTTACATTCAGCCTTGCCAAGACAAAGACCGTCACCGGCATTAGAATGTCCCGCATTCTCTTTTGGTGACAGCGATATGACTGATCAGCGCAAAGGCAGCGATGCCGAACCCACCACTCACTTCGGCTTCAAAAACGTTCCTGAAAGCCAGAAAGCGGAAAAAGTCGCTGAGGTATTTCACTCGGTAGCGGCCAAGTACGACCTGATGAACGACGTGCTGTCCGGTGGCATGCACCGCTTGTGGAAGCGTTTCACCATCGAGTTGTCGGGCGTGCGCGCCGGCAACCGCGTACTGGACATCGCCGGTGGTACCGGTGACCTGACCAAGCGTTTCTCCCATCTGGTGGGTCCGACCGGCCAGGTCGTGCTGGCAGACATCAACGAGTCGATGCTCAAGGTCGGCCGTGACCGCCTGCTGGACTTGGGTGTGGCCGGCAACGTCGAGTTCGTCCAGGCCGACGCGGAAAAGCTGCCTTTCTCGGACAACCATTTTGACTGCGTGACCATTGCCTTCGGCCTGCGCAATGTCACCCATAAAGAAGACGCGCTGCGCTCCATGCTGCGGGTGCTCAAGCCAGGTGGCCGCCTGCTGGTGCTGGAATTCTCCAAACCCACCAGCACCTTGATGTCCAAGGTCTACGACGCCTATTCGTTCGCCTTCATGCCTCTGGCCGGCAAGCTGATCACCAACGACTCGGAAAGCTATCGCTACCTGGCCGAATCGATCCGCATGCATCCGAACCAGGAAACCCTGAAGTCAATGATGGTCGAGGCCGGTTTCGACCGCGTGACCTATCACAACATGACCGCAGGCATCGTCGCCCTGCACCGCGGCATCAAGCCCTGATGCTGCTCAGCGGCCTGCTCGCCAGCGTCGAGACCGGCATCAATCGGGTGCTGCGTCTGGACAGCACGGCCCTGCCGCGCCTGCAGCACCTGAACGGCAAGGTGATCGCTGTGGACTGCCGCAGCCCGGCACTGCAGCTGTTCATCCTGCCCAGCGATGAAGGCCTGATGCTGGCCTCGCAGTGGGCCGCAGACCCTGACTGCATCCTGCGGGCACCGGCCTCAAGCCTGGTGCGACTGGCCCTGAGCAAGGACAAGACCGCAGTCCTGCATGGTCCGGAAGTGGAGTTGGAAGGCGACAGCGGCGTGCTGTTGGACCTGGCGGCGATCCTCCAGGACCTGGAGCTGGACTGGGAATACGAACTTTCCCGCTGGCTGGGCCCAGTGGCCACCCAGCTGTTCAGCGGCCATGTGCGCAGCCGCGCGCGCTGGTATCAGCAAGGATTTGCCAGCCTGAACCAGAACCTCGCCGAATTCCTCGCTGAAGAATCGCGGACCCTGGTGGGTCAGCGTGAAGCCGAAGCGCGCTTTCGCGAACTGGATCAGGCCAAACTCGACCTGGAACGTCTCGAGGCGCGCTTCGAGCGCCTTTCCCGATCCCTTGACCCAAGCGATAACGCATGAAGCTGCTTGCCGTCCGCCGTCTGTTGCGCATCCAGCGCGTCGTGATCCGCTACCGCCTCGATGACCTGCTGTTCGAACTGCCCCTGCCCTGGTTTCTCCTGGCCTTGCGCTTCGCCCTGCCCTGGCGCTGGTTCCCGCGCAAGCCGCTGGACCTGAGCCGCGGTGCACGGCTGCGCCTGGCGTTGCAGGACCTGGGGCCGATTTTCATCAAGTTCGGGCAGATCCTCTCCACCCGCCGCGACCTGTTGCCGGAAGACATCGCCGACGAGCTGATGCTGCTGCAGGACCGGGTCCCGCCATTCGATTCGCAAAAGTCCATGGCGCTGATCGAAGAGCAACTGGGCCAGAAGATCAGCGACGTGTTCAGCCGCTTCGACATCGAGCCCCTGGCCTCCGCATCGGTGGCCCAGGTGCACGCCGCCAAGCTCAAGACTGGCGAAGAAGTGGTGGTCAAGGTGATCCGCCCGGGGCTCAAGCCGATCATCGCCCAGGACCTGGCGTGGCTGTTCATCCTCGCCCGGGCCGCGGAAAAGGTCTCTGCCGACGCGCGTCTGCTGCACCCGGTGGACGTGGTCAGCGACTACGAGAAAACCATCTACGACGAGCTCGACCTGCTGCGCGAGGCGGCCAACGCCAGCCAGCTCAAGCGTAACTTCGAAGGCTCGCCGCTGCTGTATGTACCTCAGGTCTACTGGGACTGGTGCCGACCGAAAGTGCTGGTGATGGAGCGTATCTACGGCATCCAGGTCACCGACCTGGCGACCTTGGCCGACCAGCGTACCGACATGAAGATGCTCGCCGAACGCGGCGTGGAGATTTTCTTCACCCAGGTGTTCCGTGACAGCTTCTTCCACGCCGACATGCACCCCGGCAACATCTTCGTCAGCACCGTACAACCCTGGAGCCCGCAGTACATTGCCATCGACTGCGGCATCGTCGGCAGCCTGACTCCGGAAGACCAGGACTACCTGGCCCGCAACCTGTTCGCCTTCTTCAAGCGCGACTATCGCCGCGTGGCCCAGTTGCACATCGACTCCGGCTGGGTCCCGGCAGAGACCAAGCTCAACGAATTCGAAGCGGCGATCCGCACGGTCTGCGAGCCGATCTTCGAAAAACCGTTAAAGGATATTTCCTTCGGCCAGGTGCTGATGCGCCTGTTCCAGACCGCTCGGCGCTTCAACATGGAGGTGCAGCCGCAGTTGGTATTGCTGCAGAAAACCCTGCTCAACATCGAAGGCCTGGGCCGCCAGCTGTACCCGGAACTGGACCTGTGGAATACCGCGCAACCCTTCCTCGAACGCTGGATGCGCGAACGGGTCAGCCCCAAGGCCTTGTTCGGCAATATCCACAGCCAGATCGAGCAGCTACCGCACCTGGCCAACATGACCCGTGACCTGCTCGAACGCATGTCGCAGCCTCATGCCGCCGACCCTCCGGCACCCTGGCACAAGCGCAAGGACGACTGGTTCCTGCGCCTGCTGGGCACCGCCCATCTGGGCGGTGGTGCGATCCTGGCCGCCGGTGGTCCACTGAATGAGCTGGGACATTGGCCTGCTGGCATCATGATTGCCGTGGGTTTGTATCTGATCGTTCGTCGATAGCCAGTGGCGCGACCTGCTGGCAAACTGTCGAAATCGTCGAGGCGCAACCAGCGGGTTGAGCCCGGTTGTCGGAGTCGAAAATGAAAGATTGGCTGGACCAGATCAAATGGGATGCGGACGGCCTGGTGCCGGCCATCGCCCAGGATCACAAGACCGGGCGCGTGCTGATGATGGCCTGGATGAACCGCGAGGCCCTGAGCCTGACAGCCGCCGAGCACCGCGCAATCTACTGGTCACGTTCCCGTGGCAAGCTGTGGCGCAAGGGCGAAGAGTCCGGGCATGTACAGCAGCTTCACGAAATGCGCCTGGACTGTGACGCTGATGTGATCATCCTGATGGTCGAGCAGATCGGCGACATTGCCTGCCACACTGGCCGCCATAGCTGTTTCTACCGCGTCTATGAAGACGGCGAGTGGAAAACCGTCGAACCGGTCCTCAAGGACCCGCACGCGATTTATTCTGCAGGACACTGACATGAGCGATACCCTCAGCCGTCTGGCCCAGGTGCTGGAAGAGCGTAAAGATGCTGCCGCCGATAGTTCTTATGTCGCCAGCCTGTATCACAAGGGTCTGAACAAGATTCTGGAAAAAGTCGGCGAAGAGTCGGTGGAAACCATCATCGCCGCCAAGGACGCCGCCATCAGCGGTGACTGCAGCGATGTGATCTACGAAACCGCGGACCTGTGGTTCCACACTATGGTCATGCTGGCGCAGCTGGGGCAGCATCCCCAGGCCGTGCTCGATGAGCTGGACCGCCGCTTCGGTTTGTCCGGACACGCCGAGAAAGCCTCGCGTCCGTCCGCCTGAACAACTTTCTAAAAGGAAACGCAGCATGGGCATTTTTGACTGGAAACACTGGATCGTCATCCTGGTGGTCGTGGTACTGGTATTCGGCACCAAGAAGCTCAAGAACCTGGGCACCGATGTCGGTGAGTCGATCAAGGGTTTTCGCAAGGCCATGAACGACGACGAAAAACCTGCCGACCCCGTAGTACCGCCAGCAGCGCAGCCGGTGCCACCGGTTCAACCGCAGCAGAACGCGCCGTTGAACCAGCCGCACACCATTGACGTGCAGGCGCAGAAAGTCGAAGAGACGACCCGCAAAGACTCGTGAGCACTGAATAATGTTTGGTATCAGCTTCTCTGAACTGCTGCTGGTGGGCCTGGTTGCCCTGCTGGTGCTCGGCCCCGAGCGCCTTCCCGGCGCTGCGCGCACCGCCGGCCTCTGGGTCGGGCGCCTCAAGCGCAGCTTCAACGCGATTAAACAGGAAGTTGAACGTGAAATCGGTGCCGACGAAATCCGTCGGCAACTGCACAACGAACACATTCTGTCCCTGGAGCAGGAAGCGCGGAAAATCCTCGCCCCGACCCAGCAGCCAGCGACTCCGGTGGAGCCCGTGTCCGAGCAGACCATTCACGCACCGGATGCCGTCCCTGTAGCCGCAGCCGACGCCGTGCCGGCCCAGGTACCGGAAACCCCTGCGGCTCCAGCGCCGAGCGCCGCTGCGCTGCCGGTCGAGCCGACCGCACCGACAGCGCCAGCCGCCACCAGCGCTCCCCACGACCCCACTTTGCCGCCGCGAGCACCATGAGCGATATCCCAGAGAACGACCAACATATGCCGCTGGTGTCGCACCTCACCGAGTTGCGTACCCGCCTGCTGCGCTGCGTAGCGGCGATCTTCATCATCTTCGCCGGGTTGTTCGCCTTCACCCAGCAGATCTACACCATCGTCTCCACACCACTGCGCCAGTACCTGCCGGTGGGCGCGACCATGATCGCCACCGACGTTGCCTCGCCGTTCCTCACGCCGCTGAAGCTGACGATGATGGTCTCGCTATTCCTGGCGATTCCAGTGATCCTGCACCAGATCTGGGGGTTTATCGCACCCGGTCTGTACAAGCATGAAAAGCGCATCGCCGTGCCACTGCTGGTGTCGAGCATCCTGCTGTTCTACACCGGCATGGCCTTCGCCTACTTCCTGGTGTTTCCGCTAATTTTCAAGTTCTTCGCTGCCGCCACCCCGGCCGGCGTGGAAATGATGACCGACATCACCAGCTACCTCGATTTCGTCATGACCTTGTTCTTCGCCTTCGGCGTGGCGTTCGAGATCCCGGTGGCCGTGGTCCTGCTGGTATGGATCGGCGTGGTCAATGTGACGTACCTGCGCAAGATCCGCCCTTATGTGGTCATCGGCTGCTTCGTGGTGGGCATGATCCTCACCCCGCCGGACATTTTCTCCCAGACCCTGCTGGCCGTGCCCATGTGGCTGCTGTTCGAGATCGGCGTGCTGTTCGGCGGGCTGATCAGCAAGCGCGGCGAGCACCCGGACGATACGCCGGCTGACGACCACAACGACCAGCCGCCAGCGACCCAAGCGTGAACCTGCTGCTGCTTGAGGAGGCCGATTTCATTGCGGCCGACCGTGTGGTGCTGCGCGACCGGCGCCTGACCCATATGCAGGAAGTGCATCGCGTGGCTGTCGGCGACAGCCTGCGGGTAGGGCGCATCGGTGGGCTGATGGGCTCGGCCCAGGTGCTGCGCCTGGAGCCTGCCGAAGCCGAACTGCAAGTGCAGCTTGAACTGCCGCCTCCGGCCAAGCTGCCACTGACCATGATCCTCGCCCTGCCGCGACCGAAAATGCTCCGCCGAGTGCTGCAGACCGTTGCAGCCATGGGCGTGCCACGGCTGGTGCTGGTCAACAGCTACCGGGTGGAAAAAAGCTTCTGGCAAACGCCCTTTCTCGAACCCGAGGCGATTCGTGAACAACTGGTCCTCGGTCTGGAACAGGCCCGCGACAGCGTGCTGCCCGAAGTCGTCATCGAAAAACGCTTCAAACCCTTCGTCGAAGACCGCCTGCCAGCCCTGAGCGCAGGCACCCTGGGACTGGTAGGCCACCCCGGCCAGTACCCGCCCTGCCCTCGCGGCCTGGATGAACCGGTAACCCTGGCCATTGGTCCGGAAGGTGGCTGGATCCCTTACGAAATCGATCTGCTGGGCAAGGCCGGCCTGCAACCGGTACAGCTGGGCGAGCGCATCCTGCGGGTCGAAACTGCGGTGACTGCCCTGCTTTCACGCCTGTTCTAAGCGCCATGCCCCCAACCCCGTACCGGCGGGGGCAACCCTCTTGCAGTGCCCTTTGCCGGCAAGCCGATTGCTACAGGAATGCCTATGGCCGCCGATAGCCTATGGTTAAGCCCAAACTGCTAAAAGGAGTTCGCAGCATGTACCGTTGGCTAGCCAGAAATCTGGGAAACGTGAGTGTCAGCCTCAAACTCGGCATCGGCTTCGGCCTGGTACTGCTGCTGACCCTACTGATCACCGCCACCGGCTGGACTGGCCTGGGCGCAGTGATCGACCGCGGCGACAAACTGGGCAACATTTCTAATCTCTACGCCATGACCAAGGACCTGCGCATCACCCGCCTCGACTTTGAGATGCGCCATGGCGAGCAAGGCCCGGCCGCTGTCAATGATGTGCTCAAGCAGCTCGACCAAGGCCTGCAGGCGGCCCGCGAGCAGTTGCAGCAACCCGAGAGCCTCGCCATGATCGAGCAGCAACTGCAGGCCGTAGCCGAATACCAGAAAGCCTTTGCCGACATGACCCGTGCCACCAGCAGCCGCGAAACGGCCCGGGCTCAGCTTGGCGCCAGCGCGGACAACGCCGTGGCCCGGGTGGCCGAAGTCGAGAAATCGCTGCTGCAAGGCGACAGCGTGGCGCAGTTCAACAACGTCATCGAACTCTCCAAACTGATCCAGCAGGCACGCTTCCAGGTACGCGGCTACACCTACAGCGCCAAATCCGAAGCCAAACAACCGGCCCTGGATGCCATCGACAACGCCCTGAACAACCTCACCAGCCTGCCAGCCCGGCTGCCAGAACAGCACATCGCCAGCCTGCAACAGGCCAGCGACTCGCTCCGGGCCTACCGGGCCGCCGTCAGCGCCTTTAGCGACGCCGAGGAGGCCAGTGCCAATGCGCTCAAGCGCATGGCCGCCCAGGGCGACCACCTGATGGACCTGAGCAAGCAACTGACCACGGCGCAGACCGTCAAGCGCGACAGCGAGGCCAGCCAGGCCAGGAGCACCCTGCTGATTGCCACCGCACTGGCCCTGGTGTTCGGCCTGATTGCCGCCTGGGCTATTACCCGGCAGATCATTCAACCCTTGCAACAGACCCTCAAGGCCGCCGAGCGAGTGGCCGCCGGCGATCTCAGCCAGAACCTCGTGGTGGATCGTCGCGACGAGCTGGGTCAATTGCAGAAGGCCATGCAGCGCATGACCCTCGGCCTGCGGGAGCTGATTGGCGGTATCAGCGACGGCGTGACTCAGATTGCCAGCGCCGCGGAGCAACTGTCCGCGGTCACCGAGCAGACCAGTGCCGGGGTCAACAGCCAGAAAGTCGAAACCGACCAGGTGGCCACGGCAATGAACGAAATGGCCGCCACGGTGCAGGAAGTTGCACGCAACGCCGAGGAAGCCTCTGAGGCCGCTGCGGCCGCAGATCAGCAAGCCCGCGAGGGTGATCGGGTGGTGAACGAAGCAATCGCCCAGATCGAGCGCCTGGCCAGCGAGGTTGGCCATTCCACCGAAGCCATGGGCCACCTCAAGCAAGAAAGCGACAAGATCGGCAGTGTGCTGGACGTGATCAAGTCCGTGGCCCAGCAAACCAACCTGCTGGCCCTCAACGCCGCCATCGAAGCGGCCAGGGCCGGAGAAGCCGGACGTGGTTTCGCCGTGGTGGCGGATGAAGTACGCAGCCTGGCTCAGCGCACACAGCAATCCACCGAGGAAATCGCTGAACTGATCATCAGCCTGCAAAGTGGCACCCAGCAAGTGGCCAGCACCCTGGACACCAGCCGCAGCCTGTCCGACAGCAGTGTCGAGTTGACCCGCCGGGCCGGCGGCTCGCTGGAAAACATCACCCGTACCGTGTCGGCGATCCAGGCGATGAACCAGCAAATTGCCGCGGCCGCCGAGCAGCAGAGCGCCGTGGCGGAAGAGATCAACCGCAGTGTGTTGAATGTGCGTGATGTGTCCGAACAGACTTCATCGGCCAGTGAAGAGACCGCAGCGTCCAGCGCCGAGCTGGCGCGACTGGGGATTCACCTGCAAGGGCTGGTGGGACGTTTCCGGGTCTGAGCCTGATAGCGGCTCGCATCCCTCGCCAGCAAGCCGACGCCTACAAAGGATGATGTAGGAGCCGGCTTGCTGGCGAAGCGATCAAAGCACCTGGCGCAAGAATGCCTGGGCCCGCGGGTCTTTCGGCGCAGCGAAAAACAACTCCGGTGCGGCATCTTCCAGCAACTTGCCGTGGTCGAAGAACAGCACCCGATCCGCCACTTCCCGGGCAAAACCCATCTCGTGGGTCACACAGACCATGGTCATACCTTCCAAGGCCAGGGTCTTCATCACGTCCAGCACCTCGCCGACCATTTCCGGGTCCAGGGCCGAGGTTGGCTCATCGAACAGCATGACCTTGGGTTCCATGGCCAAGGCCCGGGCAATCGCCACCCGCTGCTGCTGGCCGCCAGAAAGGCGCGACGGAAACTCATGGGCCTTCTGCGCGATTCCAACCTTCTCCAGCAGCGCCAGGGCCTTGGCCTCACGCTCCTGCTTGCCACGCTTGCGCACCACCTTTTGCGCCAGGCAAAGGTTCTCCAGCACGGTCATGTGGGGGAACAGGTTGAAGTGCTGGAACACCATGCCGACCTCGCGACGATAGGCGTTCACATCGGTCTTGGGATCGGCCAGTTGCAGGCCGTCGATACTTACCGAGCCGGAATCGAATTCCTCCAGGCCATTGAGGCAGCGCAGGAAGGTCGACTTGCCGGAACCCGACGGACCGATCACCACCAGCACTTCGCCCTTGGCCACCTGGGTGCTGACGTTATCCACCGCGCGCACCACCTGGCCACGGGTGTCGAAGACTTTTACCAGATCGCGGACTTCAATCACTTTGCGCGAGCCTCCGCTCAAGCCGGCTGGCCATCTTCGACAGCGGCAGGTTGATCAACAAATACAGGCCCGCCACACAGAACAGGATTTCAAACGGCGAGAACGAGGTGGTAATGACTTCCCGACCGCTCTTGAGCAACTCGGTGATAGCGATTACCGACACCAGCGAAGTGTCCTTGACCAGGCTGATGAACTGCCCGGCCAGGGGTGGCAGCACCCGCTTGAAGGCCTGTGGCAGCACCACGTGGCGCATCGACTGGCCAGCACTCAGGCCCAGGGAGCGAGCTGCTTCGTTCTGTCCACGGGTAATGGACTGCACCCCGGCGCGGACGATTTCCGCCACATAGGCCCCGGTGAACAGCGACAACGCGGCAATCCCCGCAAACTCCCGGGACAGGTTGAGCACCGTGCCGATAAAAAAGTAGAAAATGAAGATCTGCACCAGCAGCGGCGTGCCTCGCACCAGTTCGACATAAAGGGTCGACAGGTCACGCAGGGTCGGATTGCTCGACAGGCGGCACAGCCCGGTGCCCAGACCGATGAGCAAACCCAACACGCCGGACACTACCGACAACCACAACGTCGTCCACAAACCCCACAACAGCGGCCCCGCCGCCCAGTGCCGGGTCACACCGACCACGTCGCCTTCGGCCACATCATCGCCACGAGCCACCTGCAGGCTGCTTTCATCAACACTCAGGCGCTGTTCGTCACCAGAGTCGCCACGCAGCGTGACCTCAGCCTTGCCGCCCTGGCGCACCACCTCGGCGACCGTGGAAATCTGCGCTGCACGCAGGGGTTCTTCGGCCTGATAGGCGAAATACTGCGGTACGCGGTTCCAGCGCCATTCGTAGGACATCAGCGAGGTGGCGTAGTACAGGGCGCCGGCCAGGCCGATCAGCACCAGCGCGGTGAGCACGTGCCAGGGCCATTGGGCTTTCTTCTGTTTCATTGCTGTACAAATTCCGGAGTGGGTGTCGCGAATCCAGGCGCTTGCGCCTGTAGGAGCCGGCTTGCCGGCGAAGGTCCGCGGCACGGAGTCACTGCAAGGACGCCGCGCCGCTCAACCGGCGTTACTCCATGTCCTTGAGCCACTCGGTGCTCTTGAACCACTTGTCATGGATGCGATCGTAAGTACCGTCTTCGTGGATCTGGTGCAGGAAGTTATTGATGAAGTTGATGCTGTCGTAGTCACCCTTCTTCAGGCCGAAGGCCAGAGGCTCGTAGGTGAACGGCTTGTCGAGGAACGTGAGCTTGCCGTTGCCGACCTTGCTCAGCGCCACCACGTTGTACGGGGCGTCGTAGATGAAGGCGTCGGCCTTGCCGTTGACCACGTCGAGCACGGCTTCCTGCTCGTTGTCGTAGCCGTGGTACTTGGCTTTGGCGATCAGCTTCTTGGCAACCATTTCCCCGGTGGTGCCCAGCTTGGAAGTGATGCGGTAGTCCGCGCTGTTCAGGTCCTTGTAGGACTTGATGGTGCCTTCCAGGTCCTTGCGGATCAGCAGGGTCTGGCCGACCACGATGAAGGGCTCGCTGAAGTTCAAGCGCAGGTTGCGCTCCTGGGTCAGGGTCATGCCGCTGCCGATCATGTCGAATTTATCAGTCAGCAAGGCCGGGATGATGCCGTCATAGCCGGTGGACACTGTCTCCAGCTTGACCCCCATGGACTTGGCCATGGCCTTGAGCAGGTCGACTTCGAAACCGATGATCTCGCCGCGCTTGTTGGTCATCTGGAACGGCATGTAGGTCGGGTCCATGCCAACCTTCAGCGTGCCACGCTTGACCGCGTCGTCGATGGCGCCGGCCTGGGCCGTGTTGACCGCCAGCAGAGCTGCGGCGCCTGCCAGCAGCAGCGAAAGATACTTCTTCATCTCGAGTCCCCTGAAACCATTTTATTGTGGTGTCTGTGCGCAGCGGGCCTGGAACGGAAACTTTCGGAGATCAAGCCGCTGTCGATTACGCACAGAAATTTGCGGGTGCGATGCTAACGCACTCGGCCATTTGCACAAGGATTTTTGTTGTTACCGAGGGGCGACCTGTAGCCGCTGTCAAAGGCCTGCGATCGGCTCTGAAGGCCGTGCATTCTGGAGACCGCCGGAAAGCCCTGCAACGCTGGCGGTGTGCACGCAGTCCAGGCCCGCGGCAACGGCTACGAGGATTCGCGATAGGTCGACGGCAGAAAGTAAAACGCCCTTGAGCAAGAACTACAAGGGCGTTGGCTTCAGGCCGGTTGCGGCGCCGCGTTCAACGGCTGCAACGGCAACTGCGGAGCATGGGGATCAGCCTCCACCGACTGGCGCCAGGCGCCCAGCCATTCGCTGTGCCCCTCGCTCCAGACCTGCTCGTGCAGGCGCCCCAGGGCTACCGGATCACTCAACAGCGCCAGACGCTCGCTGTTGTTCAGGGCCGCCGGACCAACTTTCAGTGCATGCCGTACCCGTTCCTGACGCAGCCATTCAATCGGCTCGGCCTCAGTGTGTCGGGACGTCGCCAAGGCACAGGCCAGGGCATTCTGCTGCGGATCGACCACGGCCCGGACAAAACCGTCGTTAAGCGCATGCCAGCGGTTCTCATGGGTGTACTGGTCGGTTGCCAGCAGCGCCTGCGGCGGAGCGTATTCCTCAGGAATCAGGAACAGGCTTTCGTCACGGGACTTCAGGCCCAGACCAACACGGCTGGAGATCACCGACACCGGGATCGACAGCATCAGCGAACCGACGATCGGCACCAGCCACCAGAGGAAGCTCGGGTTCAGCCAGATCACCAGCAATGCCCAGCAGAAGCCCAGCAGGGTCTGCGGACCATGGCGGCGTACCGCCTCGCTCCATGGCGTGGAGTCATCGTCACGTTGTGGCGAGTTCCAGGTCGCGGCCCAGCCGAGGAACGCGGCCAGTACGAAACGGGTGTGGAAAATCATTCGCACCGGTGCCAGCAACATGGAGAACAGCATCTCCAGGAGCATCGACAGGGTCACCTTGAACTTGCCACCGAACTCCTTCGCACCCTTGGCCCAGATCAGGATGATGCTCAAGAGCTTGGGCAGGAACAGCAGCACGATGGTGGTGGAGAACAGCGCGATGGCCTTGTCCGGGTGCCACTGCGGCCACAGCGGATACAGCTGCCGTGGCTCAAGGAAGTACTGCGGCTCCATCAGGGTATTGACCGCCAGCAGGGCCGTGGACAGCACCAGGAAGAAGAACCACAACGGCGCCGACAGGTAGGACATCACCCCGGTGAGGAATACCGCGCGGTGCACCGGGTGCATGCCCTTGACCAGGAACAGGCGGAAGTTCATCAGGTTGCCGTGGCACCAGCGACGGTCACGCTTGAGTTCATCCAGCAGGTTCGGCGGCAACTCTTCATAGCTGCCGGGCAGATCGTAGGCAATCCACACGCCCCAGCCGGCACGGCGCATCAGCGCGGCTTCGACGAAGTCGTGGGACAGGATCGCACCGGCAAAGGCGCCTTTACCGGGCAGTGGCGCCAGGGCGCAGTGCTCGATGAAGGGCTTCATGCGGATGATTGCGTTGTGCCCCCAGTAGTGGGACTCGCCCAACTGCCAGAAGTGCAGGCCAGCAGTGAACAGCGGGCCGTAGACCCGAGTGGCGAACTGCTGCATGCGTGCATAGAGGGTGTCCATGCCCGACGCCCGTGGCGCGGTCTGGATGATCCCTGCATCCGGCGTGGCCTCCATCAGGCGCACCAGGCTGGTCAGGCATTCGCCGCTCATCACGCTGTCGGCGTCGAGCACCACCATGTACTTGTAGTCGCCGCCCCAACGACGGCAGAAGTCGTCGAGGTTGCCGCTCTTGCGCTTCACCCGACGGCGGCGACGGCGATAGAAGATCTTGCCGAAGCCCTTGGCTTCACGGCAAACATCCAGCCAGGCCTGCTGCTCGGCGATGCAGATATCGGCGTCGTTACTGTCACTGAGCACAAAGAAGTCGAAGCGGTCCAGGTCACCAGTGGCCGCCACCGACTCGAAGGTCGCCCGCAGACCAGCAAATACCCGGGGCACGTCTTCGTTGCAGATCGGCATCACCAGTGCGGTGCGCGCATCTTTCGCAATCGGTTCGTTGCCGGCGCTGGCTCCGGAGATGCGATATTTATCGCGACCGGTCAACAGTTCCAGGAAGCCCATCAGCGCTGTCCAGAAACCCGCCGAAACCCAGCAGAAGAGGATCCCGAACAGGATCAGGATGCTGGTCTGCAATGCATAAGGCAGTACCTGCTGTGCGGTCTGCATCAGTGGCTGATGCATCACTTCATCCAGGTCGACGAAGGACCAGCCCTGATACGGCATGATGCCTTTCATGTACCAGCCGGCAACGATGGTCTGGCCGAGCATCAGCACCAACAGGATATAGCGACGGATCGAACCCACGGTGCGCCAGCGGGCAGCCGGCAGCACCCGCTCGTCCTTGGGCGGCGCGGGTGGGTTGGTGCGCCCGGTCAGGCGACGCCAGCCACGCACCAGGATATTGGTACGCCACGGCTCGGGCACCACCTTGGTCCGACGGATCGGTGGCGTAGCCTTGAGACAGACTCGCCCCACGGCGTCGACGCCAAGCATTTCGGCATCTTCCAGTTCAGCCGCGGTGCTCAGGCTCAAGCGCGGCCCGATCGAAGCCTGGGCGGCATCGTCAGGACCATCGAAGGTGGCAGACGACAGACGCTGGTGCAGTTCACTGAAGGACTGGCAGCCCGCGAGTTCCGCGCGCTGCTCATCCGACATCGGCAAGTGAGCCAGGTACTCGGCAAGAGACTCTGGCTGGAGTTGAGAGTTACTCATCGGCAGGCAACTGATAGCTCCAGGTCTCGGTCAGGACTTGTTCAGTTTTAACCGGTTCCGGTGTGGCTGGGGCCGCTTCGGCAGCCACTGGCTGCTTGGCGTCTTTGTGGTCCTTGTCCTTGGTATCCTTGACGTCTTTGGCCGACTGGGCAGCCGCCTGCTTGGCCGCTTCCTTCTTCTCTTTTTCCTGCTGCTTGGCGGCAACCTTGTCGGCCTTGGCCACGGAGGAATTGGAGTTCGGCGTCGAGGCCTTGGCCGGTTCGGCAACCGGGATATCGCGAACCAGCGCGGCACGCATCTCGGTGGCTTTGCTGGCGTCCTTGATCTTCAAGCGCAGGGTCAGGCGCCAGCCCTTGGTTTCGTCGTTGTAGCGCACGCTGTTCTCGACCACTTCGGCGTTGTCGCCGACGCTGACCTGGCTGCGTACCTGTGCATCGGCCGGCAGTGCCTTGAGCGACGGGCCTTCGAAGTCCACCAGGTAGGCAACGCTGCCGTCAGGCTGACGGATCAGGTTGGACTGCTTGACGTCACCGGTGGAACGCAGGGTCTGTTGCACCCAGGCGCTGTCCGGGGAATGCAGGGCGGCTTCATCCATGGTCCAGTGCAGACGGTAGGCGAAGTCCAGCGGCTGGCCTGGCTCAGGTTGTTTTTCCGGGTTCCAGAACGCCACGATGTTGTCGTTGGTTTCGTCGGCGGTAGGGATTTCCACCAGGTCGACAGTGCCTTTGCCCCAGTCGCCCTTAGGCTCGATCCAGGCGCTTGGGCGCTTGTCGTAGCGGTCGTCGAGGTCTTCATAGTGGCTGAAGTCGCGGCCACGTTGCAGCAGGCCGAAACCACGCGGGTTCTCCACCGAGAAGTTGCTCACGGCCAAGTGCTTCGGATTGTTCAGCGGACGCCAGATCCACTCGCCATTGCCGGCATGGATCGACAGGCCACTGGAGTCGTGCAGCTCGCGACGGTAGTTGAGGACTTTCGACGGCTGGTTGGCGCCGAACAGGTACATGCTGGTCAGCGGGGCCAGGCCCAGCTTGCCAACTTTGTCCCGCAGGAATACCCGGGCCTTGACGTCGACAATGGTGTCAGCGCCCGGCCGCAGGGTCAGGCGATAGGCGCCGGTGGCCCGTGGCGAATCCAGCAGGGCGTAGATCACCAGGTGCTTGTCGGTAGGCTTGGGCTGTTGAATCCAGAACTCGCTGAAACGCGGGAACTCTTCACCGGACGGCAAGGCGGTATCGATCGCCAGGCCACGGGCGGACAGGCCATACGTGTGGCCTTTGCCGACGACGCGGAAATAGCTCGCGCCGAGCATGGTCATGATCTCGTCTTGCTTGTCAGCCTTGTTGATCGGGTACAGCACACGGAAACCGGCATAGCCGAGCTTTTCGGTGGCCTTGGGATCGAACTTGGCGTCGCCGAAGTCGAAACGGCTCGGATCGTACTTGATCTCGGAAACGGCGTTGGCGCTGATCTGGTTGATCTTCACCGGCGTGTCGAAGTGCATGCCCTGGTGATAGAACGACAGCTTGAACGGGGTCTTCTGATCGGCCCATTCGGCTTTTTCGGTGAGAAAGCGAATTTTCTGGTAGTCCGCGAACTTCATGTCACGGAACTCGTTCGGCAGGTTACTGCGCGGGGCCTCGTACTTCTGCCCGGCAAGATCCTTGGCTTTGGCCGACACATCATCAAGATTGAATGCCATGAGTTGACCGGCACCGAGCAGGCAGAACAGCGCAGAGCCCGTCACCAGTACGTTTCGTAACCGTTTGGCAAACAAATTTGGTGCATTACAGGGACTAACAATCACGAGCAACCCTCGCCGAAAACAGATCAAAAAACCAACGGCCAGCTATCTATATGCCAGGTTGGCGAGCATTGTTCCGACTCCGATGGGGCTAAATGATTCCCCAAACGGCCGTGGACAAGTCTCTACTTAAGTCAAAATGGACCAACGAACGCTGATCCCCGTAGCGCGCGATTATCTAGTAGCCCGCGTTACAACGCATCAGGGGCAACAAAGTATTTATCGCGAAAAACAGCAGTTTCCGGCCTAAATCGATGGAAAAAGATGTTTCAGGCGCTTTTAGGTCTGTAACAGGAAGGTTACCGGGCCATCGTTGACCAGATGCACCTGCATGTCCGCACCAAAACGCCCTGATGCCACTTTGCCATGCAACTGTTGCGCCTTCACTACCAGGTAGTCGAAAAGTTCCTCACCGAGAGCGGGCGGCGCGGCGCTGGAAAAACTCGGACGCAACCCGCTTTTGGTGTCCGCCGCCAGGGTGAACTGCGACACCAGCAACAACCCTCCCTGCACATCCATCAAGGACAGGTTCATCTTGCCCTCGGCGTCACTGAACACCCGATAGTTAAGCAGCTTATGCAGAAGTTTGTCGGCGCTGGCCCGGGTGTCCTCGGGCTCCACCGCCACCAGCACCAGTAAACCCTGGTCCACGGCGCCGACTCTTTCCCCGGCGACCTCCACTCGCGCGCCGGCCACGCGCTGCAACAGGCCCTTCATGCTTCTTCAGGCGGCAAGTCGAGCAGGCGTCGGGCCAACTGATCGGTGGCACGCACCAGGGCATCGGTGATGCCCGGCTCGGAAGCGGCGTGGCCGGCATCGCGAATCACCTGCAACTCACTGTTGGGCCACGCCTGATGCAACTCCCAGGCGTTGTCCAGAGGACAGATCACATCGTAGCGGCCGTGGACGATGACCCCAGGCAAATGGGCGATCTTGCCCATGTCGCGAATCAGCTGATCGGGTTCGAGGAAGGCGTTATTGGTGAAGTAGTGGCACTCGATCCGGGCAATCGACAGTGCTCGCTGTGGCTCGGAGAACCGGTCCACCACCAGCGGATTGGGACGCAGGGTCGCGGTGCGCCCTTCCCAGCCGGACCAGGCTTTGGCTGCATGCATCTGGGCGATCTGGTCACTGCCGGTCAGGCGCTTGTGGAAGGCACTGACCAGGTCATGACGCTCCTCCAGAGGAATCGGCGCGACGTAGTCCTGCCAGTAGTCCGGGAACAGACGGCTGGCACCACACTGGTAATACCACTGGACTTCCTGGGGCCGGGCAAGAAAGATGCCCCGCACGATCAGCCCGTGCACCCGCTCCGGGTGGGTTTGCGCGTAGGCCAGGGCCAGGGTCGACCCCCAGGAACCGCCGAACAGCACCCATTTGTCGATGCCAAGGTGCTGGCGGATCCGTTCCAGGTCGGCCACCAGATCCCAGGTGGTGTTGTTTTCCAGGCTGGCGTGGGGAGTGGAGCGCCCGCAACCGCGCTGGTCGAAGGTGACAATGCGGTACAGGTTCGGATCAAAATAGCAGCGGCTGGAAGCATCACAGCCAGCACCTGGCCCACCATGAATGAACACCACCGGCAAACCTTCCGGTGAACCACTTTCGTCGACATACAGCACGTGGGGGCTGTCGACGGCCAGATCGTGCCGGGCATAGGGTTTGATCTGCGGGTACAAAGTCTGCATTACGCGCTCCGTGGAGGTCGGGTTCATCCCTGAAGGGACTTCATTTATTCTGCCGTCCGGCATCATAAACCCGAATTACACAATGAGCATGCCCTTGAGAAAAATGGGGTTGTTGACCCCATTTGTCGTCTCCAGCCTGGCGTGGCTGCCACCATATGATCAGCGGCCGTAGCGCTCATGCCCCCAGGCCAGCAGGCCTTGCAGCAATGCCTTGAGCACCTCCTGGGTCGGTGCCGCCAGATCCTCGCGATAGCGGAACGGTTCGAACTCCTCCATATAAGCGCTCTGCGCCAGTTCCAGCTGCACCGCGTGAATGTGCTCGGCCGGGTTACCGTAATGCCGGGTGATGTGACCGCCCTTGAAACGACCGTTGAGCACATGGGTGTAATCACCATGAGCGGCGCAGATGCTCTCCAAGTGGCTGGCCAGTTGCGGATCACAGCTGGCGCCATTGAAGGTGCCGAGGTTGAAGTCCGGCAGCTTGCCCTCGAACAGGTGCGGGATCAGCGAGCGAATGGAGTGGGCATCGAACAGCAAGGCATAACCGAACTCGGCCTTGAGCCGCGCCAGCTCCTCCTGCAGGGTGCGGTGATAAGGCCCCCAGACCTCTTGCAGGTACTGCTGCCGCTCGGCCTTGGAAGGCGCCTGCCCCTCGATGAACAAGGGCTCACCATCAAACAGCGTCTCCGGGTACAGGCCCGTGGTGGCGCCAACGTAAAGGGGTTTATCGTCGGACGGACGGTTCAGGTCGATGACGAAGCGCGAGTATTCGGCGGCCAGGGTACTGGCCCCCAGCGCCGTGGCGAATTCGTACAGACGTGGGATGTGCCAGTCGGTATCCGGCAGGCTCTGCGCCCGCGGAACCAGCCCGGCGGCCACCGCCGGGGTCAGGCACGTGCCGGCGTGGGGCATGCTGATCAGCAACGGCACCCGACCAGGTTTGAAACTCAGAACCTTATCCACAACCCTTCTCCTACACAGTCACTTCAACGCCGTGTCGTACGACGCGTTTTTCCAGGTCACCGCCCAGCCAATAGGCCAGGTCGGCGGGACGATCAATCTGCCAGGCGACGAAGTCCGCCACCTTGCCCACTTCCAGCGAGCCATGGGTTTGCTCCATGCCCAAGGCCTGGGCCGCATGCAGGGTAACCCCGGCAAGGGCCTCCTCGGGAGTCATGCGAAAACAGGTGCAGGCCATGTTCAACATCAAGCGCACTGACAGCGCCGGTGAAGTGCCAGGATTGAGGTCGCTGGCCACGGCGATCTTCACCCCGTGTTTGCGCAAGGCATCCATCGGCGGCAACTGGGTTTCCCGGAGGAAATAAAAGGCCCCGGGCAATAGCACCGCAACCGTCCCGGAGGCCGCCATGGCGATGGCATCGCCCTCGGTCATGAACTCCAGGTGATCGGCGGACAGTGCCTGATAGCGCGCTGCCAGGCTCGAACCATGCAGGGAAGACAGCTGCTCGGCATGCAGCTTGACCGGCAGGCCAAGCTTCTGCGCGGCAATGAACACCCGCTCCACCTGCGCCGGGGAAAACGCCAGGTATTCACAGAAGGCATCCACGGCATCCACCAACCCCTCGGCCGCCAGCGCCGGGAGCATCTCGCTGCAGATGTGCTCGATGTAGTCATCCGCACGCTCGGCGTATTCCGGCGGCAGGGCGTGGGCCGCCAGGCAGGTGCTGCGCACGCTGACCGGCAGCACCTCGCCGAGCCTGCGGATGACCCGCAGGATCTTGCGCTCGCTGGCCAGGTCCAGGCCATAGCCGGACTTGATCTCGACGCTGGTGACGCCATCCCGCAGCAGGCTCAGTAGACGCTTGCGCGCACTGACGAACAACTCCTCCTCGGTGGCCGCACGGGTAGCCCGCACGGTGCTGGCGATACCGCCACCGGCGGCGGCGATTTCGGCGTAGCTGACCCCCTGCAGACGCTGTTCGAACTCACCGCTGCGGTTGCCACCGAACACGGTATGAGTGTGGCAATCGATCAGGCCCGGGGTGACCCAGGCACCCGCCAGGTCCTGTACCTGATGGTAATCGGCGACCGGCGCCTGCTGGCGCCGGCCGATCCACTCGATGTGCGCCCCTGACGTCACGATGGCCGCGTCCTCGATGATCGAGTAGGTGCCCTGGGCCATGCTGGCGACGTTGCAGTGTTGCCAAAGAGTCTTCATCCAAGGCCTCCGTTAATGATCAGTAGGTACAGAAGTGTCGGCGAGAATTCGCTGGGCCTGCGCGGCCGCCGGTTTGACCCACAGCATATAGGCCAGCACTAGCAACACGACCCACGCCACGCCCACCATCAGCGATGCCTGGGTTTCCGGGAAGTAGGCCAGCACGCCGAAGATGAACAGCATGAAAACAATGGCCGCCGCCGGCGCCCAAGGCCAGAACGGCACCTTGAACTGCAACTGCGCCACCTGCTCGGCGCTCATGGAGCGGCGCATGGCCACGTGGGTCAGGAGAATCATCAGCCAGACCCAGACCGTGGCGAAAGTGGCCAAGGAGGCAATCAGCAGGAAGATGTTTTCCGGAATCAGGTAGTTCAGCACCACCCCGCCCAGCAAGGCCACGGCCATCACGAGCACGGTCATCCACGGCACCCCATACTTCGACACCTGGGCAAAGCCCTTGGGCGCCTGCCCTTGCTGGGCCAGGCCGAACATCATACGTCCAGCGCCAAAGATATCGCTGTTGATCGCCGACACCGCCGCCGAAATCACCACAATATTGAGGATGGTCGCCGCCGCACTGATTCCCAGGCTGTCGAAGATCTGTACGAACGGACTGCCTTGGGTACCGATCTGCGGCCAAGGGTAAATCGACATCAGCACGAACAGGGTCAGCACGTAGAACAGCAAGATCCGCAGAGGCACCGCGTTGATCGCCTTGGGGATGACCCGCTGCGGGTCCTTGGCCTCACCGGCGGTGACGCCAATGATCTCGATCCCGCCGAAGGCGAACATCACCACGGCGAATGAAGCGATCAGCCCACCCACGCCGTTAGGCATGAAGCCACCATGAGCCCAAAGGTTGCTGACGCCGGTCGCCTGGTCGGCGGTGGCCGAGCTGAGGCCGAACAGCATGATGCCGAAACCACCGAGAATCATCGCAACGATCGCCCCGACCTTGAGCAGTGACAGCCAGAACTCCATCTCGCCAAAGACCTTGACGCTGCACAGGTTCAGGCCGCCGATCAGCAACACGATGCCCAGTACCCAGACCCAGCGCGCCACCTCCGGAAACCAGAAGCCCATATAAATGCCAAAGGCCGTGACGTCGGCCAGGCAGACGATGATCATCTCGAACGCATAAGTCCAACCCAGCACAAAACCCGCCAGGGGGCCCAGGTACTGGCTGGCGTAGTGACCGAAGGAGCCGGACACTGGGTTGTGCACGGCCATCTCGCCCAGGGCGCGCATCACCATGAATACCGCCGCGCCACCGATCAGGTAGGCCAGCAGTACCGCCGGGCCGGCCATCTGGATCGCCGAGGCGGAGCCGTAGAACAGCCCGGTGCCGATTGCCGACCCCAGGGCCATGAAACGTATGTGCCGGGCGGTCAGGCCCCGGCGTAAGCCTTTCTCTTGCGATTGCATGTCTTTGTCCCTTTTATTGTTATCGGACAAGACCACCCTGCGCGGCTGCGCAGGGTGACTGGAGCAGGCGCTCCAGGTCTGTCTTGCGGGTAACGCGCCCCCTAATGGGCCGCCCCTGCCTACCGGACACGGAGTGACAGGGCGGCCCGTCGCCCATCACAGGCTCGGCAACAACCGGGCAGGCAACAGATCGTTCAGGCAGCGTGAAGCCAACAGTTCGCTGGCGGCGTTGATGTCCGGTGCGAAGAAACGGTCCTTCTCGTAGTACGCCACTTTTTCGCGCAGGGTAGCGCGGGCTTTTTCCAGGGTCGGCGAGGTTTTCAGGCCTGCGCGCAGGTCCAGGCCCTGGCAGGCCGCCAGCCATTCCACAGCCAGGACACCGCGGGTGTTCTCGGCCATTTCCCACAGGCGCTTGCCGGCGGCCGGGGCCATGGAAACGTGGTCTTCCTGGTTGGCGGAGGTGGGGATGCTGTCCACCGAGTGCGGATGGGCCAAGGCCTTGTTTTCGCTGGCCAGGGCCGCCGCGGTGACCTGGGCGATCATGAAGCCGGAGTTGACCCCGCCATTGGCCACCAGGAACGGCGGCAGCTGGGACATGTGCTTGTCCATCATCAGCGAGATACGGCGTTCGCTCAGGGAGGCGATCTCGGCGATGGCCAGGGCCATGTTGTCGGCGGCCATGGCCACCGGCTCGGCGTGGAAGTTGCCACCGGAGATCACGTCACCCTCGGCAGCGAACACCAGCGGGTTGTCCGATACGGCGTTGGCTTCCACCACCAGCACTTCGGCGGCCTGGCGGAACTGAGTCAGGCAAGCGCCCATCACTTGCGGCTGGCAACGCAGGGAGTACGGGTCCTGAACCTTGTCGCAGTTCTGGTGCGAGGCGGACACCTCGGTGCTGTCCCCCAGCAATGCCCGGTAGGCCGCAGCGGTATCGATCTGCCCGCGCTGACCGCGAGCGGCGTGAATCCGCGCATCGAACGGCGAGCGCGAACCCAGCACGGCTTCCACCGTCAGGCCACCACAGACCAGGGCACCGGCGAACAGATCTTCGCCTTCGAACAGACCGCGCAGGGCATATGCAGTCGAAACCTGGGTGCCGTTGAGCAGCGCCAGGCCTTCCTTGGCGGCCAGGGTCAGCGGCTTGAGGCCGGCGACTTCCAGGGCCGTCGTAGCTTCCAGCCATTGCCCCTTGTAGCGCGCCTTGCCCTCGCCCAGCAGCACCAGGGACATGTGCGCCAGTGGCGCCAGGTCACCGGATGCACCCACAGAGCCCTTGAGCGGGATATGCGGGTAGACCTCAGCGTTGATCAGGGCGATCAAGGCATCGATCACCTTGCGACGGATACCGGAGAAGCCACGGCTCAGGCTGTTGACCTTGAGCACCATGATCAACCGCACCAGATCATCGCTGATCGGCTCGCCCACGCCAGCGGCATGGGACAGCACCAGGGAGCGCTGGAGATTTTCCAGGTCGGCGCTGGCGATGCGGGTCGAGGCCAACAGGCCGAAACCGGTGTTGATCCCGTAGGCGGTGCGGTTCTCGGCGAGGATCTGCTCGACACAGGCGACGCTGGCGTCGATCTGCGCCGAAGCGCTGTGGTCCAGGCTCAGGGTCAGCGGTTGCTGATAGATAGCCCGCAGTTGGGCCAGGGTCAGTTGGCCGGGAATCAGGTTTAGCGCAGTCACATTTATGCTCCTTTTGAGAGTTTTGTAATAACGACCAGTCGCTCCGGAAGCTTCCGTTGTCCGTCGCCAGGCTCAATAGTGAGTCGCTGGCGCCTTGGCACGCTGGTTATGGAAAATCGGGGTTCACACCGCCGTAACACGGCGAGGCTCATGGGTCGTTTGTTCAAGGGCTGCTGGCGGCTCGGCGGGCAGGATCAACTGCTCGGGCACCGCCCCATGCCACTTCTTCGCACAGACGTAATACAACGCTGCGGGCACCACCAGGCCGATGATCCAGGAAATATCAGTATCGCCAAGACTCGCCACCAGGGGGCCGGTATAGAAGTGAGTGGAAATGAACGGCATCTGGACCAGCACGCCGAACACATAAATGCTGATGCCCATGACATTCCAACGACCGTAGCGACCGTCCGGGTCGGACAGCGCAGGGATGTCATAACGCTCCCTGGTGATGCAATAGAAGTCCACCAGGTTGATCGCGCTCCAGGGCGTGAAGAACGCCAGCAGGAACAGGATGAAGGATTTGAACGCACCGAGGAACGAGTGCTGGCCGAGCAGAGCGATCAGGGTCGCGGTACCGACAATCAGCAACACCACGACCAGCCGCTGCAAGCGGGTCACCTTCAGCTCGCCGCGAAAACCGCTGATGATGGTGGCAATGCACATGAAGCTGCCGTAGGAGTTCAGCGTCGAGATGGTCACCTTGCCGAAGGCGATGCTGAAGTAGAGCAACGCGGCTATCGCACCACTGCCACCCAGGCCAACGATGTAGGCCACTTCACGGCCAGCGAACTGGCCCTTGGACATGGCCGCGGCGAACACCCCGAGCACCATCGCCACCTGAGCACCGATCACCGAACCTGCACCGGCGGCGAGGAACGTCTTCAACGGCGAAGTCGTGCTCGGCAGGTAGCGCGAATAGTCGGCGACGTAGGGACCGAAAGCGATCTGCCAGGATGCGGCCAACGACACGGCCAGGAGGAAACTGCTCCAGCTGAAGTGACGAATAGCCAGCAAGGCACTGACGTCGGTCTGGCTCAGCAGCCGGCTGAACAGGTAGCAGAAAGCGATCACGCCGATCACACTGGCGACTCGGCCGATATAGTGAATCACCCGATAGCCAAGCACAGTGACCAGCACAATGACACTGGCGAAGACCAAGATGCCGGTGCTGTCACTGACGCCGAACATCTGGCCCAGCGCCTGCCCGGAAAGCACCGTGCCGGTCGCGGTGAAGCCCAGGTACATCAGGCACACCAGCACCATCGGGATGGCCGCGCCATAGACTCCGAACTGCACCCGACTGGAGATCATCTGCGGCAGGCCGAGCCTCGGCCCTTGCGCCGCATGCAGCGCCATCACCCCGCCGCCCAGCAGTTGCCCGATCAACAGACCGATCAACGACCAGAACACATCACCGCCCAACACCACCGCCAGAGCGCCAGTGACGATGGCTGTGATCTGCAGGTTGGCACCCAACCACAGGGTGAACTGACTCAAGAGACGACCGTGTCTTTCCGCTTCCGGGATGTAGTCGATCGAACGCTTTTCGATCAACGGTTTGATGCTTGCACGATCATTCGCTAAAGCCATGGACGTCGAACCTCTATGGGCACTGCAGACGATATCCCCTGTAGGAGCGAGCTTGCTCGCGAGGCGGTACGACTCGCGCACCGCAGTGTTGCCATCGCCAGCAAGCTGGCTCCTACAGAGAACGGGGGGTTACTTGCCGGTGATCATCGGCAGATTCAGGCCCTGTTCCTTGGCGCAATCGATAGCGATCTGGTAACCGGCATCGGCATGCCGCATGACCCCGGTGGCCGGATCGTTGTGCAGCACGCGGGCAATACGCTCGGCCGCTTCATCGGTACCGTCGCAGACGATCACCATCCCCGAGTGCTGGGAGAAGCCCATGCCAACGCCGCCGCCGTGGTGCAGGGAAACCCAGGTTGCGCCACTGGCGGTGTTCAACAGGGCGTTGAGCAACGGCCAGTCGGACACGGCGTCGGAGCCGTCCTGCATGGATTCGGTTTCACGGTTCGGGCTGGCCACGGAACCGGAGTCCAGGTGATCACGGCCGATGACGATCGGCGCCGACAACTCACCGCTACGGACCATTTCGTTGAACGCCAGACCGAGCTTGGCGCGCAGGCCCAGGCCGACCCAGCAAATCCGCGCCGGCAGGCCCTGGAAGCTGATGCGCTCGCGGGCCATGTCCAGCCAGTTGTGCAAGTGGGCGTCGTCGGGGATCAGCTCCTTGACCTTGGCGTCGGTCTTGTAGATGTCTTGCGGATCACCCGACAGCGCCGCCCAGCGGAACGGGCCGATGCCGCGGCAGAACAGCGGACGGATGTAGGCCGGGACGAAGCCTGGGAAGTCGAAAGCATTCTCGACGCCTTCTTCCTGGGCCATCTGGCGGATGTTGTTACCGTAGTCGAAAGTCGGGATGCCCTGCTTCTGGAAGTCGAGCATGGCCTGGACGTGCACGGCCATCGATTGCTTGGCCGCCTTGACCACCGCTGCAGGCTCGGTCTTGGCGCGCTCGCGGTATTGCTCCCAGGTCCAGCCAGCCGGCAGGTAGCCGTTGAGCGGGTCGTGGGCGCTGGTCTGGTCGGTGACCATGTCCGGGCGCACGCCGCGACGGACCATTTCCGGAAGAATCTCGGCGGCGTTACCGCACAAGGCAATGGAGATCGCACGGCCTTCGGCAGTGTATTTGGCGATGCGCGCCAGGGCGTCGTCCAGGTCCTTGGCCTGCTCGTCGACATAGCGGGTCTTGAGGCGGAAATCGATGCTGGTCTGTTGGCACTCGATGTTCAGCGAGCAGGCGCCGGCCAGGGTTGCGGCCAGAGGCTGGGCGCCGCCCATGCCGCCGAGGCCGGCGGTCAGGACCCAGCGGCCCTTGAGGTTATCGTTGTAGTGCTGGCGACCGGCTTCGACGAAGGTTTCGTAGGTGCCTTGGACGATGCCCTGGCTGCCGATATAGATCCAGCTGCCGGCGGTCATCTGGCCGTACATGGCCAGGCCCTTGGCATCCAGTTCGTTGAAGTGTTCCCAGGTAGCCCAGTGCGGCACCAGGTTGGAGTTGGCGATCAGTACCCGCGGCGCATTGCTGTGGGTCTTGAACACGCCCACTGGCTTGCCGGATTGCACCAGCAGGGTTTCGTCATCATTCAGGTTGGTCAGGGCTTCGACGATCTTGTCGTAGCACTCCCAGTTGCGGGCGGCGCGACCGATGCCACCGTAGACCACCAGTTCCTTGGGGTTCTCGGCGACTTCCGGGTCGAGGTTGTTCATCAGCATGCGCAGCGGCGCTTCAGTCAGCCAGCTCTTGGCGGTCAGCTTGTTGCCGCGGGCGGCGCGAATTTCGACGTTGCGGAATGTGGTGGGTTTGCTGTCAGTCACGGAAAAACTCCTCGGCGATGAGTCCAAGGTGCGAAGAGGATTCCATCGACTCTTACGCACACATATTTACTTGTACATACAAGCATATGCAATCAAGCGGCCAACTCTCTTGAGACTTACCTGATAAGCCTCAGGAAAAATCTGCAAGCCTTGTGGAATGCGGTCTCCAGCAGTGCGTAATTTTTAAACGAAGATTTTTTGCCAGGTGCGCAGCTGTTACCAAAGTCGGGGGTTGCGCCGTACTGGGGCATTCGGTAACAAATCAGTGCGCGAACGGAAGCGCATTCGACGGCCGAGAGGTGGGAGTTTTACCCAGCACCAATCGCCTCGATCCGAATGGGATCGAAGTGCAGATTAAGGAGGGAAGTGTGAAACATCCGCAGGCCGTATCCCGGCCTGCGGCAACCGCTGGTTGATCAAACAGCGGTGAGTTCGATCACGCAGCAGAGACCATCGAGGGCGATTTCCATGACCTCGGTGTTGCCGTCCACGCGCAGGCAGTCATAGCGCCCCAGTGCTTGCACCGGGGTGTTGCCCATGTCCACCCACGCCTGCTCGGCGGCACCAAACACCAGCACCGTGTGGGCCTGGGTGAAAAACCGCTGCTGGCCATCGAGCCATTGCAAACGGGCGACGTAACGCTCAGGGCAATAGATCAGGTTGAAGTCGCGGATCGCCCCGTCCAGCAGGGTGCAGCTCACCTGGCTGGCGCCACTGAAGGCAAAGGCATCGAGGGGCAGCAAGGGCCGCGCATCCCGGCCATCGACATTGAGCGTCATGCCGGTGCCTTGCAGCACGGTGATGATCCGCTGATAACCGGCAAAGCTGGAAAAACCGCCGGACTCGGCGATGTCGGCAATCGACAGGCGCCAACCGAAACCCTCCAGGCCGGCCCCAGTATCGCGAGCAATCTCTTCAGTGCTGCCGCCGCCATTTTTCCACGGCATGCGCGGGTAGTCGGTGGCGCGTAAAAGGGTGGACTGGATCATTTATGAAAGCGTCCTTCCAGACGATGACGGGAACCGGGGTGGATCAAACGCGCAGCAGTCACCGGCTGGCGCCCGGACCAGGTACGGCGGCGAATCAGCAGGCACGGCTCGCCACGCTCGATCTGCAGCAGCCGGCACTCTTCGGGCTCGGCGAGAATCGCCTCCACCACGTGCTCGCCCTCGGTCAGGGGTGCGACCTGGGACAGATAGGCATAAGGGGTTTGCAGGGTGAAGTCCTGCTTGAGGTACTCCGGCGCCACCAGGGCGTTAACGAAGCGATCCTCGATCTGCACCGGAATATCGTTCTCGAAATGCACGATCAGCGAGTGGAAGACCTTCTGCCCTTCGCGCATGTCCAGGGCCAGGGCGCGCTCGGAACCGGCAGCCTCCTCGCCCAGGGTGACGACCTGGCAGGTGTGGCGATGACCGCGGGAGGCGATCTCGTCGGCAATGTTGTGCACCTCGAACAGCGCCGACTGGCTCTTGGGCTCGGCAACGAACGTGCCCACGCCCTGCATGCGCACCAGCATGCCCTCGGCGGTCATTTCCCGCAGCGCGCGGTTGATGGTCATGCGACTGAAGCCCAGCTGATTGACCAACTCGCTTTCCGACGGCACCCGGTAATGCGGCGGCCAGTTCCCGCTCTCGATCTGCTGGGTGATCATCTGTTTGACGCGGGCATACAAGGGCGCCGGACTATCGCCCAGATGGGCAGCCAGCGGCAATTTGGCAGGCGGAGTCGGCACGGGAAATCCTTGTGATTCGATAAAGGTGGCTAGCTTGCCGGAGTTTACCGGGCAGGCAAACGTCTGTATATGTATATACAAATAACATAACGATGGGGTTTTGAACCATGTCCGCCTTCTTTGCCGAGCGCGCGCTACTGCCTAATGGATGGGCCAACCATGTACGACTTGAAGTCAGCGCCAGCGGCCAACTGACTCACATCCAGGCCAACGCCAGCGCAGAAGGTGCCGAGCGGCTCAAGGGCCCGCTGCTGCCAGGCATGCCCAACCTGCACTCCCACGCGTTCCAACGGGCCATGGCCGGGCTGGCGGAAGTTGCCGGCAACCCCAACGACAGCTTCTGGACCTGGCGTGACCTGATGTACCGCCTGGTAGGCAAGATCAGTCCCGAGCAGTTGGAGATCATCGCCCGCCAGCTGTACATCGAAATGCTCAAGGCCGGTTACACCTCGGTGGCGGAATTCCACTATGTGCATCACGACACCGACGGCCAGCCCTACGCCGATCCTGCCGAGCTGTCTCGGCGCATCAGCCAGGCGGCCGGCAGCGCCGGTATCGGCCTGACCCTGCTGCCAGTGCTGTACAGCCACTCCGGATTCGGCGGTCAGGCACCCAATGACGGCCAGCGGCGCTTTATCAACAGCACGGAAAACTACCTCGAGCTACAGCAGCGTTTGCAGCCCTTGCTGGCACAGCAGGCCAACCAGCAACTGGGCTTGTGCTTTCACTCCTTGCGCGCGGTCACCCCACAGCAGATCAGCGAAGTGCTGGCCGCCAGCGATCGCCAATGCCCGGTGCATATGCACATTGCCGAACAGCAGAAGGAAGTCGACGATTGCCTGGCCTGGAGTGGGCGTCGCCCACTGCAATGGCTGTATGAAAACATCACGGTGGATCAACGTTGGTGCCTGGTCCACGCCACCCACGCCAACCCGGAAGAAGTCAGTCTCATGGCCAAGAGCCAAGCCATTGCCGGCCTGTGCCTGACCACCGAGGCCAACCTCGGTGACGGGATCTTCCCAGCGGTGGATTTCCTCGCTCAGGGCGGGCGCTTGGGCATCGGCTCCGACAGCCATGTATCACTCAGCGTGGTGGAGGAACTGCGTTGGCTGGAGTACGGCCAGCGCCTGCGGGATCAGCGGCGCAACCGCCTGTATCGCGCGGACCAGCCCATGGTTGGCCGCACGTTGTACGATGCCGCGCTGGACGGTGGCGCCCAGGCACTGGGGCAAGCCATAGGCGCCTTGGCCGTGGGCAAACGCGCCGACTGGCTGGTGCTCGATGGCAATGACCCTTATCTGGCCACCGCCGACGGTGACGGGATTCTCAACCGTTGGCTGTTTGCCGGCGGCGACCGCCAGGTGAGGGACGTGATGGTGGGTGGCCAGTGGGTGGTGCGTGACGGGCGCCACGCTGCCGAAGAAGACAGTAGCCGGGCCTTCACCCAGGTCCTGCGCGACCTGCTCAACTAACCCCAACCCGTAGGAGCCGGCTTGCCGGCGAAAGCATTCTCACGAGCGCCTTCGCCGGCAAGCCGGCTCCTACGGATGAGCTTATTTCGAGGTCTTGGCCATGGCCGAGTCCGACACCCGCCAGATCAGCCGTGTGGTGTCATAACCCTGCTGGCGAGCCTTGCTCAGCAACTCCTCACGCACCGTCTCGGTGACTTCCGGCGTCCGCGACAGCAGCCACAGGTAGCGCCGGTTCGGGTTGCCAACAATCGCGGTCTTGTAGTCATCGCTGACATACAGCACCCAGTAGTCACCCTTGGTCGCCCCCGGCAACAGCCGCGAGAACCAGTTATCGAACTCGACCCAGAGCTTGTCGGTTTTACCCGACACCTGAGGCGTTGCCGTGCCGCGAGCCTCCTCCCACTTCCACTCCGGAGTCAGGCAGCGGTTGAGCACCGCCACGGTGCCATCCGGCAGTTGGGTGTAACGGGCCTCGGATTGCGCACAGTTGCGCTGGAAATACATCGGCAACCGCGCCAACTCGTACCAGGTCCCTTGGTAACGCTTGAGATCGACGTGATTGACGGTCTTGGGCGCCAGCGAATCGTCCCGGGACGTGGCGCAGCCGGCCAAGAGCAGGCCGACCAGAAGAGTGACAACAAAACGCATCATTATTTTTCTCCCGCAGGCCCGAAGCCCCGGTTTTACTTCAGGCCTTGCCCGGAAAACATCAGGACCTTGTCACCGGCATACTGCACGCTGATAAAGCTGTTCTTGTCGCCCCAGGTGCAACTGGACATGCCCAGCGCGCCCGAACAATCGGTCGGTTTGCCCAGGAGTTGCTCAACCTCGACCTTGGGCATGCCCGCCGAGAGCTTGGAATAGTTTTCCTGATTGACCTTGCTGCACGCAGCCAGCAGCACGCAAAACGACAACAGAGCGAGAGAACGCAGGGACATGGTGAACTCCTGGACGAAGGGGGGAAGGCCTGTCAGCCAACCAGAAGCTTAGAAGAGAAAACCCCCTTCTGGTTCCCCACCGCGGCGGGTATTTGTTGCCCGATGTCCCAGGCATTTTCCTCGCAAATCAATGACCTTTCTACCTGCCCTGGCAGTTCGTCGGTTTTCCTCGCGAGCGCCTCATCTTACGTACTGGCCAGTCGACATAACTGCAGCGCAAAACCCTCCACTGTGGCAAATTGACGCCCCTCGTTGACCAGCCCATCGCGGTAGTTCATTTAATGACCAGCAATATGAAATTCAGCCACAAGATCCTGCTTGCCGCCGCCCTTGTGGTGGCCGTCGCGTTCGCCTGTTTTATTCTGTTCAATGACTACCGACAGCGTGAGGCTCTACACAGCAGCACCGAATCCTCGATGCAAGAACTGGGCAGCCTGACCACCAGCAATATCCAGACCTGGCTGGAAAGTCGCATCCAGCTCCTGCAATCCCTGGCCCAACAGATCGCTGTGGACGGCAACGGCGCCGACAGCCTGAAACGCAGCGTCGGCCTGCCCGCCTATACCAGCAACTTCCAGCTCAGCTACTTCGGCGGCCAGGATGGCGTGATGTTCTCGGTGCCAGCCGGCAACCGCAGTGCCGACTACGATCCCCGCGCCCGTGGCTGGTACAAGGCCGCCAACAGCGCCCAGCAGACCATCGTCACCGAACCCTACATCGCCGCTTCGTCCGGCAAGCTGGTGATCACCGTCGCCACGCCGGTGCGGCATCAGGAGCAAATGATCGGCGTCGCCGGAGCCGACATCGACCTGTCGAGCATCAGCGCGATCATCAACTCGCTGAACTTCGGCGGTCATGGCCACGCCTTCATCGTCAGCGCCGATGGCAAGATCCTGATCCATCCCGATAGCAAGCTGGTGCTCAAGAGTCTTGCCGAGGCGTATCCCAGTGGCGCGCCAACCATCAGTCCCGGCTTGAAAGAAGTGCAACTGAACGGCAAGACCCAGTTCATCTCCTTCACTCACGTCAACGGTGTGCCCTCGGCCGACTGGTACGTGGCCCTGGTCCTGGACCAGGACACCGCCTTCGCCATGCTCAGCGAGTTCCGCACCTCGGCGATCATCGCCATGTTGATCGCCGTGGTGATCATCATCAGCCTGTTGGGCATGCTGATCCGCCTGCTGATGCAACCCTTGCACCTGATGGGCCGGGCCATGCACGACATCGCCGAAGGCGAAGGCGACCTGACCAAGCGCCTGGTGATCCACAGCCACGACGAGTTTGGCACCCTGGGCCTGTCGTTCAACCGTTTTGTCGAGCGCATCCACAGTTCGATCCGCGAAGTGTCCTCAGCCACCGGCCAGGTCAACGAAGTTGCCCTGCGGGTGGTGGCAGCCTCCAACTCGTCGATGTTCAATTCCGACCAACAGGCCTCGCGCACCAGCAGCGTGGCTGCAGCCATCAACCAGCTGGGCGCCGCCGCCCAGGAAATTGCCCAGAACGCCGCCCTGGCTTCGCAGCATTCCAGCGATGCCCGCAGCCTGGCGCAAGATGGCCAGCAGGTGGTGGACAAGACCATCGCTGCCATGCAGCAGCTTTCGGTGAAGATCAGCAGCTCCTGCGACAACATCGAGACCCTCAACAGCAACACCGTGAACATCGGGCAGATCCTCGAAGTCATCACCAGCATCTCCCAGCAGACCAACCTGCTGGCCCTCAACGCCGCCATCGAGGCAGCCCGGGCCGGGGAAGCCGGGCGCGGCTTTGCCGTGGTCGCGGACGAAGTGCGCAACCTCGCCCACCGTACCCAGGATTCGGCGCAGCAAGTGCAGAAGATGATCGAGGAGTTGCAGGTGGGTGCCCGTGAAGCGGTGGGCACCATGACCGAAAGTCAGCGCGAGAGCGAAAGCAGTGTCGGCATCGCCAATCAAGCCGGCGAACGCCTGGACAGCGTAACCCAGCGCATCGGCGAGATCGACGGCATGAACCAGTCAGTGGCCACCGCCACCGAGGAACAGACCGCCGTGGTGGAGTCGATCAATGTCGACATCACCGAGATCAACACCCTCAACCAGGAAGGCGTGGAAAACCTGCAAGCGACCCTGCGTGCCTGCGCCGATCTGGAGCAACAGGCCAAGCGCCTGCAGCAGTTGGTGGGCAGTTTCCGTATCTGACAGCTTCGCCGGTCAGCCTGCCCCTACCGAAACCCGGTAGGAGCCGGCGGGCCAACGAAGGCGATCTGCCAGGGGTCTTCAGCGACACTGTCGACAATCAGAAGCGCGAGCCGGGCTCACCCAGGAAGGCCAGTTCTTCGGCTGTGGATTCACGGCCAAGAATGATATTGCGATGGGGGAAGCGCCCGAAGCGGGCAATGACCTTCTGGTGCCGTTCGGCATAGTCCAGTTGATCGGCGAATACCGGGCGATCTTCCAGCGACTGTTGGTCGTGCAGGGCGGCAAAGCGTGAAACGCCTTCGTTCTGCACCGCCAGGTGCTCGCAATGCTCGAACACCAGGTAGATGAAGCTGCGCTGCATGGCGCTCAACTGCCGATCAAGATCCGCGGCAATGCCTTGCGCTACCAGGGCCTGGGCACGGCTATCGCCGGCAAATGCCTTGGGGGTGTCGCGGTAGATCATGCGTGGCAGTTGGTCGAGCAGGATCACCAGGGCCAGCCAGCCTTGCGGACTTTGCGCCCACTCGGTCAAGCCGCCCGCCAGCGCCTGTTCGACCTGGCCCCCGAAGCGCGTGCGCGCTTCGAGGTCCTGGCTGTCACGCTTGCCAAACCACAGGCCGCCCTTCTCAGCCACGATGTCCGAAGGTTTCTCGGCGCTGCCGAACCACCAATCAAGCAAAGGCTGCCAGGAGTCGGCCATGGGTTTACTCGCTGTGGTAGGAAGTCGCGCGAGCGACTTCTTCTTTCGAACCAAGGAACACCGCTACGCGCTGGTGCAAGCCTTCAGGCTGGATGTCGAGAATGCGCTGATGGCCGTTGGTGGAGGCGCCGCCGGCTTGTTCAACCAGGAACGACATCGGGTTGGCTTCGTACATCAGGCGCAGTTTGCCTGGCTTCTCCGGCTCGCGGCTGTCACGTGGGTACATGAACAAGCCACCACGGGTCAGGATCCGGTGCACGTCGGCAACCATCGCAGCGACCCAACGCATGTTGTAGTTCTTTTTCAGCGGACCGTCTTCGCCTGCCAGCAGTTCGTCGACATAGCGTTGTACCGGCGCTTCCCAGTGACGCTGGTTGGACATGTTGATCGCGAATTCCTGAGTGGATTCCGGGATCTTGATGTCTTCGTGGGTCAGTACGAAGCTGCCCATTTCACGGTCCAGGGTGAAGCCTTTCACACCATCGCCCAGGGTCAGCACCAGCATGGTCTGCGGGCCGTAGATGGCATAACCGGCAGCAACCTGCTCGGTACCTGGCTGCAGGAAGGCCTTTTCGTTCAAGGCTTCGTTCTGGCTCAGGTACTCGTTCGGGCAACGCAGTACCGAGAAGATCGTGCCGACCGGCGCGTTGATATCGATGTTCGAGGAGCCGTCCAGTGGGTCGAAAACCAGCAGGTAGGCGCCCTTCGGATATTTGCCGGGGATCTGGTAGGCATTGTCCATTTCTTCGGACGCCATGCCGGCCAGGTGACCGCCCCATTCGTTGGCTTCGAGGAGGATCTCGTTGGAGATCACGTCGAGCTTCTTCTGCACTTCGCCCTGCACGTTTTCCGTGCCCATGCTGCCCAACACGCCGCCCAGGGCGCCCTTGGACACAGCGTGGCTGATCTCCTTGCAAGCACGCGCCACCACTTCGATCAGGAAGCGCAGATCGGCAGGAGTGTTGTTGCTACGGGTCTGCTCAATCAAATAGCGACTCAGGGTAACGCGGGACATGGAAGGCTCCGGAGGAATGGGGGGCTAAAAACCCGCGCAGTTTAACGCGAGTCGAGGCGCATTTCCTCCTCTCAGACAGGGAACTGGCAGATAGAGTTCAGGCGCCGGTTTCAGCGTAGTCGCATTTATGGCGAGGGCGCTTGCTCCCTCGCCACAGGGATCAGGATTTGATCGCTGGTTTGCGCAGCAGGCTGAACGCCATTGCGCCCAATGCCAGCACCCCCAGGAGCAGCACCGCCCACAGGCCGATTTTCTTCCAGTCAGGCCCGCTTGCCACCGGGGCGGCCGAGGTCGCGGCAGTGGACGGCGTCAACTGCGCCGCACCCTCGACCTTGGCCTGACCGAGCTCCTTGAGGCGCTGCGGACTGTAATCGGGAATCAGGGTGGCCAGCGGCAGATTCGCCGCCGTCGCGCTCGGATTGCCCAGGGCCAGGGTGTAAGGCCCGGCGCCACGGGCCAGGAACACCAGTTGGGTGCCACGCACGGCAAATTGCAGCGACGGAGCCTCGCTGCCCAAGCCACCTCCGCGCTCATCCACGGTGAGTTTCAGCTGCTGCACGGTCTGCCCGGGCAATTGCAGCTCGTTCTGCTGCACGTCCTGGCCGTTCTGGGTCAGGCGATACAGCAGGCCGCTGCCCAGTGGCTGCCACGGCAGGCTGCTCTCGCGACGCCCATGCAGCGTCGCCGGGGCCAGGCTGTTGGCCTGTTTGAGTTCGACTCGCACCCGCTCGATATTCAGCCCCATGGGCAACTGCCAGGTGTACTCACCCGCCTTGGCCGTACTGCCGCCCAGGGGCTGCGACCACACCAGCGGCGACGGCAGGCTGCTGGTGCTGCTGCTCAGCAGTTGCGCCGAGATCAGCGCCGGTGCCGACTGCGGGGTGTTCCACAACAGGCGCAGGTAGCGCGCCGACTGCCCGGGCAAGGCCACTTCATGCTGCTCGATCCGTTCGTCGGCAAACGACAGACGCGCCACCTGGCCTTCGCCCCAGGATTGCCAATGCTGCAGGTCGTCGCTGGCCTCGATGCTGAAACGCTGGAAACCGTCGCGCTCGCTGGTCCAGTCCAGTACCAGTTGCTGCAACGGCGCCTTGATCGCACTGGCGTCCAGCAACCAGCCCCGCAGGACTTCCTCGCCCGCCTCAAGCTGAGTGGCTGGCTGCACCTCCACCAGGGTGCCATTGGCAGTGGACTGCACTCGCACACTTGGGGTGCTGTCGCTGGCCTGCTCGGAGTTGTACAGCGGGAACCACTTCACGTCGCTGAGGTTGCGCCGCTCACTGGTCTGCGCCTGCTGACGAGCCAGGGCATAGGCTTGGGGCTCGCCGGCAGCGTTGAATACGCGGATGTCGCGCAGATCGGTCTGGCTGGCATGGAGTTGCACCGCTAGCGGCAACTCGAGGCGATACCAGGGGCCCTCGCCGCTCAGGCTCAATGGTGCAAGGGACTTAAAGTCCCCCGGCTTGTCCTGGGCCACGGCGGACAACGCCACACACAGGCCCATGGCCCCCAACCAGCCCAGGTTCAACTTATGACTCAAGACGACACTCCTTCATTCAACGGTTTGCCGGCCTCAGGCTCGGCCTCGGCCCGCTTGGGCGGCAACGGGGCGAAGTAGCCCACCACCAGCAACAGCACGCCGACCCCGATGAACGAGACGATCCGCGCCAGCCCGCCACGGTTGCTCAATTCCACCAGGAACAATTTGGCCACCACTACGGCAATCAGCGCAGCGCCAATCAGCCAGACTTCGCGACGATGACGCAAATGCCCGCCAATCATCAGGCTCAGGGCAATCAGGGTCCAAACGATGGACAACCCGGCCTGGACCATCATGGATTCCAGCAGCGCATCCGGCTGGAACGGTACGCCGCTCCAATGGTGAGCCGCCCGCATCACCAGGACAGTAAAGAAGGCGAACAGGGAGACCCCGGTCACCAACTGCAGGCCACGTTGCGCATGATCGGCACGAATCGACAGCTGCTGCACGGCGCTGCGGGACCAGACATAGACCCCGAACAGGGAGAACAGCAGTCCCAATTCCAGCGGGTTGAGCAACGGCAGATACGGCAACGGCTCGGCGCGTCCGTCGCTGAAGGTATTCGCCAGCCAGAACCAGCCGAGCATCAACACCGCCAGGGGCAGTGCGGCATACAAGCGGTACTCTCTGGAGTGGGAGGAAATCGGCCACGGCCAGTTGCGCGGCAGTGCCATCAACACCAGGTACAGGCTTGGCAGGATCGCCCAACCCAGCCAGCGCCAGGCGTTGTACTGCTCGGACAACAGCAGCAGGGCATAGCGCAGTTCCAGCGCCAGTATTCCGATCAGCAGCCAGCACCCCAGCACATGGGCACCGCTCAGCACTCGCGCCGGCAGCAATGTCGCCAAGCGCCGCAGGCTGAAGAAGTGCACTGCAAACAGCAGACTCCAGGCCAGCCAGCCAAGATCTGCCGCCGGGTGGTAACGCGGCGCCCAGGATGCCAGCAGCACCAGGGCCCCGGCCGGTATCAGCACACTGCACAGCAGGCCAAGAGACGACCATTTCAGGCGCAGCGCCAGCAATGACCAGAGCAACACACTAGCGGCAGCGATCAGCAACAACAGGCTTGCCTGCCAATGGACCGGAGCAAAACGCAGTACTTCCTTGAACCAGGTAAAGGCCCACCAGCAAGCACCCCAGGCCAGTAACAGATCGGACAGATGCCCCAGGCGCAAAGCAGCGAATGCCGAGCCGTGGTTGCCCCGCTGCAAGCGCCAGGCGCCCACCAACGCTGCCAGGGCCAGGACCATCGGCGTCCAGAAGTCGCCATTGGCCAGAGGCCGCACGCCCTCCTCCAGATCGCTGAAGAACCCGTTCGAACCGGCCAGCAGGAAGGTACTGCCGCCAATCACCTGCAGCAGCAGGCCGAAGACAAAACTCGCTCGCTGCTGCAGGTACAGGCTCAGCCAGATGATCAGCAGGCCGCTGGCCGCCCAGACTCCGCTGGCGGTGCGCCAAGGCAGGACAAACAACACCGCCAGGTTGATCATCATCAACCCCGCCAGCAGCACCACCGACAGGCCACGCAGCAGGCGCGGGTCACTGCGCACCATGTCATCGCGGGCCGCCAGGAGCATGCCGCCGATCAGTGTCAGGCCGATCAGCGACGCGCTCAACAGGCCGCTCCAGCCAGCACTGAACACCCCACTGGCATTCGCGTCCGCACCTTGCAGGCGCATCAGGAACAGGGCGCCGCCCAGCAACTGTATGGCGAACGCGGTGAACAGGAACGCCCGTGATTGCAGGCGCAGGCCAACAAACAGTGTCACCAGTCCTGCCAGGGCCCAGCTGATGGCGGTGCCTTGAGTGAAAAAGAACAGCGGCGCCAACAGGTACAGGAAGCCCAGCCCGAGCACTGCCAGGATCGGCGCTATGCCCTGCTCCCAATTCGACGACAAGGCCGCCTCGGCCCGTCGCAGTTGATCAAAACTGAACAGCAACGCAGCCCCGAGCAACAGCGCGCCCAACGGCGCACCGGCCAGCAGGCTGGTGTCACCGGGGCTCAGCTCACTGAGGAAAGCCAGGGCCGAGCCCACCTGCAGCAGCAAGGCGAACGCCCGCGCCAGAGGACGCTGCTGGCGCAGGCCGAGCCAGAAGATTCCGGCGCCCTCCACCGCCCACGCGGCAGCGGTCCAACGCGCATCCAGGCCCAGCGGAATCGCCAGGCTGGCGAAAATCACTCCCAGTGCCAGGCAGGTTTCACCCAACAGCAGAGCGCGCCCACCCATCAGCACCCGGGCCAGCAGCATGTAGATCAGACCCAGCGCCAAGGCGCTGAAGGACGCTGCGAATTCCAGGTGCTGGACCAGCGCCAACTGCAGGCCGAAGCCCACCAGCGGCGGACCGAAAAGCATGCTGCCGTCGACATAGTCGCCCTTGCGCGCGGACCAGTGCAGCAGCGCCTGCCGGCTGTCGTCCTGCGGCGCATCACTCATCTCCAGCAGCTTGCGCCGGGTGAACAACAGGCCGATGGCCAGGTACATCAGGAAGAACAGGATCAGGAACGGCTCGGTATTCCACAGCAGCTCCGGTGCATAGGAGCGCATGCCCCAGGCGAAACCGATGCCGAAGGTACCGACAAAGCCGATCAGGTTGAGCAGGCGCCAGGCCTTGAACCAGGCAATGGCCAGGATCCCGGCGTTGAGCAGGGCGAAGTAGCTGAACAGCGCCACATGGCTACCGGCGCCTGTGGACGTGAGGATCGGCGCGGCAAACCCACCCAGGGCAGCTGCAGCCGCCAACCCCAGGGCGTCCTGGGTAATGGCCAGGATTGCCGAGAACAGCGTCACCGCCACCAGCAGCCCTAGCGCAGCGGAAGGGTCGAGCAATGGGTGCAGGCGCATGGCCGCGAACACGGTCAAGTACAGCACCGCGATACCGGTACCTTGCAGCATCAGGGCGTAATTGCTGTTGCGCCGACGCAGCCACCAGCCCAGCCCCAGCAAGCCCAGGGAGCACGCCGCGACTCCGGCGTAACGCATTTCGATGGGCACCACCATGCCTTCGGTGGCGTAACGCAGGAGGAAGGCCAAGCCAAGGAACAACAGCACCACGCCGACCCGCAGCACGGTGTTGCCGCCAAATAACCAGTTGCGTGCGCCGCTGATGGCACGCTCGATCAGGTTCGGTTCCAGATGCACAGGGGCAGCAGGCTGATGCGCCTCCTGCGACGTCGGTTGCGACTGCCAGACCGCGTCCGGCACAGGCTGGCTGGCCTCGGCTGCGGCAGCCGACTGGGCAGCGGCTGGCAATTCCCAAACCAGCTCGGCAGCGACGGGAGCAGGCTCTACCGGCTGGACGGGGTCGAGAATGAATTCAGGCAATTGCGCAAGCTCTGGAGCCTCGGCAAAGCCAGTGGCCGTCTCGGGGAATGCTGCGCTGCTGGCTGTGGCCAAGGGCTGCGACGTGGGCTCGACAGTCGGGCTGCCGCTGGTTTCCAGCAACGCAAGACGCTGGCCCAGCGTGGACAGGGTGTTCTTCGCCAGCTCCAGCTCGCGGTGCTGATCAGCAACCTGCTTGTGCAGGGCACCGAGACGCAAGGCCAGGCCGATGGCCAGCCCCACGAACGCGCCAATCAGGGCATCGCTGAAGGATTCATCAACGATCCAGCCCAGCACCACCCCCAACAGCATGAACATCCATTGCATGTGTCGATATCCCTAAGCGGTCCACTGAAGGACGGGTACAACCGTGTTGACACTTTCGCCGGCAAGACGGCGCAGGTCACCCCCTATTGGAAGCCAGTCACGAAGCACAAGGCACCAGCAGGGAGATAAAAGGCGGCGCTCAGTATATCGACAAGGCCCAACAAACGTTGGGCCCTGTAGACACTTCTAGAATTTTCTCAAAAGGCTCATTCCAGCGCCTTCCAGATCTCCGCTGCGTATTCACGAATGGTCCGGTCCGATGAGAACCAGCCCATCCGCGCGCTGTTGAGTACCGCCGAGCGCCACCATTCCTTGGAATCGTGCCAGCGCTCCTCGACCCGGGCCTGGGCGCTCCAGTAGGCATCGAAGTCGGCGCAGACCAGGAACCGGTCGTGGTCGATCAGCGAATCCACCAGCCCGGTGTAGCGCGACGGATCATCCGGCGAGAACACCCCGCCGCGGATCGCCTGCAACACATCGTTGAGCCGATGAGAAGCAGCAACATCCGCAACCGCGCTGAATTCACCATTGCGCTTGCGCGCCTCCACCTGCTGGGCGCTAAGGCCGAAGATGAACATGTGTTCGGCGCCGACCCGCTCACACATCTCGACGTTGGCGCCATCCAGGGTGCCGATGGTCAGCGCACCGTTGAGACCGAACTTCATGTTGCTGGTGCCCGAGGCTTCGAACCCGGCAGTGGAGATCTGCTCCGAAAGGTCGGCGGCGGGAATGATGCTTTCCGCCAGGCTGACGTTGTAGTTGGGCAGGAACACCACCTTGAGCAGCCCGCGTACCGTAGGATCGTTGTTCACCGTGCGGGCGATGTCGTTGGTCAGCTTGATGATCAGCTTGGCCTGGTGATAGCTGGCGGCGGCCTTGCCGGCGAAGATCTTCACCCGAGGCACCCAGTCGGTTTCCGGCTCGGCGCGAATCGCCTGGTACAGCGCCACGGTGTGCAGCAGGTTGAGCAACTGACGCTTGTACTCGTGGATGCGCTTGACCTGCACATCGAACATCGCCGCCGGGTTGACCGCAATCCCCAGGCGCTCATGGATGATCGCCGCCAGGGCGCGCTTGCTGTGCAAGCGCTGTTCGGCGAACTGTTTGCGAAATGCCGGTTTTTCGGCAAAAGGCTCAAGCCCCAGCAGCAGCTCTTCGGGGTTGTCCAACAGCTCGTGACCAAGCGCCTCGACCAGCATGCCTGTCAGTTGCGGGTTGGCCTGGTACAGCCAGCGGCGGAAGGTGATGCCGTTGGTCTTGTTGTTGATTCGCTCGGGATACAGCTTGTGCAGCTCGGAGAACACCGTGCTGCGCATCAACTGGGTGTGCAAGCCGGACACACCATTGACGCTGTGGGAGCCAAGGAATGCCAGGTTGCCCATGCGCACCCGGCGGCCATTGTCTTCCTCGATCAGCGACACCGCCCGCAGTACGTCGAAATCATGCATGCCCTTGGCCCGTAGCGCATCGATGTGCTGGGCATTGATCAGGTAGATGATCTGCATGTGCCGCGGCAGCATGCGCTCCATCAGGCCCACCGGCCAGGTTTCCAGGGCCTCGGGCAGCAGGGTGTGGTTGGTGTAGGACAGGGTTTCCACGGTGATCTGCCACGCCGCATCCCAGGCGATGCCGTGCAGGTCCACCAACTGGCGCATCAACTCGGCCACGGCAATCGAGGGGTGGGTGTCGTTGAGCTGGATCGCCGCGTGCTCGCCGAGGCTGAGCACCGAGTCGTGCATGTTCTTGTGGCGCCGCAGCAGGTCCTGCAACGACGCCGAGACGAAGAAGTACTCCTGGCGCAGGCGCAGTTCCTGGCCGGCCTCGGTGCTGTCGGCCGGGTACAACACCCGGGAAATGCTCTCGGCCCGGGCCACCTCCGCTACCGCCCCCAGGTGGTCACCGGCATTGAAACGCTCCAGGTGCAGGTCTTCCATGGCCCGCGCCCGCCACAGGCGCAGGGTATTGACGCTGGCCCCGCGCCAACCCACCACTGGGGTGTCATAGGCCACCGCCCGCACCGTTTCCACCGGCCACCAGACTTGCCGGGGATTACCCATCTCGTCGGTCACCGTGTCGACGCTGCCGCCAAAACCGATGGAGTAGATCACCTCCGGGCGCTCGAACTCCCAGGGGTTGCCGAAATCCAGCCAGTGCTCGGTCTGCTCCTGTTGCCAGCCGTCGACGATGGCCTGGCGGAACAGGCCGTGCTCATAACGGATGCCGTAGCCGTGGCCGGCGATGCCCAGGGTCGACATGCTTTCCATGAAGCACGCCGCCAGGCGTCCGAGGCCACCGTTGCCCAAGGCCGCATCGGGCTCCAGCAAACGAATGCGCTCCAGGTCCACCCCCAGGTCGGTTAGGGCTTCACGGGCCACCTCCAACAGCCCGAGATTGCTCAGGCTGTCGAACAACAGGCGGCCGATCAGGAACTCCAGGGACAGGTAGTACACCCGCTTCTGGCCCTTGCGGTAGATCTGCCGCGTGTGATCCATCCAGCGGTCGACCATATGGTCGCGCGCGGCCAGGGCAATAGCCTCGAACCAATCGTGGTCGAAGGCGTGATCCGGGTCTTTGCCTACCGCGTAGGTGAGCTTGGTCAAGACGGCTTCGCGAAAAGCAGCCACCTCAGCGTCGCGAACAAGGGGTTCCTGAGTCATTGATACGACCTCTGACGAGATACACAGTGAGCATGGAGTGGACTGAGCCTAGTCGGTCTGACACGAGGCGAAGGCTCTGGTTCGGCGCTATTTCAAATGGCTCGGCTAAAACGGCAGCCTTCTGCGCCAGCAGGGAAAAAGATGCAGATGCCGTGCCGCCAGGCGTTGAGCGACCTGACATGAAGAAAAATCCGACACAAAGTTGTTCAAAAATCCACCAGTCCCGGTATGATCGCGCGCCCTGGAACATGCCGGAAACAACCTTGATGAAGCCCACTCTGATCGCCGCCGCGGAAATCGACCGACTCGATACCTGGGCCAAGTACTCCGCACCCATGTGCGGTTCCTGCATGTCCAGCTGCTGTACCCTGCCGGTGGAAGTGAAGATCAAGGACCTGATCCGCATTGGCATCGTCGATGAGTTCGAACTGGGCGAGCCGGCGAAGAACATCGCCAAGCGCCTGCAGAAAGAAGGCATCGTCGAGCGCTACAACCAGAAGTCGGAAATCTTCACCCTGCAGCGCATGAGCAACAACGACTGCCTGTATCTGGATCGTAAAAGCCGCCTGTGCACCATTTATGACAAGCGCCCGGACACCTGCCGCAACCATCCGAAGATCGGCCCGCGTCCCGGCCATTGCGCCTACAAGCCTAAGCCACTGGAACGCCCGACCAACACCACCCGTCGGACCCTGGAACGCTTCTGATCCCCGACCTGCGCCTTTAGCCCGGTAGCGAGGCCGCGGCCGGCTGCACAGCAGCCGCTGTGCGGCCGTCCCGGCGAGATGTAGCGCGCCCTGTCGCTTCACGGCTGCTACGCAAGCTCGGCAAGGGCACTGACAGGCAGCCAACCGGGCTTTTTCGCAGAGCAAAAAAAACGCCCCCGGTCTTGCGACCGGGGGCGTTTTTATTCAGCCGGAACTAAAGACTCAGTTCTTGGCTTTCTTGGCAGCGCGGGTACGCTCGCTTTCGTCCAGGATCTTCTTGCGAAGACGGATGGACTTAGGAGTCACTTCACACAGCTCGTCGTCCTGGATGAATTCCAGAGCCTGTTCCAGGGTGAAGCGAACAGGTGGAACCAGAGCGATGGTTTCGTCTTTACCCGAAGCACGCATGTTGTCGAGCTTCTTGCCCTTGGTAGGGTTAACGCCCAGGTCGTTGTCACGGCTGTTCAGACCAACGATCTGACCGTTGTAGATCTCTTGACCGTGCTCAACGAACAGCTTGCCACGCGCCTGCAGGGTTTCCAGGGAGTAGGTCAGCGCCTTACCGGTTTCAACCGATACCAGAACACCGTTCTGACGGCCGGACATGTCGCCGGACTTCATCACGTCGTAACGGTCGAAGATCGAGGTCAGGATGCCAGCACCGTTGGTCAGGGTCAGGAACTGGTTACGGAAACCGATCAGACCGCGAGCAGGGATGTTGTATTCCAGACGTACACGGCCCTTGCCATCCGGCACCATGTTGGTCAGGTCGCCCTTACGCAGGCCCATCTCTTCCATCACCTTGCCCTGGGATTCTTCCGGCAGGTCGATGGTGACGTTTTCGAACGGTTCGTGCTTCACGCCGTCAACCAGACGGATGATCACTTCCGGACGGCCTACAGCCATTTCGAAGCCTTCGCGACGCATGGTTTCGATCAGTACCGAGAGGTGCAGCTCACCACGGCCGGAAACCTTGAACTTGTCAGCCGAGTCGCCTTCTTCAACGCGCAGTGCAACGTTGTACAGCAGCTCTTTGTCCAGACGTTCCTTGATGTTACGGGAAGTCACGAACTTGCCTTCTTTACCGCAGAATGGCGAGTCGTTGACCTGGAAGGTCATGGAAACGGTTGGCTCGTCAACGGTCAGCGGCTTCATCGCTTCGACCGTGTCCGGGTGGCACAGGGTGTCGGAGATGAACAGCGAGTCCATGCCGCTGATGCAAACGATGTCGCCTGCAGCAGCTTCTTCAACGTCAACGCGGTGCAGACCGTGGTGACCCATCAGCTTCAGGATACGACCGTTACGCTTCTTGCCAGTGGCGTCGATAGCCACGACTGGGGTGTTCGGCTTGACGCGACCACGAGCGATACGGCCAACGCCGATAACACCCAGGAAGCTGTTGTAGTCCAGTGCGGAGATCTGCATCTGGAACGGACCGTCACGGTCAACAGCCGGCGCGGGTACGTTGTCGACGATCGACTGGTACAGCGGGGTCATGTCTTCAGCCATGTCGGTGTGGTCCAGACCGGCAATACCGTTCAGGGCCGAGGCGTAGACGACCTTGAAGTCCAGCTGTTCTTCGGTAGCACCCAGGTTGTCGAACAGATCGAAGATCTGGTCCAGAACCCAGTCCGGACGCGCGCCTGGACGGTCAACCTTGTTGATCACCACGATTGGACGCAGGCCGGCTTCGAAAGCCTTCTTGGTCACGAAACGGGTTTGCGGCATAGGGCCGTCCTGGGCGTCGACCAGCAGCAGCACGGAGTCAACCATGGACATTACGCGCTCAACTTCACCACCGAAGTCGGCGTGGCCCGGGGTGTCCACGATGTTGATGTGGTAGCCGTTCCAGTTGATGGCGGTGTTTTTCGCCAGGATGGTAATACCGCGCTCTTTTTCCTGGTCGTTGGAGTCCATCACGCGCTCGTCGTTGAGCTCGTTGCGCTCCAGGGTGCCGGATTGACGCAGGAGTTTGTCTACCAGGGTGGTCTTACCATGGTCAACGTGGGCAATGATGGCGATGTTGCGTAGATTTTCGATCACTTGTGTATCTCGATCAGAGGATTCGGTGTGCTGACAAATGCTGGCAGCGATTAACAATAGATTCAGGCCTGGCCGTTACAGCTTGACGGCGGCGTCGGGGGGCCGGTGACGCAAGCCACAGGCAAACATCCCCGGGCACTTAGCTCGGTCTATAAACGCGCACATTGGCATGTCCCTCACTGAGCAGATGGTGAGCATGCAGGCGACTCATGACGCCTTTGTCGCAATACAGCAGGTACTGGCGCGTAGGGTCCAGTTCCTTGAAGCGGGCGTTCAATGCATAGAACGGCAGCGCTTTTACTTCGATGCCAGAAAGCTCCAGCGGGTCATCTTCCTGAGCATCCGGGTGACGGATGTCGATAACGATCTGACCGGCCAGCGCTTCACTGACTTCTTCAATCTGCACATCCTGGCCCAACTCGTCGATCACCCGATCGATCGGCACCAATTTGGCCCGCTCGATCGCACGCTCGAGCACCGCCATATCGAATTCTTTCTCTTCATGCTCGACGCGATGGCGCTTGGCATGGGTCTTGGGGTTCACCGAGATGACCCCGCAGTACTCCGGCATGTGCTTGGCGAAGTCGGCGGTGCCGATCTCCACGGCCAGGTCGATGATGTCCTGCTTGTGGCTGGCGATCAGTGGACGCAACACCAGCTTCTCGGTCACGCAGTCGATTACCGACAGGTTCGGCAGGGTCTGGCTGGACACCTGGGAAATCGCCTCGCCGGTGACCAGCGCATCGATGTTCAGGCGGTCGGCAATGCTCGACGCGGCACGCAACATCATACGCTTCAAAATGACGCCCATATGACTGTTGTCGACTTTGCCGAGGATTTCCCCCAGCACTTCCTCGAACGGCACGCTGACGAACAGCACCCGCTGGGAGCTGCCGTACTTCTTCCATATATAGTGCGCGACTTCCATCACGCCCAATTCATGGGCACGACCGCCCAGGTTGAAGAAGCAGAAATGCCCCATCAGGCCGCGGCGCATGATCTGGTAGGCCGCCACTGTAGAGTCGAAACCGCCGGACATCAGTACCAGGGTCTGTTCCAGGGCGCCCAGCGGATAGCCGCCGATGCCGTTGTGCTGGCTATGGATCACAAACAACCGTTGGTCGCGAATTTCCATCCGCACTTCAATTTCCGGCGTTTTCAGGGAAATTCCGGCGGCGCCGCACTGCCGACGCAGTTGGCTGCCGACGTATTTCTCCACGTCCATGGAGCTGAATTCATGCTTGCCGGCACGCTTGCAACGCACGGCAAAGACCTTCCCGGCCAGGGCGTCGCCGAAGTGCTGCTGACACTTGGCAACGATGTCGTCGAAGTCACCCAGGCGGTACTCATCGACCTGCAGGAAATGCGCGATGCCGGGCATGCAGCTCAGGCGCTCGGTCATGTCCTTGAGGGCCTTGGGCTCGCTGACGGCAGTTTCCAGCTCGAGGTTGTCCCACACACCATTGACCACCACAGCCGGGTCCAGATCGCGGAGCACGGCACGGATGTTTTTAGCCAGCTGACGGATGAAACGCGTCCGTACCGGGCGGCTCTTGATAGTGATTTCTGGGAAAACTTTAACGATTAGTTTCATGAAAACAGCGCGCGCTGGGCCAGCCGAAAAAGGGGGGCGCGGATTATAGCGGAAATTGCTCAAGGTTTGACCAGTTAATGTGCAGAAGGATTTCAATGCACCAAAACAGGTCATTTATCAGCAAAGACGCTACATTGCAGTGCGTCGCACGCCGGCATTTAGCCAAAACCGCCCGATAAAGCGTGATTTTGGGGCAGAAAACCCATCTCGGGGCACTGGCATGCAATTTGCTCCCTTGTGAGGCAGGTTGCCATGGCAGAGTATTCGCGCCGGCATCACCCACATTCTAAGGGCACTCCAACACCAGCCCGAAGCCACCCGGAGGACACTATGTCGAAGTCGGTTCAACTCATCAAAGATCATGACGTCAAATGGATTGATCTGCGCTTCACAGACACCAAGGGCACTCAACATCACGTGACCATGCCGGCCCGTGATGCCCTGGATGACGCCTTCTTCGAAGAAGGCAAGATGTTCGACGGTTCCTCCATCGCTGGCTGGAAAGGCATCGAAGCCTCCGACATGATCCTGATGCCGGACGACACCACCGCCGTACTCGACCCGTTCACCGAAGAGCCGACCCTGATCCTGGTCTGCGACGTGATCGAACCTTCGACCATGCAAGGCTACGACCGCGACCCGCGTGCGATCGCCAAGCGTGCCGAGGAGTACCTGAAGTCCACCGGTATCGGCGACACCGTATTCGTAGGCCCGGAGCCTGAGTTCTTCATCTTCGACCAGGTGAAGTTCAAGTCCGACATCTCCGGCTCGATGTTCAAGATCTTCTCCGACCAGGGTTCGTGGATGTCCGACCAGGACGTGGAAGGCGGCAACCATGGCCACCGTCCAGGTATCAAAGGCGGCTACTTCCCGGTTCCGCCGTTCGACCACGACCACGAAATCCGTACCTCCATGTGCAACGCCATGGAAGAAATGGGCCTGGTCATCGAAGTTCACCACCACGAAGTGGCGACTGCCGGCCAGAACGAGATCGGTGTGAAGTTCAACACCCTGGTCACCAAGGCTGACGAAGTTCAGACCCTGAAATACTGCGTACACAACGTTGCCGTGGCCTACGGCCGCACCGCGACCTTCATGCCCAAGCCTCTGTACGGCGACAACGGTTCGGGTATGCACGTTCACCTGTCCATCGCCAAAGATGGCAAGAACACCTTCGCTGGCGAAGGTTATGCCGGCCTGTCCGATACCGCCCTGTACTTCATCGGCGGCATCATCAAGCACGGTAAGGCCCTGAACGGCTTCACCAACCCGTCGACCAACTCCTACAAGCGTCTGGTCCCAGGTTTCGAAGCACCGGTGATGCTGGCCTACTCGGCGCGCAACCGCTCCGCTTCGATCCGGATTCCTTACGTGTCCAGCCCTCGCGCTCGCCGTATCGAAGCCCGCTTCCCGGATCCAGCAGCCAACCCGTACCTGGGCTTCGCTGCCCTGCTGATGGCTGGCCTGGACGGCATCCAGAACAAGATCCACCCTGGCGACGCAGCTGACAAAAACCTGTACGACCTGCCGCCTGAAGAGGCCAAAGAGATCCCACAAGTTTGCGGCAGCCTGAAAGAAGCCCTGGAAGAGCTGGACAAAGGTCGGGCGTTCCTGACCAAAGGCGGCGTTTTCAGCGACGACTTCATCGACGCTTACATCGCTCTGAAAAGCGAAGAAGAAATCAAGGTCCGGACCTTCGTACACCCACTGGAATACGAGCTGTACTACAGCTGCTGATCCGGTAGCGCCGGCGCAAGCCGCGTGATCAAAAGGCCTCCTTCGGGAGGCCTTTTTTATGCCTGCAATAGCGCAAAAGGCTTTTGTGGCGAGAGCGCTTTCAGGGACGCAAGTTTGCACCGCCCAGGGCAGTTGCGTGCATCATGGGCGCCACTCTATTGAACAGCCGAGCTCGCCCATGACCTCACGCCTCACGCTATGCCTGACACTGACCTGCAGCCTGTTTGCCACAGCAGCCTGCGCCGCCGACGCTCCAGCCTCCCTGGCCCCGTTGCTGGGCAGCATTGGCGAACGTCTGGACATTGCCGATCAAGTAGCCCTGAGCAAATGGGACAGCCACAAAGCCGTGGAAGACCGCTCCAGGGAACAGCAGGTGATTGCCGGGGCCTCAGCCCAGGCCGCCGTCTATCACCTGAACCAGGAGGTGGTCGCGCCATTCTTCGCCGCCCAGATCGAAGCCAACAAGCTGGTGCAGTACGCCAGGCTTTCCGCCTGGCATCTGCAAGGCAAGGCGCCTGATACGCCACGGGCGGATCTGGTTGGGCAGATCCGCCCGCAACTCGATCAGTTACAAAAACGCCTGCTGCAGCAACTGGCCGATTTCAGCCCTCATCGCAGTGACGCTCAATGCCCGCAATGGCTGGCCCAGGCCAACAGGGCCAGCAGCAACGACCCACTGCGCCAACTGGCAATGGTCCGGGCCACGGCCGAGTTATGTGTGTTCAAAGGTTAACCACGGCCGGGCCAATCGGCCCTGCGCCCTATGCTGGAGCCTTTCAAGCAAAGGCCCCGGCGGCCAGGATCAAGGTCATGCGCGTCACCGTCTTTTGCCTGCTGTGGATAACGGCTCTGCCAGCCATTGCCGAGATCTACCAGTACACCGATGCCGCGGGCCATCGCGCCTACAGCGACCAGCCGCCAAAGACTGCATACCAGTCAATCGAAACACCCGCACCCAATCGCATCCAGAGCCCTGTGCCACTCCCCCGGGAAACGCCGCGAGCGGCACCGCCCACGTCGGAGCAGCCCTACGCCCGGCTGGAGCTGAGCGGAGTGCCAGAGCACGGTGCCTTGCGGGCCAACAATGGCAGCTTCAGCGTGCAGGTGGAGTTGCAACCAGGCCTGCAGGCACCTCATCGCCTACGCCTGTTGCTGGACGACAAACCCTATGGCCGCGCCAGCCCGGGGCCAGGCCTGCAACTGGTGAACCTCAACCGTGGCCAGCATCGCCTGGCAGTCCAGGTCCTCGATGGCGAACGGGTCTTGCAGCAGAGTCCGGACGTCACCTTCACCCTGCTGCGAACCCGTCGACCTTAACCCCACGCACGCCTCAACCGCGCACCACCCCACTGGCCAACAGCTTGGCAATCGTCGGCGCATCCAGGCCGAGCCCCTCCAGTACTCCGCGGGTGTGCTGCCCCAATGTCGGCGGCGCACTGCGATAACTGGCCGGCGTCCGCGAGAGCTTCACTGGAGAACCAATGCCCCGATAGTCGCCGATCTCCACCAGCAACCCTCGATGACGGGTGTGGGGATGGGCCACCACCTGGTCAACGGTGGCGATCGAACCGCAAGGCACACCCAGGCCAATCAGTCGCGGCGCTAGCAACGCACCGTCGTGGGCGGCCAGATAATGCTCCAGAGCCTGCTTCAATGCCTGGCGATTGACCGAACGCTGGCCGTTGTCGGTAAAGCGTGGGTCTTCCAGCAACTCACTGGCCCCCAGTTCCTGACACAACCTGGCGAACTGTCGATCGTTGCCAACCGCAAGGAAGATCGGTTCGCCAGCAGTGCGATAGCTGTCGTATGGAGCAATGTTGGGATGGGCATTACCGGTGCGCTGTGGCGTTTTGCCAGAGGCAAAATAGTTCGGCAAATGCGGATGCAACAGCGATACGCCACAGTCGTACAGGGAGATGTCCAGTGACTGCCCGAGGCCGCTGCGCTGACGCTCGTTGAGCGCCAGGAGGATCCCCGCCAGAGCATTCAGGCCAGTGACCATGTCGACAATTGGCAGACCGATCCGCAGCGGCCCGCCCTCGCCTTCGCCATTGACACTCATCAAGCCGGCCATGGCCTGGATCACCGCGTCATACCCGGGCAGGCCTCCCAGGGGACCGTCACCGCCAAAACCGGAAATCGCGCAGTGAATCAGTCCTGGAAAGCGCTGGCTCAGCACCTCGCTGTAGCCGATCCCCCAGCGCTGCAGAGTGCCGGGCTTGAAGTTCTCGACCAGCACATCGGCGTCTTCCAGCAATTGCATCAGCAACGCCAGCCCTTCGGGACGGGACAGGTCGACGGCAATCCCCTGCTTGTTGCGGTTGATACCCCGAAAATACGCAGCATCGACCCCTTCGAAAGGCGGCCCCCAGCCCCGGGTCTCGTCGCCACTCAACGGCTCCAGCTTGATCACCTGCGCACCATGGTCGGCCAGCGCCTGGGAACAGTAGGGACCGCCCAGCACACGGCTGAGGTCGATGACTTTCAGGCCCGTCAGGGCCCCTTGGGCAAGCGTCATGAATGTACTCCGGCAAATCGGAAAGGGCCGGCCATTCAGGCCGGCAGCAACTGCAGGGCCTCGGCTTGCGACAGCGGGCTTTCATTGGCCAGGCGCGCCAGTAGCCCGGCGTCGATGCTGGGCTCCAGGCCCAGGGGATCGCGCGGCAAGACCTTGTGCACCAGCACCAGATGCGCCAGGGCCAGGCGGCGATAATCCGGTGCCTGACGCGTGGCCTCCCAGGCCATGAAGATCGCACTGGCCAGGTGATAGAGCACACTGCCAGCCTGCCGCACCTGCTCATCCCGGCGTTGTTGCGCCACCGCATGGAAGCAGGTCACGGTGCGCAGCAGGGCCGAGTCGAACTGCCGGCGGCTGGCCTCGGGCAAATCGGCTTCGGCCAACAATCCGGCCAGATGGCCTTGCAAGGATTCCAGTGCCTGTTCACGGGTTACCGCTCGGGCAATGTCGAGGGCCACGATGTTGCTGGTGCCCTCCCAGATCGACCCCAAATGTGCATCGCGCACCAGCCGGGCATCGCTCCACTCCTCGATGTAGCCAACCCCGCCGCGCACTTCCATGGCATCGCCGGTGACCCGTCGGGCATCCCGGCAAGCGCGGAACTTGATCAGCGGCGTGAGAATTCGCACGCACTTGCGCGCCGCGTCGTCACCGCCATCGGCCCGGGGCAGCAAGCTGGCGATCTGCATGAACATCGAGCGCGCCTGTTCGGTGGGCAGCATCATCTTCAGCAACTGGCGCTGCATCAGCGGCATCTCTATCAGGTGCTTGCCGAAGGCCCGGCGCTGGCGCGCGATGAACAGCGCTTCATTAAGCCCGCGACGCATCAATCCCGCCGCCCGCACGCCGTTGGACAGCCGTGACATGTTGATCATGTCGGCCATCTGCTGGAAACCGCGGCCGACCTCACCGATCAAGTAGGCACTAGCGCCTTCCAGGGTAATCTCGCCGCTCGCCATGGAACGGCTGCCCAGCTTGTCCTTCAGGCGCTGGATCCGGTAGTGATTGCGCGAACCATCCGCCAGGATTTTCGGCAGCAGGAACAAACTGACCCCGGCCATGCCCTCTGGGGCGTCTTCCGGGCGCGCCAGGACCATGGCCAGGTCGGCATCCGGGTTGGAGCAGAACCACTTTTCCCCGAACAGGCGCCATTGGCCGTCCTCCAGCCGGGCTCGGGTTTCAGTGCGCGAGACATCGGAGCCAGCGGCCTGTTCAGTCATGAACATCGCCCCTTGGAACAGCTGCTCGAAATCCTGCGACTGCAACTGCGGCAGGTAGCGCTCCACCAGTTCCGGTGCGCCGAACTTGCGCAAGGTGCGGGTCAGGGAGTCGGTCATGCTGACCGGGCAGCACAGGCCGAATTCAGCCTGGACGAACAGATAGGTCAGGGCATATTTGATCAACGGCACAGGGCTGTCGGGGCGATGGCTCATGGCGGCCAGGCCCAGTTCGGCGTAGGCGACTCGTTCCAGAGCCACGTAGTCTGGATGCTTGGCGATGCTTTGCAGGTTCTCGCCACGGCGGGTGCGCGGTTGCAGAACCGGCGGGTTCTTGTCGGCGGACAGGGCCAGCACATCCAGTTCACCGCCAGCCCGAGCACCCAGGCGCTGCAAGGTGGGCAACCACTGCTGGTAGACCGTCGACGGCAGGTAGACCTTGAGCAACGCGGCCAGGCCAGCATCACATTCGAATAGGTTGATGCCCCGGCTATCAGGGATATTCAGGCTGTCTGCAGTAGGGCGAGGCTCGGCGATCATGGCGCATCTCCTGATTTTTGTAGGCCGAGACTAGAGCCGCCATTGATAAGTATCTAATACAAAATTCATCAACTACGATAAGAAAACAATATCGTAGAAGCCGAGTTCATCATGGACCTCAAACAGCTGCGCTACTTCGTCGCGGTCGCCGAAGAACTGCACTTCGGACGCGCCGCAGCCCGCCTGTGCATCTCGCAACCGGCGCTGAGTTTCGATATCAAGAAGCTGGAAGGGCAGCTGGATATCCAGTTGCTCAATCGCAACAACAAGTCCGTGAGCCTGACCAACGCAGGCCAGGTGCTGCTGAACGAAGCGCGCTACCTGCTGCTGCGGGCCGACCAGGCTCGGCGCCTGACCCAGCGCTCGGCCGAGGGTTTTGCCGGGCGCCTGAGCGTGGGCTTCGTCAACTCGATCCTGCACCGTGGCCTGCCCCAGGCGGTCAAGGCCTTCGAGCGCGATCACCCGGACACCGAGATCGTGCTGATGGAAATGAACAGCGCCGATCAGGCCCAGGCCCTGCAACGCGGCCAGATCGATATCGGCTTCGTCCACGGCGGCACCTTCGCCGCCGGTATCCACAGCGAACCGCTGCTGGCCGAACCCTTCCTCTGTTGCCTGCCCCTGAACCACCGACTGGCACAGCAGACGCGAATCGACCTGGCGCTGTTGGCCAACGATGATTTCATCCTGTTTCCGCGAGAGGTCTCACCGCACTACCACGACCTGATCATCGCCCGCTGCGTGGCCGCCGGCTTCAGCCCGCGCATCCGTCATGAGACCCGGCTCTGGCAAACGGTGGTGGCGATGGTGGTGCATGAGATGGGGGTGGCGCTGGTACCCCAGACCCTGGCCATGCTCGGCCAGGCTGGCGTGCGTTACTGCGAGATCGAAGGCAGCGGCGCCTCTTCCGAGATCCTGGCGATCCATCCGGCGGGCCAACCCTCAGCCGCCGCCGAGAGTTTCCTGGCGATGTTCAAGTCTTTGCTGCAACCCACAACCACGGGCAGTTGAGCCCTGCGCCGCGATACGAAATCACGTATCAAACCATAAGATTTAATCATTATATTTTTCGATTCCCGCCTGTATAGGCTCCAGCGGCCGGACCGTGCATGAAGCGATGCACACGGCGCAGGCGCACATAACAATAACAAGCAGGAGTTGAACATGACCGCCGCCCAGGAAGCTGCCGCCCACCAGAAAGCCCGCAAGGCGGGCATCGCCTCGTTCATCGGCACCACCATCGAGTGGTATGACTTCTACGCCTACGGGATCGCCGCCGCCCTGGTGTTCGGCAAAGTGTTCTTTCCCGCCGACCTGCCCCCCGGCACCGCTACCTTGCTGTCCTTCCTGACCCTGTGGGCCGGCTTTGTCGCCCGCCCCATCGGCGGCATCATCTTCGGCCACATGGGCGACAAGATCGGCCGCAAGACCACCCTGGTAATCACCCTGATCATGATGGGCGTGGCCACCACCTGCATCGGCCTGCTGCCCAGCTACCTGCAGGTCGGCATCTGGGCGCCGATTGCCCTGGTGACGCTGCGGATCATCCAGGGCATCGCGGTGGGCGGCGAATGGGGCGGGGCGATCCTGATCGCCAGCGAAAGCGCGCCCAAGGGCAAGGGCATCCTGTATGCCGCCTTTGCCCAACAAGGCTCCCCGGCCGGCAACCTGCTGGCGACCCTGGTGTTCTTCGGCCTCAGCGCCCTGCCCACGCCGGACTTTCTGCTCTGGGGCTGGCGCATTCCCTTCCTGCTGTCGGCGCTGCTGGTGATTGTCGGCATGGTCATTCGCCTCAAGCTCGAAGAGTCTGATGACATGAAGCGCCTGATCGAGCAGAAGAAGACCGTCAAGCTGCCGATTCTCGAAGTGCTGCGCGATCACTGGCGGTTAGTGCTGCTGGGCGCCGGCGTGCTGCCGATCATCCACGTGACCTATTTCAAGAGCACCTTTGCCCTGTCCTGGGCCACCAAGGAACTGGGCTACTCCCAAGGCAGTTTCCTCAGTGTGATCGTCATCGCCCTGGTGGTGCAGTTCATCACCCAACCCCTCGGCGCGGTGCTGGTTTCGCGCATCGACATGCGCAAGGCGATGGTGCTGATGGTGGTGCCGGAGTTGCTGCTGATGCCGGCGATGTTCTTCGCCGTGGAGACCGGCAACTACTGGATCGCCGTGCTCGGCATGTGCCTGGCCACGGTGCCGCACTCGATGTTCTATGGCGCGGTGGGCGGCATCCTGGCCCGGGCCTTTCCGACCCGGGTGCGCTACAGCGGGCTGTCGATCTCCTATCAGTTGTGCTCGCTATTGGTAGGAGGCGCCACCCCGGTGCTGGCCCAGAGCATTCTCAACAGCACCGGCAGCATCGTCGGCGTGGCCATCGCCTCGGCCTGCTACACCCTGGTCTCGCTGGTGTGCATGCTGGCGCTGCTCAAGCGCATCGGCCACAACGCCGCCGAGCTGTCCACCGCAGAGCAGGCGGACGCCGACGAACTGGCTCGACAGGCGCAGGACCACACGCCCCTGCTACGTCCTGTGGATAACGACGCCAGCAGCCAGCAAACAGCCGCAGAAAGCGAGCTGCAACCCGCACGCTGAATCCCTCAGGCCACGGCCTGTTTCTCAAGCAGGGCCTGGAGCGTGCGCCGCTCATGCTCCAGCAGCCAGCGCTTGCGCCACAGGCCGCCGCCGTAGCCGGTCAGGGAGCCATCGGCGCCAATGACCCGATGGCAGGCAATGACGATGGAGATCTGGTTGGCACCATTGGCCCGGGCCACTGCACGCACCGCAGACGGCGAACCGATCTGGTTCGCCACCTCGGCATAGCTACAGGTGCTGCCCAGGGGAATGGCGCGCAAGGCTTGCCAGACCGTGCGGGTAAAGGGCGAGGCATTCATCGCCAACGGCGTGGCGAAGTGGACTGACTCACCAGCGAAATAGCTACGCAGTTCGACTTCAATCTGATCGATCGGGGCAAAACGCCCGAAGCCGATGGTCGAGCCGCTGTTCTTCTGCAGGTGCTGCAACTCACTCGCCAAGGCCGGCCGATCGAAGAACTCCAGCAGATGCAGGACCTGAGCGTCAGCCACCGCCAGCATCACGCCGATGGGGGTCTGCAGCCAATCCACCTTGAGTAGCTCGCGTCCCCGCAGGTTCGATGGCGGCTGACCCGCCAGACGACTGAATGCACGACGAAAACCGCTGTCGGAGTCAAAGCCGGCACTGATCTGCGCCTCGATCACCGACTCCCCTGAAGACAGCTGCTGCATGCCCTGGCCGATACGCCGCAGGCGGGCCATTTCCAGGAAGGTCACCCCGAAGTAACGCTTGAACGCGCGACGCACGGTGGACGGATCCAGCCCCAGGCGGATCAGGTCATCCTCGTACCAACGGCGTTCGGCATTGTTCTCCAGCTGTTCAAGCAGGGTCTGCACCCAAGGCTCCTGGACCCCGGCCCGCTCCAGGGGACGGCAACGCAGGCAGGCCCGGAATCCCGCTTCGACACAGCCCTTGATCGAACTGAAAAACACGCTGTTCTCGCGCTTGGGTTTGCGCGCGGCACAGGTCAGGCGGCAAAACACGCCGGTGCTTTTCACTCCGACAAAGGCAAACCCCTCGTAGGCCGGATCACGGTCCAGAAGCGCCTGGTAAAGGGTGTCATCGTCTGGGAGCTGGAACAGCAGAGCGGGGTTTTCCATGGCCGTATCCTAAACCTTGAAGCATCAGGTTCGAGCACTCTAAACCTGCGCCTTGCCAACTGCCGCTGAAAAACGGGCGTTGATTCCGAGGCCTCGGTGCACTGGGCAAGCACCACTCAAGATCATGCACTATATTGGTGCAACAACTTGCACTCGCGGGTCATTGCCAGCCCATTTTGGTTCGAAAATACTCAACAGAGCTGGCAAAACGCCACGCAAGCGGGCTTCAAACGCCTGTTTCAGGGCTTGAGCGCTTCTTTTCGGAGCCTTGGTTTGGTTTTTGCATTTTCTCCACATCAGTGCTTAACCCGTGCGCGCAATCCGGGTTCAGTTCCGGTCTTGCCTTGCTTCAAAAGAGGTCAACATTTACCCATGACCATCAGCGATCCACTGCACCGTCTGCTTCTGGACAACCTGACCACTGCCACCATCCTGCTCAATGCCGACCTGCGCCTTGAGTACATGAACCCGGCGGCGGAAATGCTCCTGGCCATCAGCGGCCAGCGCAGCCATGGGCAATTCATCAGTGAGCTGTTCACCGAGTCGGCCGAAGCCCTGAGCTCCCTGCGCCAGGCCGTGGAACAGGCGCACCCCTTCACCAAGCGCGAGGCCATGCTCACCGCCCTGACCGGCCAGACCCTGACCGTCGACTATGCGGTGACGCCGATCCTCAGCAATGGCGACACCTTGTTGCTGCTGGAAGTCCACCCCCGGGACCGTTTGCTGCGGATCACCAAGGAAGAGGCCCAGCTGTCCAAGCAGGAGACCAGCAAGATGCTGGTGCGCGGCCTGGCCCATGAGATCAAGAACCCCCTGGGAGGCATTCGCGGCGCCGCTCAGTTATTGGCCCGAGAGCTGCCGGAAGAGAGCCTCAAGGACTACACCAACGTCATCATCGAAGAAGCCGACCGTCTGCGTAACCTGGTGGACCGCATGCTCGGCTCGAACAAGCTGCCGTCCCTGGCACTGACCAATATCCATGAGGTACTGGAGCGCGTCAGCAGCCTGGTGGAAGCCGAAAGCCAGGGTTGCATCACCCTGGTCCGGGACTACGACCCGAGCATTCCCGACGTGCTGATCGACCGCGAACAGATGATCCAGGCAGTGCTCAATATCGTGCGCAACGCCATGCAGGCCATCAGCAGCCAGAATGAACTGCGCCTGGGGCGCATCACCCTGCGCAGCCGCGCCATGCGCCAGTTCACCATCGGCCATGTGCGCCATCGCCTGGTGACCAAGATCGAGATCATCGACAACGGCCCGGGCATTCCCGCCGAGCTGCAGGACACGCTCTTCTTCCCCATGGTCAGCGGCCGTCCGGACGGTACCGGGCTGGGCCTGGCCATTACCCAGAACATCATCAGCCAGCACCAGGGCCTGATCGAATGTGACAGCCATCCCGGCCACACCACCTTCTCGATCTTTCTGCCTCTGGAACAAGGAGCCCCATCGACATGAGCCGTAGTGAAACCGTGTGGATCGTCGATGACGACCGTTCTATCCGTTGGGTCCTGGAAAAAGCCCTGCAACAGGAAGGGATGACCACCCAGAGCTTCGACAGTGCCGACGGGGTGATGAGCCGCCTGGCCCGCCAAGCGCCGGACGTGATCATTTCCGACATTCGCATGCCTGGCGCCAGCGGTCTCGACCTGCTGGCGCGGATTCGCGAACAGCATCCGCGCCTGCCGGTGATCATCATGACGGCGCACTCCGACCTGGACAGCGCTGTCGCCTCCTATCAGGGCGGGGCCTTCGAATACCTGCCCAAGCCCTTCGATGTCGACGAGGCGGTGTCGCTGGTCAAGCGCGCCAATCAGCACGCCCAGGAGCAACAAGGCCTGGAAGTGCCACCGACCCTGACCCGCACCCCGGAAATCATCGGTGAAGCACCGGCGATGCAGGAGGTGTTCCGGGCCATTGGGCGTCTCAGCCACTCCAACATCACCGTATTGATCAATGGCGAATCCGGCACCGGCAAAGAGCTGGTGGCCCACGCCCTGCACCGCCACAGCCCTCGGGCGGCCTCGCCGTTCATTGCCCTGAACATGGCGGCGATTCCCAAGGATCTGATGGAGTCCGAGCTGTTCGGCCATGAAAAAGGCGCATTCACCGGCGCAGCCAACCTGCGGCGTGGGCGCTTCGAGCAAGCCGACGGTGGCACCCTGTTCCTCGACGAGATCGGCGACATGCCGGCGGAAACCCAGACCCGCCTGTTGCGGGTACTGGCCGACGGCGAGTTCTACCGAGTCGGCGGCCACACCCCGGTCAAGGTCGACGTGCGCATCATCGCCGCGACCCACCAGAACCTGGAAACCCTGGTCCACGCTGGCAAGTTCCGCGAGGACCTGTTCCACCGCCTCAACGTGATCCGCATTCATATCCCGCGCCTGTCGGACCGTCGCGAAGACATCCCGACCCTGGCCCGACACTTCCTCAGCCGTGCGGCGCAGGAGCTGGCGGTGGAGCCCAAGCTGCTGAAGAGCGAAACCGAGGAGTACCTGAAAAACCTGCCGTGGCCGGGCAACGTGCGCCAGCTGGAGAACACCTGCCGCTGGATCACCGTGATGGCCTCCGGGCGCGAGGTGCATATCAGTGACCTGCCGCCGGAACTGCTGAGCCTGCCTCAGGACTCGGCGCCGGTGACCAACTGGGAACAGGCCCTGCGCCAATGGGCCGACCAGGCCCTGGCCCGTGGGCAATCGAGCCTGCTGGACAGTGCGGTGCCAAGCTTCGAGCGGATCATGATCGAGACCGCCCTCAAGCACACCGCCGGCCGTCGCCGTGACGCGGCGGTGCTGCTGGGTTGGGGACGCAATACCCTGACCCGCAAGATCAAGGAACTGGGGATGAAGGTCGACGGCGGCGACGAGGACGAAAGCGAGGAAGGCTGAGCCCTCCCCCCTGCGTAGGAGCTGGCTTGCCAGCGAAGAAGCCCTTGACCCTTGCAACGCGCTGACAGGCGCTTTCGCCGGCAAGCCGGCTCCTACAACAAGGTCAAGCGTGCACCAGGATGGGCTGCATGCACTGCCCGAAGGCACCGGTGCGGCAGTCCGGCTTCAGGTTTCACTTGCGAAAATCTCCGCTTCGAAAACGCAAAAGCCCCGGATTACGGGGCTTTCGGCTTTTTATTCAACCCATGAACGCCTCTGCGGCGAAAACTGGCACGCCACCTGCAATAACCCTGTCACTACCCAGTTTCGGGGACCTTGGTACAGGCAGGCCGGGGATTCCCCTCTTTAACACCGAGCTCGGCACGCATGGCGACGAGCCCAAGGTTTCGGGAACCCCAGTACAGGCAGGCTGGGACTTCCCTCTTTAATAGCCGGCCCTTCACGCACACCGTGACCGGCCATGTTTTCGGGAACCCTGGTACAGGCAGGCCGGGAATTCCCTCTTTAACACCCGGCCCATCACGCGCATCGCGACGGGCCCAAGGTTTCGGGAACCTCAGTACAGGCAGGCTGGGGCTTCCCTCTTTAATACCCGGCCCATCACGCGCATCGCGCTGGGCCACGCTTTCGGGGACCCTGGTACAGGCAGGCCGGGAATTCCCCTCTTTACACCGGGACTGATTGCCCCTGAGGCAATTGGCCCCTCCCGCTTTTGGGGGCCTTGGTACAGGCAGGCCGGGGTTTCCCTCTTTTATTCCTCCCGCAGGTGGATCTCCAGGCGCCAGCGCCCGTCGACCTCGCCTCCGCGCCATTCACCGCGCAGCGCGCGGGCGGCCACCAGGTTCAGCAGCAAGCCCTGGTCCGCCAGGCGGACACGCCAGTTCACATTCCTCTGGTTGACCTGCAATTGGCCGTGCTGCGCATGTCCCTGGGCATCGAACAGCAGCGCCACGGTACCGTCGATGTGCTCACCGTGAACCTTGGGTTCCTGGTTGAACCAAACCACCAGCCCGTCAGGTGCGATTTCGACCTGCTGCAGCTCCACAGGATCGGACTGGGTCAGGCGACCGATCATCAGCCCCACCATCACCCCGACAATCGCCAGGGAGCCGAACACCCGCAGCATTAGCTTCGGTCGCGAGTACTCTTCAGGCGTAGAATGCAGCCTGTCTTTCTCTTCGGAGCCGTGCATGTTTCACGTCATCCTCTTTCAACCAGAAATTCCGCCGAATACCGGCAACGTTATCAGGCTGTGCGCCAACAGCGGCTGCCACCTGCATTTGATCGAGCCGCTGGGTTTCGACATGGACGACAAGCGCCTGCGCCGCGCCGGCCTCGACTACCACGAATATGCCACCCTGCAACGCCATGCCGACCTCGCCAGCTGCCTGGAGAGCCTCGGCCAACCGCGCCTGTTTGCCTTCACTACCAAGGGCTCGCGGCCGTTTCATGATGCCAGCTTCGAGGAAGGCGACGCCTTCCTGTTCGGCCCGGAAAGCCGCGGCCTGCCAGCGGACGTGCTGGACGCCCTGCCCGGCGAACAGCGCCTGCGCCTGCCGATGCGCGAAGGCTGCCGCAGCCTCAACCTGTCCAACACCGTGGCGGTGGCGGTTTATGAAGGCTGGCGGCAACTGGGCTTCAAGTAAGGCCCGGAGATTCGCGGGCAAGCCCGCTCCTACAGGTTTCGCCCGAGCATGAAAAAAGCGCCATTACAGGCGCTTTTTTCATGCTCGGGCGACGCTCTTATTGAACGGTGTTCTCGCCAGCGGACTGCATGCGTTGCAGCTCCTGGGCGTACAGCGCGTCGAAGTTCACCGGAGCCAGCATCAACGCCGGGAACGAACCACGGGTCACCAGGCTGTCCAGCGCTTCGCGAGCGTAAGGGAACAGGATGTTCGGGCAGAAGGCACCCAGGGTGTGGCTCATCGAAGCCTCATCCAGGTTCTTGATCAGGAAGATACCGGCTTGTTGCACTTCAGCGATGAAGGCCACTTCGTCGCCGTTCTTCACGGTCACCGACAGGGTCAGCACGACTTCGTGGAAGTCGGTTTCCAGGGCTTTCTGGCGGGTGTTCAGGTCCAGGCCGACGCTTGGCTCCCACTGCTGGCGGAAGATCGCCGGGCTTTTCGGCGCTTCGAAGGACAGGTCACGCACGTAGATGCGCTGCAGGGAGAATTGCGGTGCGCTTTCGTCTTCGGCAGCAGCAGTGTTCTGTTGGTCAGTCATCTCAGATCCTTCTTGATCTTTAGGTCTATAGGGTTAGGAATTTCAGGCCGCCAACAGCGTGTCGAGCTTGCCGACGCGCTCCAGGGCAAACAAATCATCACAACCACCTACGTGGGTGGCACCGATCCAGATCTGCGGCACGGACGTGCGTCCGGCCTTCTGGGCCATATCGGCGCGCACCTGCGGCTTGCCATCGACCTTGATCTCTTCGAAGGCTACGCCTTTGCTCGTGAGCAGATGCTTGGCCCGCGAGCAGTAAGGGCAGTAATCACTGGAGTAGACGATGACCGTGGACATTACTTCACCAATGGCAGGTTATCGGCTTTCCAGCTGGCAATACCACCGGACAGCTTGGCCGCGGTGAAACCGGATTTCATCAGCTCACGGGCGTGGGTGCCGGCGTGCTGGCCTTGGGCATCCACCAGGATGATGGTCTTGGCCTTGTGCTTCTCCAGCTCGCCGACGCGCGACATCAGCTTGTCCTGGGGAATGTTCAGCGCGCCGACGATGTGGCCGGCAGCGAAGTCCTTGGAAGGGCGAAGGTCGATCACCACGCCCTGCTCACCATTGACCAGTGCGGTCAGTTCACGGGTGCTGAGGCTGCGGCCGCCGCGGCTCAATTCATGGGCGATCAATAGCGCCAGCAGGATAGCGAAGGCACCGGCGAGCAAGTAGTGTTCAGTGGCGAATTGAATCAGGTGAGCAACCATCTAGGAGGTTCCAGGGCGTTAAAATGTCGGCCAGTATACACAGCCCTCCGGGTCGGCCAAACCCCGCCCGGCGGTGACGCCGTCGGAACTTCGCTTTAAACTGCCACTCCCTTTTTCAACACCTCTCTTTTCATTACTTTCCTATCCAGCCACGAGTGGACGCCATGACTACCACGCCTAAACCTTTGGTCCTGATGATTCTGGATGGCTTCGGTCACAGCGAGAGCCACGAATCCAACGCCGTCTATGCGGCCAAGAAGCCAGTCCTGGACCGTTTGTGCGCGAGCATGCCCAACGGCCTGATCTCGGGCTCGGGCATGGACGTCGGCCTGCCGGACGGGCAGATGGGCAACTCTGAAGTCGGCCACATGAACCTGGGGGCCGGTCGCGTGGTGTACCAGGACTTCACCCGGGTGACCAAGTCCATCCGCGACGGTGAGTTCTTCGAAAACCCGACTATCTGCGCTGCCGTGGATAAAGCCGTGGCCGCCGGCAAGGCGGTGCACATCCTCGGCCTGCTGTCCGACGGTGGCGTGCACAGCCACCAGGACCACCTGGTGGCCATGGCCGAACTGGCCTTCAAGCGCGGCGCCGAGAAGATCTACCTGCACGCCTTCCTCGACGGCCGTGACACCCCGCCGAGAAGCGCCCAGTCGTCCATCGAACTGCTGGACGAAACCTTCAAGGCCCTGGGCAAGGGCCGGATCGCCAGCCTGGTGGGTCGCTACTTCGCCATGGACCGCGACAATCGCTGGGACCGCGTGGCCCAGGCCTACAACCTGATCGTCGATGGCCAGGGGCAATTCAACGCCGCCACCGCCCAAGAAGGCCTGCAAGCCGCCTATGCCCGCGATGAGAGCGACGAATTCGTCAAGGCCACCACCATCGGTGAGCCGGTCAAGGTCGAAGACGGCGACGCCGTGGTGTTCATGAACTTCCGCGCCGACCGTGCCCGCGAACTGACTCGGGTGTTCGTCGAAAATGACTTCAAGGACTTCGAGCGTGCGCGCCAGCCGAAACTGGCCGGGTTCGTCATGCTCACCCAGTACGCCGCCAGCATCCCCGCGCCGTCGGCCTTTGCCCCGGGCAGCCTGGAAAACGTGCTGGGCGATTATCTGGCGAAAAACGGCAAGACCCAGCTGCGCATCGCCGAAACCGAGAAATACGCCCACGTGACCTTCTTCTTCTCCGGTGGCCGTGAAGAGCCGTTCCCGGGGGAAGAGCGCATCCTGATCCCGTCGCCGAAAGTCGCCACCTATGACCTGCAGCCGGAAATGAGCGCTCCGGAAGTCACCGACAAGATCGTCGATGCCATCGAGCACCAGCGTTACGACGTGATCATCGTCAACTACGCCAACGGCGACATGGTCGGCCACAGCGGTGTGTTCGAAGCCGCGGTGAAAGCTGTGGAATGCCTGGACCTGTGCGTCGGACGCATTGTCGACGCTCTGGACAAGGTCGGCGGCGAAGCGCTGATCACCGCCGACCACGGCAACGTCGAGCAGATGTCCGACGAGTCCACTGGCCAGGCCCATACGGCCCACACCACTGAACCGGTGCCCTTCATCTATGTCGGCAAGCGCCCGCTGAAAGTCCGAGAGGGCGGGGTTCTGGCGGATGTGGCGCCGACCATGCTCAAGCTGCTGGGCCTGGCACAACCCAAGGAAATGACCGGCAAGTCGATCCTGCTGGACGCCTGAGACTGAAGCAGGTTGCCCCCTGTTGCCTGCGCAAACGCCCGATACACCGTGTCGGGCGTTTGTGCATCAGTCCTGCCTGATGGGCAACGAGGCCAACGCCTGACACAGACACGCGGCGTGCAATGCAAGTACCCGCTGTGACAGTATCCATCGCCCCCTGGAACACTAATCCCCCCGCAGTGTCTCCCTCTGATGAGCAAATTCAGATAGCGCGTTCTGCAACACCGCCCTATAAATGGTAATAATTATCAATTCCATTTAATGGCAGCATGGAGAAATCGAATGAACAAGGCCGCCGTATTTTTTTTAGCCTCTGTCCTGGCAGGCTGCGCAAACCCGACCCACGTCGAACACAAGACCCAAGCCGAAGTGGGTGCGCTCGAGGATCAGCGCACCCAGCTAGAGATGGACACCTACACCGCCGAAAAACTCACCGCCCTGCTCAAGGTCCGCAACCAGCTCGGAGCCGACCAGCCAGGACAACTGAGCGAGCAGATCTCCCGCGAGTTCATGCATACACCTTATGCAGCGGACATGTTGCAGGGCTCGGCGAGCATGGCAGAGAAGCTGGTCGTCGACTTCAGGGGCCTGGATTGCTTCACCTATATGGATTACGTCGAGACATTGCGTAAATCCACCGACCAGGACAGCTTCATCAAGAACCTCATCCAGACCCGCTACGTGAACACCGATGTCCAGTTTGCCAACCGCCGGCACTTCTTCACGGACTGGGCGTATGCCGGACAACCGCTGACCAATGATCTGACTGCACAACTGAGCGCCCACTCAGTGACCGTGACTAAAAAGCTCAATCAAAAGGCTGACGGGGATCTTTACCTGCCAGGCCTGCCCCTGGTCGAGCGCGACATTACCTACATACCCAGTTCGTCGATTGACGAGAAGTTGCTCAGCCGCCTCAAGACCGGCGACTACATTGGCATCTACACCCACCTTCCGGGCCTGGACGTCACCCATACCGGGCTCTTCATCCAAACCGCCGCCGGCCCCGTACTGCGCAATGCATCTTCCAAGAAGATGTACCGCGAGGTCATGGACGCGCCTTTCATGGAGTATGTCCAGAACATCCCGGGCATCGTCGTACTGCGCACGCGGCAAGACCGCCAGGCACTCGAAGAACCATCCGTATCGGAAACCGGCGCATCATCCGCACAACATCCAGACAAGACGCTCGCCCACGGCTGATACCGCCCGCGATCAGCCGCTACCCAGGCAAGACAACAGGCCGGACTGGATCACCGCCCGCGGCAGTAACAGCCCCTGCTCTGATAGCAAAAGGCCCAATAACGGCCCGGAAACGGCTTTTTATGACGAACGCCTCAAAGCAGTTGGCTTTGAGGCGTTTTTTTTGCAGCGATGGGCGGGCATACTAGGCCGTCCCTTTCCCTGGTGTCGCCCGCCTCTATGCTTCGCGCCCTGATTGCCCTTGCTCTGACCTGCCTGCTCCAACCGGCCTTTGCCGACGAGCGCGCGCAAACCCAACAACAGTTGGACGCCACGCGTCAGGACATTACCGAGCTGAAGAAGCTGCTGGGCAAGCTGCAGGAAGAAAAGTCCGGCGTGCAGAAAGAACTGCGCGGCACCGAGACCGAGATGGGCAAGCTGGAGAAACAGGTCGAAGCCCTGCAAAAAGAGCTGAAGAAAAGCGAATCCGAGCTGCAGCGCCTCGATGAGGAGAAAAAAAAACTCCAGAGCGCGCGCACTGAACAGCAACGACTGATCGCCATCCAGGCCCGCGCGGCCTATCAGAACGGGCGCCAGGAATACCTCAAGCTACTGCTCAACCAGCAGAATCCGGAAAAATTCGCCCGCACCCTCACTTATTACGACTACCTGAGCCAGGCCCGCCTGGAGCAGCTGAAGAATTTCAACGAGACCCTGCGCCAACTGGCCAATGTGGAAAAAGACATTTCCCTGCAGCAAGCCCAGTTGCTGGTGCAGAAAAGCAGCCTCGACACCCAGCGTGAAGAACTCGACAAGGTCCGCAAGGAACGTCAACTGGCCTTGGCCAAGCTCAACAACGACGTCAAGGCCCGCGACGACAAGCTCAAGGCCCGTGAACAGGACCAAGCCGACCTGGGCAAAGTCCTGAAAACCATTGAGGAAACCCTGGCACGCCAGGCCCGCGAGGCAGAGGAAGCGCGCCAGAAAGCGCTGATCGCCCAGCAGGAAGCCGAAAAAAAGCGTTTACGTGAGGCCCAGGCCAACACCAGCGATGAGCCGCGCAAGCCAGTCAGATCAAGCCCTGGCGCCCTGGTTTCGAGCAGCGGCCCCTCCTACGGTGGGGCTTTTGCTTCATCCCGGGGAAAACTTCCATGGCCCGTTGATGGTCGACTGCTGGCACGCTTTGGTGAAACCCGTGGCGACGACTCCCGTTCCAAATGGGACGGGGTGATGATCAGCGCCACCGCCGGCAGCCAGGTGCACGCCGTGCACGGCGGCCGGGTGGTGTTTGCCGACTGGCTGCGGGGCGCCGGCCTGCTGGTGATCCTCGATCACGGCAACGGTTACCTGAGTCTCTATGGACACAATCAGACGCTGCTTAAAGAAGCCGGCGATGTGGTCAAGGCCGGAGAGTCCATCTCCACAGTGGGTAATAGTGGCGGACAGGACACTCCTGCGCTGTACTTTGCTATTCGTCAGCAGGGCCGCCCCAGCGACCCGGCACAGTGGTGCCACGCGCAAGGATAAGCGCTGCATCTAAATTAGGAGTTCGTTCGACATGCTGCATTTGTCCCGCCTTACCTCGCTGGCCCTGACGATCGCCCTGGTGATCGGAGCGCCACTGGCGTTTGCCGCCGAAACCGCTCAATCGGCCACCGCCGCGACCACCAAGGCGCCCTTGCCGCTGGAAGAACTGCGCACCTTTGCCGAGGTCATGGACCGCATCAAGGCCGCGTATGTCGAACCTGTCGACGACAAGACCCTGCTGGAAAATGCGATCAAGGGCATGCTCAGCAACCTTGATCCGCACTCGGCCTACCTGGGGCCGGAAGACTTTGCCGAACTGCAGGAAAGCACCAGCGGCGAATTCGGCGGCCTGGGTATCGAAGTCGGCGCCGAAGACGGCTTCATCAAGGTGGTCTCGCCGATCGACGACACTCCGGCGTCCAAGGCCGGGATCCAGGCCGGCGACCTGATCGTCAAGATCAACGGCCAGCCGACCCGCGGCCAGACCATGACCGAAGCCGTGGACAAGATGCGCGGCAAGATCGGCCAGAAGATCACCCTGACCCTGGTACGCGACGGCGGTACACCGTTCGACGTGACCCTGGCCCGCGCCACCATCCAGGTCAAAAGCGTGAAGAGCCAGCTGCTGGAATCGGGCTACGGCTACATCCGCATTACCCAGTTCCAGGTCAAGACCGGCGAGGAAGTCTCCAAGGCCCTGGCCAAGCTGCGCAAGGACAACGGCAAGAAGCTCAACGGCATCGTCCTCGACCTGCGTAACAACCCGGGCGGCGTGCTGCAGGCGGCGGTGGAAGTGGTCGACCACTTCATCACCAAGGGCCTGATCGTCTACACCAAGGGCCGCATCGCCAACTCCGAGCTGCGCTTCTCCGCCACCGGCAAGGACGAAAGCGAAGCCGTGCCGATGGTAGTGCTGATCAACGGCGGCAGCGCCTCGGCCTCGGAAATCGTCGCCGGCGCCCTGCAGGACCAGAAACGCGCGGTGCTGATGGGCACCACCAGCTTCGGCAAGGGCTCGGTGCAGACCGTGCTGCCGCTGAACAACGACCGTGCACTGAAGATCACCACTGCGTTGTACTTCACTCCCAACGGGCGCTCGATCCAGGCCCAGGGCATTGTCCCGGACATCGAAGTGCGTCGCGCCAAGATCACCAGCGAAGCTCAGGACGGCGAGTACTTCAAGGAAGCCGACCTCCAGGGCCACCTGGGCAACGGCAACGGCGGCGCCGACAAACCGAGCAGTTCGACGGGCAAGGCCAAGCCGATGCCGCAGGATGACGACTACCAGTTGGCCCAGGCCCTGAGCCTGCTCAAAGGGTTGAGCATCACCCGCGGCAAATGATTGAACCCTTCGCCGGCAAGCCGGCTCCTACAGGAGCTGGCTTGTGTAGGAGCTGGCTCGCCAGCGAAGCGCCCGCCAGGGCGCCCATCCCCCCTAAAGGCCTGATCCCGATCCGATGATTTCCCGCTGCTCCCCCCTGTTCCGCTCATTCCGGGCCCCGCTGCTCAGCCTGCTGTGCCTCTTGCCCCTTGCGAGCCAAGCCGCCGAACCCACAGCCGCTGCACCCAAGGCCTACCTGAGCCTGATCATCGACGACCTCGGCCAGAATTTGCCCCGTGACCGCCGCGTACTGGCCCTGCCCGGCCCGGTGACCACGGCGATCATGCCCGACACCCCCCACGCTGGCGAATTCGCCCGCGAGGCCCACCGCGCTGGCAAGATCGTCATGCTGCACATGCCCATGGACCCAGCCACCGGGCCTTTCGCCTGGCACCCCGACCTACCCATCGAAGAGCTGCAAAAACGCCTGGAGGCGGCCTTCCAGGTCGTGCCCTACACCAGTGGCATCAACAACCATATGGGCAGCCGCATGACCGCCCAGCCGCAAGCCATGGCCTGGTTGATGGGTGAGTTGCAACGGCGCCACAAGTTCTTCGTCGACAGCCGCACCAGCGCGCAGACCGTGGCTGCCGCCGAGGCGCAGAAGATCGGCCTGGCCAGTGTTTCCCGGGACGTGTTCCTCGACGACGAGCGCACCGAAACGGCGATTGCCCAGCAGTTGCAGACCGCCATCAAGCTGGCCCACAAGCAAGGGTCGGTGGTGATCATCGGCCATCCCTATCCGCAGAGCCTGGCGGTGCTCGAGCGCGAGTTGCCCAAGCTCAAGGCCCAGGGCATCGAGTGGATTGATATCAAGTCGATGATCAGCCTGCGCAGCAACAAGGCCATGGCCGGGCATGGCAAGGATGGTGTGTATCGTTAGGCCAGTTCCTGCTGGGGCTTTGTAGGTACTGGCCTGCCAACCAAGCGTTTAGAGATAGCGCCCCATGATCTCTTCCACCAGCCCTTCTTTGCGCATCTCGTCCAGGGCCGCCTGGAGCTTGGCCACTACCTCGTCGGACACGTCCTTGTTCAAGGCCAGGTACAGCTCGGCGCTGTTGAAACGCAGCACGGTCTTGAGGCCGCCGATGCCTTCCTGCTTGGCCAGGTAGCGGCCGGCCGGGTCGCCGGTGGCCCACAGATCGATCTGCCCAGCCACCAGCTTCCTGGCGTTGTCCTGATCGCGCAGTACCACTTGCGGCGCCAGCCCCTGCTTGGTCAGGGTTTCGGCAATCGCATCGCCCTTGTAGGCGCCGATCTTGTACTTGCGCGCCTGCTCCAGGGATTGGAGGTTGATCTTGCTGTCACCCTTGGCCAGCATGATCCAGTCATCCGGACCGATAGGTCCGACCCACTTGAACAGCGGTTCGCGGTCCGGCAGGCGCGCCATGACAAACACCCCATAGCCCGGTTGCTTCAGGGCCAGCTTGTAGATGCGTTCCCAGGGAAAGCGCAGGGTCAGGCTGTAATTGATTCCGGCACGCTTGAACATTTCGCGGACGATATCCACGGCGATGCCGTCGATATTTTCGCCCTGAGCGAAGTTCTTGCCGTTCTTGGCCATGTTGTAGGGGGGGAAGTTTTCTGTCAGCAACACCAGGGAGGTGTCGGCGGTTTCAGCGGCGCGGGCAATACCGCCAAGGAGGAACGAGGCGCTGGCAACAACCACAAGAAGACGTTTGAGCATAACGGGCTACCGGAATCCATGGCGTGCTCAAGAGTGCCGTGAGCCCGCCATGCTGTCCAGTGGCTATCGCACAACAATCCCGCGCTGGGCCATGTAAGCCTTGGCCTCGGGAACCGTGTACTCACCGAAGTGGAAGATGCTCGCCGCCAGCACTGCGCTGGCGTGGCCTTCAATGATGCCGTCGGCCAGATGCTGGAGATTGCCGACACCGCCGGAGGCGATCACTGGAATGCCCAATGCATCGCTGATGGCCCGGGTCACGCCCAGGTCAAAGCCGTTCTTCATGCCGTCCTGGTCCATGCTGGTGAGCAGGATCTCGCCGGCCCCCAGGCCTTCCATCTTCTTTGCCCATTCCACTGCGTCCAGCCCCGTGGGCTTGCGCCCGCCGTGGGTGAAGATTTCCCAACGCGGAATTTCACCCGGGCCGGAGACCTTCTTCGCGTCGATGGCAACCACGATGCACTGGGAACCGAAATGCTGCGCCGCTTCGCCAACGAACTCGGGGTTGAACACCGCAGCGGTGTTGATCGAGACCTTGTCCGCGCCGGCATTGAGCAGGTTGCGGATGTCCTGCACGGTACGCACGCCACCGCCCACGGTCAGCGGGATGAACACCTGGCTGGCCATGCGCTCGACGGTATGCAGCGTGGTGTCGCGCCCGTCGACGCTGGCGGTGATGTCGAGAAAAGTAATCTCGTCAGCGCCCTGCTCGTCATAACGACGGGCGATTTCCACCGGGTCGCCGGCGTCACGGATGTTCTCGAACTTGACGCCCTTGACCACCCGGCCGTTGTCCACGTCCAGGCAAGGGATGATGCGTTTGGCCAATGCCATGACGAGTCCTCAGCCTGGATACGAATCGCAGAAAGCCTGGGCTTCTGCGACGTCGAGAGTGCCTTCGTAGATCGCGCGCCCGGTAATGGCGCCGATGATTCCCGGAGCCTTGGCATCCAGCAGGGCCTTGATATCACCCAGGTTGTGGATACCGCCGGAAGCGATCACCGGAATCTTGGTGGCCGCCGCCAGGGCTGCGGTGAAGGGTACGTTGCAGCCCTGCATCATGCCGTCTTTGGCGATGTCGGTATAAACGATGGCGGACACGCCGTCAGCTTCGAACTGCTTGGCCAGGTCGATCACCTGCACGGTGCTGATTTCAGCCCAGCCGTCGGTGGCGACAAAACCATCCTTGGCGTCCAGGCCAACAATCACCTTGCCCGGAAACGCGCGGCAGGCTTCGGCGACGAAGGCCGGATCTTTCACCGCTTTAGTGCCGATGATCACGTAGCTGACGCCAGCCTTGACGTAGTGCTCGATGGTTTCCAGGGAACGGATACCGCCACCGATCTGGATCGGCAGGTTGGGGTAGCGCTTGGCGATCGCGGTGACCACCTCGCCGTTGACCGGCTGGCCTTCAAAGGCACCGTTCAGGTCCACCAGATGCAGACGACGGCAGCCCCCCTCAACCCACTTGGCAGCCATGCTCACCGGGTCATCGGAGAACACCGTGGAATCTTCCATGCGGCCCTGGCGCAGACGTACACAGGCACCGTCTTTAAGATCGATAGCGGGAATAATCAGCATCTGGCAAACCTTCAAATTCGATTGTTCAGCTTCACTCGAAAATCAGTTTTTCTCGAGCGCCCACAGGTCGCTTTCGATGCTCTCGAACCTCTCTTTGAGGTGCGTCTGCACATCGAAAATCGCCCTGTTGTAATAGTGCGGAGCAATTTCACGGGTAAACAGCTCAAGAATCTCCGCTGCTTCGAACGAACCCAGATCGAGTTCGAAGCGGTCTTCCATGAAGCGCTTGATCTTGTGTGTCGCCTCACTCTCCTGTTCGGTGGTGAGGGTCAGGATCGGCGGCTTGGATTTCTTGATCGCCATTTACCAGCGACCGTCCCAGGCGGCGAAGTTCTGCAGTAACTGCAGGCCATGGGTATGGCTCTTCTCCGGGTGGAACTGCACGGCGAAACGCGAGCCGTCGGCCAACGCCGCAGCGAAGTCCACGCCATAGTGACCACTACCCACCACCTGCCGGGCATTGCCGGCCGCGATGTAGTAACTGTGCACGAAGTAGAAGCGCGCCAGGTCCGGAATGTTGTGCCACAGCGGGTGTTCCACCGCCTGCTGCACTTCGTTCCAGCCCATGTGCGGCACCTTGAGGTGCTCGCCATCCTCGATCAGGCCCTTGCCGAAGAACTTCACCTGGCCCGGGAACAGGCCGATGCAGTCGACGCCAGCGTTCTCTTCGCTGTGGTCCAGCAGGGCTTGCATGCCCACACAAATGCCCAGGAAGGGACGGTCCTGGCTGACTTCGCGCACCAGGGTGTCGAAGCCCAGGCGACGGATCTCGGCCATGCAATCGCGGATCGCGCCGACGCCGGGAAACACCACCCGGTCGGCTTCACGAATCACACTGGCATCGCTGGTGATCAGGACCTTGCCGGCACCCACGTGCTCCAGGGCCTTGGCCACCGAGTGCAGGTTGCCCATGCCGTAGTCGATAACGGCGACGGTCTGCATTACAGCACGCCCTTGGTCGACGGCATCTGGCCGGCCATACGCTCATCCAGCTCGACGGCCATGCGCAGCGCGCGGCCGAAGGCCTTGAACACGGTTTCGATCTGGTGGTGGGTGTTGGTGCCACGCAGAGTGTCGATGTGCAGGCTGACCAACGCGTGGTTGACGAAGCCCTGGAAGAACTCCTGGAACAGGTCAACGTCGAAACCGCCAACGGTGGCGCGGGTGAAAGGCACGTGCATCTGCAGGCCGGGGCGGCCGGAGAAGTCGATCACCACACGAGACAGGGCTTCATCGAGGGGCACATAGGCGTGACCGTAGCGACGAATGCCTTTCTTGTCGCCAATGGCTTTGGCGAAAGCCTGGCCGAGGGTGATACCGACATCCTCCACGGTGTGGTGGTCGTCGATATGCAGGTCGCCCTTGCTTTCGATGTCCAGGTCGATCAGCCCGTGCCGGGCGATCTGGTCCAGCATGTGCTCAAGGAAGGGCACGCCGATATCGAATCGGGCCTTTCCGGTGCCATCCAGGTTGATCGAGGCTTTGATCTGGGTTTCCAGAGTGTCGCGCTCGACAGATGCCTTACGTTCGGCCATCACCAGCTCCGCAAAATCATTGGGCGAAAAAGGCGAATAGTATAGGCCCGAGGACGGCTAAACAGAAACACGTCGGACAATATCCTGACAGGCGCCAGCCAATGGCTCCGGGGCTGTACCTGTCATGACAAGCAGTCATCTGCGGTGGCCAGAACGCAGAACAGGGCGCATGCGCCCTGTTCCGTGAACCTCAGACATTGACTCAGTGAAACAGCACCGCGGTCTTTTGCAGGGTGACCCACACGCCCCACGCCAAGGGAATGCCCACCGCCAACCAGGCGGCGATCACCACCGGCAGGCTCGCGGACGAAGCTTTCCACTCCAGCACGACACTGCTGTCAGCACCTTTGTCGTGGCCCAGGGCCTGTTCAGCGGCCAGTTGCTCGTCGGTCATGAAGTACTTGTCCGCCACCGGACGTACCAGCAAGTTGCACAGGAAACCCAGCACCAGCAGGCCGGCGAGGATGTACAAGGTGATGTCGTAAGCCGCCGCACGCTCGACACCGATGCTCAGCTGGTACTCACGCAGGTAGTTCACCAGTACCGGGCCCAGCACCCCGGCCGCCGCCCAGGCCGTCAGCAGGCGGCCGTGGATCGCCCCCACCATCTGCGTACCAAACAGGTCCGCCAGATACGCCGGCACGGTGGCAAAACCGCCGCCGTACATCGACAGGATGATGCAGAACGCCGCCACGAACAGGGCGATATTGCCCAAGTGGCCGAGGTTCGGAATCAGCGCATACAGGGCAAAGCCCAGGGCGAAGAACACAAAGTAGGTGTTCTTGCGTCCCAGGTAGTCGGAGAACGACGCCCAGAAGAACCGCCCACCAATGTTGAACAGGCTCAACAGTCCGGTGAAACCGGCGGCGATCGCGGCAATCTGCGCCAGTTGCCCGGCATCCAGTTGACTGAAGGTCAGGCTATTGCCCAACAACTTGCCGGCAAAGACTTCCTGCAGCAGTGGCGAGGCCATGCCGAGAATGCCAATACCCGCCGACACGTTGAGGCACAGCACCAGCCACACCAGGCGGAACTGCGGGGTCTTCCAGGCCACGTTCACATGCACATGGCGGTGAGTGATCATCGCATTGGCGGTTTTCTTCGCCGGTGCATTCCAGCCCTCAGGCTTCCAGCCGGTAGGCGGAACCCGATAGGCCAGGGCGCCGCCGATCATGAACACGAAGTAGATCGCCGCCATCACCAGGAAGCTCTGCCACACGCCAACGCTGGTAGGGGTCGCGAAGTGGCCCATCAGCGCTGCCGCCAGGGGCGCGCCAACCATGGCGCCACCGCCGAAACCCATGATCGCCATGCCGGTAGCCATGCCGCGCTTGTCCGGGAACCACTTGATCAGGGTCGACACCGGGGAGATGTAGCCCAGCCCCAAGCCGATACCGCCGATCACCCCCGAGCCGATCCACATCAACCAGATCTGGTGAGTGTAGATCCCCAGCGCGGAGATCAGCAGACCGCCACACCAGCACAGGGCCGAGACCACACCAGCCTTGCGTGGACCGGCATGTTCCAGCCAGCCACCCCAGATCGCCGCCGAGCAGCCGAGGAAGATGAAAAACAGGGTGTAGATCCAGCCGAGCATGGAAATCGGCCAGTCACACTGGGATGAAAATATCTGTGCGACAAAGCTCATGTCCGGTGCGCAAGCCACCGGCGCGCCGATGCCCAGGGCCTTGGACAGTGGCAGCCAGAACACCGAGAAACCGTAGGCCATGCCGATGCACAGGTGAATGGCCAGCGCGGCCGGCGGTACCAGCCAACGGTTGAAACCGGGCTTGGCGATGATGCGTTCTTTGGACAAGAACGCTGGCTGAGCGGCCGAACTGGCGGACGCGATGCTAGTGCTCATGGATGTTTCCCCCAATTATTAGAATTGTTCATCGGCCACTCCTCTGCGACGACCTTGGCACGCAGGCGCGGTCGTTTTATTGAGTAAAGCTCCATTTTGGCAGGCGCGACATTAAGTCGCAGAAGGACGAACGAACCGCGAGAGGTTACCATTTGCGACGCGCTAAAAAACCAGACTGCTATGACCTTTTTTGCCGCGCCTGCTTCGCTCGGCCTCGCCAAAGTGTTGACCTGAGCCTGCAGTCGGCCCTGTTCGCCGGCAAGCCGGCACCTAGCTGAAAACGCTACTCCCGCAGGAGCCGGCCTGCCGGCGAAGGCCCAAGCCACGGCCCCCCAAACAGGAAATCCCATGCCCATTCTTGTCGAATCACTGCGCAACGCCAGTTATCAGGACCAGCAAGACCTGCAGAAGATTTACCAGGACGCCCCGGACTGGCTGTTTGCGCCCCAGCGCGACGCTCAGGACCTGATCGACAGCGGCCTGCGCGAAGGCGAGCTGCTCACCGCCCGCTTCAATGATCGCTTGCTGGGCGCCGCGCGCCTGCAACGGCACTCGGATGGCTGGCACCTGTCCCAACTCTGCGTCCGCAGGATCACCCGGCGCCGCGGGGTGGCCGAGCGACTGCTGAACGAGGCACGGAAAATGGCTCGGGACCAGGGCGCAACCTTGCATTTGCTGGCCCCCGCCGGGCACCTGGAGGCTCAGGCCCTGGCGGCCAAACTGCATCTGCCGCTGAAAAAACTGTAAGCGGATTGGCTGACCAGTCGTCTGGTTCAGAGCGCTATACTCCCCGGCTAAATTTTGAATTCGACATACAAGGACTCGCCCATGAAAGCGTTCGGCAAAATCCTGGGTCTGGTAATTCTCGGGCTGTTGCTGATCATCGTGGCTCTGGGCTTTGCCCTGACCCACCTGTTTGATCCCAACGACTACAAAGACGAGATTCGCCAGATTGCCCGCGACAAGGCCCACATCGAGCTGACGCTCAATGGCGACATCGGCTGGAGCCTGTTCCCCTGGCTTGGCCTGGAACTGCACGATGCCGGGGTAGCCACCCTGGCCAACCCGACCCAACCTTTCGCCGACCTGCAAATGCTCGGCCTCTCGGTGCGCGTGCTGCCGCTGCTGCGCCGCGAAGTGCAGATGAGCGATGTACGGGTCGAAGGCCTGAACCTGCGCCTGACACGCAACAAGGACGGCCACGGCAACTGGCAAGACATCGGCAAGGCCGCCCCTGCCGAAAAGCAGGGCGAGACGCCTGCCACCAGCACCGGTGAAACCGGCCAGGCCAGCGCCGGCACGGAGAAGCCCTCGCAGCCGATCCGCCTGGACATCGACAGCCTGACCGTGAACAACGCCCGGATCGAGTACAACGATGAACAGACCGACAAGCAGTTCACCGCCGAAAGCATCCAGCTGAGCACCGGGCCGATTCACGAAGCCAGCAACACCCCGGTCAAGCTCACCGCCTTCCTCGCCAGCACCCAGCCCGCCGTGCGCGTGCGCACCGAGCTCAATGGCGAATTGCGTTTCGATCGCGCCCTGCAGCGCTACCAGTTCGAAGACATGCGCCTGTCCGGCGAAGTGGCCGGCGATCCGCTGCAAGGCAAGACCGTCACCTTCGCTGCCCAGGGCCAACTGCTGCTGGACCAGGCCGCCAACGTCGGCCAGTGGACCGGCCTGAAAGTCTCCCTCAACCAACTGCGCGCCCTGGGCGAGCTCAAGGTCAATGACCTGGACAAGACCCCGCAGATCAGCGGCGGGATCTCCATTGCCCAGTTCGACCTGGCAAAATTCGTCGACAGCATCGGCCAGACCCTGCCGGCCATGGCTGAAGGCAGCCTGAGCAAGGTCGAACTGGTCAGCCGCCTGCAAGGCACGCCCACCAGCCTGGCTCTGGAAGACCTGAACCTGAAGCTCGACGACAGCACCTTCAGCGGCCGCCTGGCCATCGAAGACTTCGACAAGCAATCCCTGCGTGCCCAGCTCAAAGCCGACACCTTCAATGTCGACCGCTACCTGCCGCCAAAATCCGCCGCGGCCAATAGCGCCACCTCGGCGCGCAAGGCTGAAGTACAAAGCAGCGAAGCCGATGCCATGGCTGGGGCCGGTACCACGCCACTGCCCAATGCACCGACCAAAGGCGCCTGGAGCACCGACAAGCTGCTGCCGGTGGAGCGCCTGAGCAAACTCGACGTCGATGCCGACCTGAGCTTCGGCCAATTGACCCTGGACAAGCTGCCGATCCACAACGCCGCGCTCAAGGCCTCCGGCCAGGGCGGCCTGCTGACGCTCTCGAGCCTGCGCGGTGAGTTGTACAACGGCAGCTTCGACGTCAGCGGCAATCTCGATCTGCGCCCGAACACCCCGCAACTGAGCCTGCAGACCAAGATCAGCCGGGTGCCGGTGGAACGCATCCTCGAAAGCCAGGGCCAGACACCTCCGATCAAGGGCCTGGTGACCTTGAACAGCAATCTGACCGGCAGCGGCAACAGCCAGAAGGCGCTGATCGACAGCCTCAACGGCAATGCCAGTTTCGCCATCAACAACGGCGTGCTGATCAATGCCAACCTGGAACAGCAGCTATGCCAGGGCATCGCCGTACTCAATCGCAAGAACCTTGGCAGCACCCCACGCGGCAAGGACACCCCGTTCCAGGAGCTCAAGGGCAACCTGACGTTCCGTAATGGCGTCGCCAGCAACCCGGACCTGAAGGTGCGGATCCCCGGCCTGAGCGTCAACGGCAATGGCGATATCGACTTGCGGGTGCTGGGCATGGACTATCGGGTCGGCATCATTGTCGAGGGCGACCTGAGCACTAACCCGGACCCGGCCTGCCAGGTCGGCGACCGCTTCAAGGGCATCGAACTGCCGCTGCGTTGCCGTGGCCCGCTGGAGCTCGGGGCCAAGGCCTGCCGCCTGGACAAGGACGGCCTGGGCCAGGTCGCGGCCAAGCTGGCCGGTGACCGCCTGCAGCAAAAGATCGACGAGAAGCTCGGTGACAAGGTCAGCCCGGAACTGAAGAACGCACTCAAGGGGCTGTTCAAGCGATGAGAGCCGAGGCGTTTGCACCGGCGGTGCTGGACTGGTACGACCATCACGGCCGCCATGACCTGCCCTGGCAACAGGGCATCAACCCGTATCGGGTATGGGTCTCGGAGATCATGCTGCAGCAGACCCAGGTCAGCACCGTGCTCAACTACTTCGACCGCTTCATGGCCTCCCTGCCCACGGTGCAGGCCCTGGCCGAAGCCCCGGAAGACGAAGTGCTGCACCTGTGGACCGGCCTGGGTTACTACACCCGCGCACGCAACCTGCAGAAGACCGCGAAGATCGTCGTCGCCGAGTATGGCGGCGAGTTTCCCCAAGACGTGGAAAAGCTCACCGAGCTGCCGGGCATCGGCCTGTCCACGGCCGGCGCCATCGCCAGCATCAGCATGGGCCTGCGGGCGCCGATCCTCGACGGCAACGTCAAGCGGGTGCTGGCGCGCTTCACCGCCCAGGAGGGCTACCCCGGGGAACCCAAAGTGGCCAAGCAGCTGTGGGCCGCCGCCGAACGCTTCACGCCCCACAGCCGGGTCAACCACTACACCCAGGCGATGATGGACCTGGGGGCCACCCTCTGTACCCGGAGCAAACCCAGCTGCCTGCTGTGTCCCCTGGAGCGAGGCTGCGAAGCCCACATGCTCGGCCTGGAGACCCGCTACCCGATTCCCAAGCCGCGCAAGGAAGTGCCGCGCAAGCGCACCCTGATGCCGCTGCTGGCCAACCGCGAAGGCGCCATCCTGCTTTACCGAAGGCCCTCCACGGGGCTCTGGGGCGGCCTCTGGAGCCTGCCGGAGCTGGATGACCTGGAAGACATCCAGCACCTGGCCCTGCAGCACTCTCTGGAACTGGGCCAACAGCAAGAGATGCCGGGACTGGTACACACCTTCAGCCACTTCCAGCTGGCCATCGAACCTTGGCTGATCCGGGTCGAAGAGTCGGCCCTGCACGTCGCCGAGGCCGACTGGCTCTGGTATAACCTCGCCACCCCGCCGCGCCTGGGCCTTGCCGCCCCGGTGAAGAAACTGCTGAAACGCGCGGCCGAAGTATTGAATGCAGGAGAGTCCGCATGACCCGCAGCGTAATGTGCCGCAAGTACCAAGAAGAACTGCCAGGTTTGGAGCGCCCTCCGTATCCGGGCGCCAAGGGCCAGGATATTTTCGAACACATCTCGGCCAAGGCCTGGGCCGACTGGCAGAAACACCAGACCCTGCTGATCAACGAAAAGCGCCTGAACATGATGAATGCCGAAGACCGCAAATATCTGCAGGGCGAGATGGACAAGTTTTTCTCCGGCGAGGAATACGCCAAGGCCGACGGCTACGTGCCACCGACCGAGTAAACCCGCGGAAAATCGGGGCGGGAACGTAAGCGGCGGTAATAATTAAACTTTTTTTCAAAACTTGCTTGACGACCCCCCGAAAAACCCGTTTAATGCGCCCCGTTGCCCAGATAGCTCAGTCGGTAGAGCAGGGGATTGAAAATCCCCGTGTCGGCGGTTCGATTCCGTCTCTGGGCACCACTAATTTCAAGGCTTAGCGCAACACTAAGCCTTTAGTCCCTCGCTCCAGAGGTACAGTTTCGGTACAGTGCCGATACGTAAGCTCTGGAGACAGCGATGGCGACAATAGTAAAGACCCCCTCCGCAACATGGAAAGCAGTCGTCCGAAAACAAGGATGGCCAACGGCTTCCAAGACATTCAGAACCAAACGTGATGCCGAAGACTGGGCTCGCGGTACCGAAGATGAAATGACCCGAGGGTTGTACATCCGTCGCACCCTCTCAGAAAAAATGACTTTAGAAGCAGCCTTGAGCCGCTATCTCCTCGAAGTAACTCCCTCCAAAGCAGACTCCACGCAAAAATCTGACAAGACCAAGTCCAAGCCACTCATTCGACTTTTGGGCAAGTACTCTCTTGCTGCATTAACCCCCGACATCATCGCTGGCTATCGCGACAGACGCCTAAACGAACCTGTAGCAACAAAGCTCAAAAAAAATAGCCTCGTAGTACCTCGAAACGTCGGAGACAATACTGTGCGCCTTGAGCTGGCCCTACTGAGCCACCTCTTTACAATCGCCATCCAAGAGTGGCGTATCGGGCTCCCACAAAACCCAGTCTCAAATGTGCGCAAACCGAGCCCAGGTCCAGGGCGCGATCGGCGCCTCCTTCCTGAAGAAGAGATAAGCCTGCTGAGAGCCGTTAGTGCACACAGCAACCCGATGCTCGCCTGGATCTTCAGGATCGCCCTAGAAACCGGCATGCGCTCTTCAGAGATCGTCTCCTTACGTAGGCACCGGGTAGATCTGAAAAAACGCGTAGCACGCCTTGGAAAGACCAAGAATGGGAGCGCACGCACCGTCCCCCTGAGCCTCATCGCAACGAACGTTTTCGCGCAAGCTTTAGATAACCCAGTACGTCCTTCCGACTCAGACCTAATTTTCTTTGGTGAACCTGGCGAGGATGGAAAACGAAGACCCTACGTATTTTCCAAGACATGGATTGCGATGAAGAAAAAGCTCGGTATCGCGGACTTTCGCTTTCACGATCTGCGACATGAAGCGGTTAGCCGATTTGTTGAGACAGGAAAATTTTCAGATCAACAGGTCGCAGCAATCAGCGGACATAAGTCGATGCAGATGTTGAAAAGATACACCCACCTAAGGGCGGATGAGCTAGTAGGGCTGCTAGATAAAGCAAACGCGGATAGCCCGACTTGAAGGTCAATAAAGTCGCCACGCGCATCTAACAAGGAAGCAGCCATACTGGAGGAATATGAACATACTTACTGAAGAGCAGCTCAATTTCGTAATTTCTGAGATTTGCGAAGCGAAAACTCTTGAAGAATCAACAGCCCAATACAATTTATATGAGCCAATATTGCCCGACTGCAAGTTTGTTTTTGCGTCGCATAATGGAGCCAGCCCTGGCTTTTCGGTAAATCGTACGTTTTCGGCCGGCGCTGTTGTAAGAGGCCTCTTCAAAACTCCAAAGGTCTGGGTCCTCGACAGAGAAACCCTACAGGAGATGAAAACAGGGCCATCAACATTCAGAATTGACTATTCAATCTCCTTGGACACAATGGCTCTAAGCTACTTAGAACCCTACCTACAAGGAAAACACTCACAGATACCCAGTGACTTCAAGGAAGTATTTCAGTTTATCTCCAGAAAGGATGTCTGGATTGACTCACTAGCTTATTGCACAGAAAACATTAAAAACCTAAAAGATCCGAAACATTCGGATAAAATATACAACAAACTAAAAGCTTATGAAATACTTAGAACCCTGGACACAAGCCTACTTGAATCACAAGGGATAGCTCAATCAACCCTTTCAGAGGACGAACTGACGAAGGCCGCACAAGAACATATTGCAAGAATGTATATGAACTTGGACGACAACCGCGACGTAAATGACGCCAATCGCATCTACCAGCTCTCTTATTGCTACCTATTAAAAATGGTCCTAATTCAGTTTCGCGAGCCAAAGCTTTTGCTTCACGAGAAAATTTGGCAACTGCTTGAGTTCAGCGATGAAGAAGCGGGCGTCATAGCTGCTAGAGAATTCGCTATTGCGAAGGAATATTTTAGCAAAGGACAAAAACTGAATTTTTTTGGAAAAATCCAAAAAAATAAATCTGACACGCTCGAAAAACTAGACGGAATGGCCTGGGACTTAACTCACGCAAGAAGAATGGAGCTAACATTGACTGTCAGGCCTGATGCTGGCGCACGGTATTTCTTCCCAGCATTACTAACTTTCGACAAAGCATTCATAGAAATTCTTGATCTGTACCCGCTAAAGGTCTGTGCCTACGTTGAAGGGCGTCACAACCCGATGCCATTTTATGATGGGGATTGGTTTGGGCTAATCTCAGAAAATCCAATGGAAAAAAATAAAATTATCGAACGCTTCTATACGGCTGAAGCAATAAGTAGCAGAGCAAAACGAAGAAAATCTGTACAACTATCAAATTTGATTAGCCGTCTAGAAGACGAACTCAAACAATTTATGGCCTTGCAGTGATCAGCCCCAACATTAAATGGAACAAGCTAGTAATCCAAGCTCACTCGGGTTCAGAATAACCGGTTACAATACCTAGACTCGCCGTATAGTGGCGAGTCTGGTATATCAAAACGTTTTTGGCTTGAAGCGTAACATCTTCATTTAAACCCCAATCCGCAGCCAGCTTGTCCAGTTTATGCGTTATAACTAACTGTATTAGTGGCTCTGGGTGCACTCCCATTTTCAGCGCAGACCAGTCATAAACGAATGACTTGAGCTGCGCTGCCCTTTTCTTCGTTACGCAGGGATAACGCCTAAACTTATCGATAAGGTAAACCGCACGGCGCTGCGCCATGATGTCGCCCTGTAGCGCCTCCAAAACCTCCCTTGCAGAAAAGCTCTCGGCGTACCAAATCGAAAGGGCAAACTCCACCAACGTATCAACACTAGCTTGCGCTAACGGAGAGCTCGCTAGGCGAAATAGAGGGTGAGCATGCACCATTGAACTCACTACCCCTGCTCTTCATCCGCTGCAGAAAGCAAATTCAACACAAACAAACGAAATGCACGCTCAGTCGAGACTGTAACTGCCGCTGACTGATAAGCAGACACAACCAAATCAAGCGCGGGCTGCAGTAAGGACCCCAGAGCCTTCATTTGCGGATCAAAGTCTGGAGCATCGGCGTTTGGGCAGACTTCGTAGAGAAGATCTTCAACAAGATTTTCAGATACAATCGACATAGCCATTTCAGGACCTCCTGCGGTCTTGGTGGTTAGGCGCTGCCTGGGGTTGCCGCCCCGGGCAAGCGCTGACTTCTTTTAGTTTCGGTAATAACCCCCCTCCCGTCCAGTGCTGTTTGTATGTTTTTCTTTTAGCCAATACAAAACAAAGCTTTAGACACACTCCACACCTTGATCTACGTGGCCCACAGTACTAGTTAGGTGAATACTTATGGGGCGAAGGTGAAAGGATATGGGGCGTATGGTGAACGTTTATGGGGAGCAGCTTCTTGTAAGGTGAAAGCTTATGGGGAGCGTAAAGTGAATGTCTATGGGGAGCAAGGTGAATGGATATGGGGCATCACCATCCAATCGAAAGCCCTCTTACGAAAATTTTAAATTTGGGGATCTACAGCACACTTAGCCACACAAACCCTATAACAACTAAACTTTTATACTAGTTCGTTATAGGGTTTTTTCGAAAATTCAGCTCAAACACCAATAAAGCCAAAAAGAGCATAAAAAACAATACGCAATAATACATTTGACAAAAAACAAATAAACTCCAAATGATCTTGGCGCACTCTTCCTGACTCGAGAGCCCGTCAATGAACGCAGCTACTAATCTTAAGCCCACATTCGAATCCGAATTTTTACATCGCTATGGGCCGCTTCTATCCCAAGACCAGATGGCCAATCTTCTGGAGAAAACTCCAGGTGGTCTCAGAGCTTTTTTACTTCAACGATCAAAGCTTGCCGTAGGGCTCTCAAACTGCAAAGTTCAGGTCGGCCGGAGAATCTTCTACCGCACCATTGAAGTTGCGGAGCTTCTATCATGCCGCGCATAAGATCGCTTCTTTCTTCGCCCCAACTTACAACCTTAACAAATCGGATGTTTTATCTATTGCTTCTGCTGTCCAATATTTTGTTACCCGCAGGGCAACATAGAGTATGGGGAGGTCTCCGCCGATGGTGGATATTTCCTTTGACCGCGGCCGCAACCTACATATCGGTGCAACTCTATCTCAATGGTCACGGCTCGTATTGGAGGCTAGCCGGGGTGCCCTACGCGTTGCTGTACGTGCACGACGCCTTGGCAGTAACCGCAGTTTCAGCCAATAGCCCGAGTGCTGAGAAATGAAATTAACCTTCCATTTGCTGACGCTGCTTGCTGCTCTTTCCTGCGGACCAGTCCTAGCCGCAGGCGGCCCCTTTCAGCAGTTCACTCCACCACCAGGTGATACGTCGATCGACTTTCTGGAGGAAGTATTCGGATCCATCGTCGGCACCATCCATTCAGGAGGCAATGTCCAAACAGGGGAAGCCGAGGACGTTATGGGCTCCATGATGGGAGTCTTCGGTGGCGCAGTGCTCTTCCTGGGCATGCTTTTCGTGGGCTACACCACGATCAAAGGCACGATCGACTCCGCGCATGACGGAGAGGTGCTCGGCAAGAAAATGAGCTCTATCTGGATTCCGCTTCGGACTGTTGGCGGTACCGCCCTGCTACTCCCCCTCGGGCACGGCTACTCGCTGATCCAAATCATCGTGCTCTGGCTCGCGATTCAAGGCGTCGGCATCGGTGACGCGATCTGGAGCCAGGCTGTGGACCAGATGGGGAAAGACGGGATGCTCACCCGCCCGATGATCCCTGATTCGCGACCATTGGCGGCCAGTATTCTGAAATTTGAGGTGTGCGCCGCGGCCATGAACAAACAGTTTGCGGCCTCAGGGCGCTCAACCAAGATTCAGGCGGTTTCCTCACCACGCAAAGTGGTGAATACCGGAGAGTTCAATGTGGGTCTTCCGGACGCCATCCCCGTTTATGGTGCGGCGAATATGATCCAGAAGTACGCCAATGCCTCGTACACAGTCATCGACTACAAATGGAAAGCCAACGACAGCTCTTACATGAATCCTGATGTTTGCGGCGCACTGACCTGGAAACAAAGCTGGGAGGCCTCGGAAGGCAACAGCAACACCAAGATCATCAAGGAGCCGATCCTCGCAGCCCATGCAAACGCCGTTCAGCAGATGATCCTCGATATTCGTCCGACAGCTCAGCAGATCGTTGCAGGGCAGAAGCCTGAAGCTGGGGCCCTCGACTCTGCAGCAAACAAGTATGAAAACTCACTTCGGACGGCGGCCAAAACAGCCGTTTCGCAGACTAGCGATCGAGCCCGGGCTGACTTCCTCTCAGGCGCGAAAGACGGCGGGTGGCTATTTGCCGGAACCTGGTACAACCACATCGTCAAAATGAACGACGTCATGCAGTCGACCTTGAATGCTCTACCGGCAGCCGAGCCCATCGACATCGTCGACAAGGAAACGAAGGAGTCACTGCAAACGTATCAGGACGTCATCACGACAGCCGATGAATACGCAAAGAATCGGGTTGAGTCCATCAGAAACGTTTACTACACCGATACGAACATTCGCGCACCAAGGGACGGCGAAGGGGCATGGGAGTACGTCAAAAAAATGCTTTCGGCGCCTTTCATGGGTGCTATCAACCAGATGACTCAAAGCATTGCCGGCTCGAATTTGAACCACATGAGCCAGATGAAATCCTTCGGAGATGTGATCGTCACGACCGGTGAGGTGATGATGGCTGCAATGGCAAGTGCAGTGGGCGTCTCAAACTCTTGGGCAGCTCAGGCGACGGTGAAGGTGGGCTTCGACGCCGGAGCTGTTTTCCAATTTCTTTCTTCATTGATCACAGTCTTACTGATCAGTTTATTTTTCTTCGGCGCTACGTTAAGCACCTATGTGCCAATGATCCCCTTCATCACCTGGATTACCTCTGTAGTGAACTGGTTCGTCCTGGTGCTTGAGTCAGTGATTGCCGCCCCCCTGTTCGCCGTTGCGCACGTTCACCCGTACGGCGACGATGCAGTCGGCAAGGCCGGCCAGGGTTACATGATGATCCTCTCGCTGGTAATGCGCCCAGCGCTCATGCTGTTTGGACTGATAGGCGGAATGCTACTGACGCAGCCGATTGTGGGCTTCATCAACGTTGGCTTCATGTCCGTTGTGGCAGGCATTCAGGCTGACTCCATGACTGGGATAGTCTCCTTCGTAGCTTACGTGGCCATCTATGTAATCGTGATGACCACTGTCGTGCACATCGTTTTTAGCCTGATCCATTGGGTGCCAGACAACATCATTCGGTGGATTGGTCACGCTGCCGGCGGCATCGGAGACGCCCAGAGCACTGGCGACAGCGGTCACGATGTTTTCATCGGTGGTGTCAGAGAGGCCAAGCATGGGGTGTCTGGAGGCTTGGGCGGGGGCGGGCATAAGTCACTTGGGCCGGAGGGAAGCGGCACCCCGGGGCCGAGCGGCTCAAACTCACCAAGCAATAAAGATCTTCTTGGAAGTGGCCCGAGACCAGGTGACTGAGAACTCAGTCTTGGGGAAAGAGGTTATTACCGGGAAAAGCCTTTCGGACTTGAGGCTTCATAGCCACTTTCAATCATGCATTCCTCGAAAACCTCTTGGCGAATGGCATCACGATTTTGCTTGATTAACAGATGAGAGTTTGGCTTTACAGCTCTTAACTCATCCATGAGCAAGCGGAGCAAATGATTATTTGCGTCGAAATCGGCTTGCATGATTACCACACGCTCATTCAGTGCGGAAACTTGAGTCTTTAATTTATTTGAGTGGGCACGCCACTCAGCAATCTTAGATTCATATTCATTCTGGATGGATCGTGCGCGAGCAAAACCGGCTCCAAGACCACCTTGATAATCAGAATTACTCATTCAAAACCTCCAAAGCAGACTAAAACTCAAAGAGAGAAATCATGCGGAGATTCAAGCAGCAAATCAACTTAAAATCCAGTGGGCAATCAGGCTTTGCCGCAATCGAAATGATCGTTGTACTGATACTGGTAGTAGCAGCATTGGGGATTGGCTCTCAAGCGATGTTCGACCATGCAGATAACATGGCGGGACAATCCGCGGCTGATCATCAAAAAATCATTTCGGATGCAGCAAGTGCATACATTAAAGACAACTACGCCGCCGTTCTCAATGTCGCAACACCGACGACGCCGGCCAACATTACCGTGGGCATGCTTAAAAACGCCGGTTATCTATCACCCAGCGTGACTGACATAAATAACTTTGGCCAAAGCTATTCGGTGCTTGCTATTAAGCCAACAGCAAACAAGCTTCAAACCTTGGTCATCACTATCGGAGGGGAAACAATTCCGGAAACCAGCATCCGTCGAATCTCCAAGCAGGTGGGCGCAAGAGGCGGGTACATTTCGAACATCGATACCAGTGTCGTTGAAGGTACATATGGAGGGTGGAATGTTTCTTTGGCGCCCTATGGTATTTCACCAGGTGAAGGCCATCTTGCGACCGCGCTGTTTTTCGATGATGGAGCCCTCACCAACGACTACCTCTATCGAAACGCCGTGCCGGGCCATCCGGAAGTCAATGAAATGAATACCTCGATCGATATGAAGGGAAACAACCTCAACAACGCTGCAAATGTGAACGCCACGAATGTCAATGCAACGACTGTAAACGCCAACAACGCTGCGGTTACCGGCACAGTTAAAGCGGGTACAACAGACACCACCGGTGAAACCTATACTGGCGGCTGGTTCAGGACTCGCGGCGACACTGGCTGGTACAACGAAAAGTGGAACGGCGGCTGGTATATGACCGATCCTAACTGGGTTCGCTCCTATGGTGACAAGGGCGTTTACACAGGCGGGGCGATTGCAGGTGGGACTTTGCAGTCTAACGGCAGAACCACCGTAGGTGAGTATCTACAGCTCAACGGAGTTGCAACTGAAGGTGCAGCGTGCTCCCCCAATGGCCTAGTCGGCCGAAACGCGGCAGGCCTAACACTATCTTGCCAATCCGGCGTATGGAAGGGGGCGGGTAGCATCCGCGGCATTGGCAGCGGATTCATGACTGGTGGAGCTGGAACTTACGTAAACCAAATGACAGGTGGATTTAATTGCCCTACGGGACTAATCCCGGTCCTCACAGGTGGGCAAGTTAACGGTAGTTGCCAACCTTGCTTTATGTACTCGTGCGTCCTGCCATAGCAAAAAATCCAAATCTCAGGACATGTAAATAGCGCCACTCGTGACCTAAATACGATAGTCATCAGTGACCTAAAAAAAGATACGCCACATGTGACCTAAAAATAAAACACATTCACGCACCTGCGTGAATGTGGGCGCTGGTCGACGTAGTCGATTCACGTAGTGAAAAGCGCCCTTTCCGTCAGCCATAGAAAAGTCTCTGGTCACAAAAAGGAATAGGTATGAGGACACAGTCAGAAGCATTTGCTCTCATCGTAGAGGCCAGACAGCATTTAAAGAATCAGGTGTCCAATTCTCTATCTGAGCAAACCATAAAAGGATATGAGAGCGAGGCTAAGCGGCTGCTCGCCAAAAGCGAATCGGATATCGACAAAATACTTCCTGCCATCCGAGATACAACAAGCAAGTCGACATATCACAGACGTAAGGCGGCCATTAAATACGTTCTGATGCAGGTGCTTGAGAGGCAAATTCGCCTTCAGGATAAGGCGCAGCGAGGGCAGCACACAGAGGATTTCCATCGGCACATAGAGGTCATTAATGGCACCTTGAAAATGCTCAATGCGATCGCAGAGAGTACAGATGCCTGCCCACTAGAAAAGACTAAAAGACGAAGGTCGAAGCGCCAAGATCTTCATAAACTGCCGTCCAACTGGCGCGATCTGATGGCCGACGAGACTGAGCATGGCAAATACCAGATCCCCTACCTTGTCAGCGCGATTTGTGGATGTCGACCAGGTGAGCTTGAAAAAGGCGTGAACGTGACTTTTTCTGCTACCGAACTGCTGGTACGAATCGACAGTGGAATCAAGGTCACAGCAAGTAAAGGACAACCTTGGAGGGAGCTTCGATACTCACTGGATGATCACAGCCATCCATTGGTACGCCGCCTCATCGAGGTGCTCCAAGGTGAGCACCAAGCAGCAAGCGGTGGCGCTATCATTTCTATCGAGAAACAAACAAATTTCAGAGCGGCCATGACTGCAGCAGGGAAAAAGCTCTGGCCGAACGGCCCGAATGTGACTCCCTATTGTTTACGCCATGCATTCGCTAGCGATCTCAAACGCGGTCGGCAAGTATCCAGAGAGGAAATCTCAGCTGCAATGGGCCATTGTGTGGATAAAACGGCAAGCTATTACGGTCAATTTCAGATTGGGCAGTCAGGCGGCGCCGGATTGGCACCTAGCAGTATCAAAGCTGCTCGATCCATCCTACAAACCCGCAGCCCTATACCCCGAAAACAAACGCGGGCAAGACGATGAGAAGACTGAGATTCGCAGCAATCATCCCGCATTTCTCGCGGGCAGAGGCAAATTCAGCATTCATGAGCAAAAAACACATGCATTATTTCGATGAAATGGTGAATCCGAGATAGGAGAACGCCGCTGCTCTGTACCAACCTCGAGAACTGAATTTTCGTGCAGCCACGAGCCCTTGCCACCAACCCTCGACACGCTGCGGCAGCAAAGCTGCCTTGGTCTCGGGTTTAAACTATGAAAAACCACGCTGCTGCGTGACATATACTCAGATCTGCGTCTAACATACGCAGATGAAAACCAAGCCTATAACATCTGCTGACATTGCGAACGTAACGGGATATACCCGGCACCAGCTGCGCGGATTACTGAACGAATTACCTGCATATCAGGCAAAGGCTGAGCGTGCGCGGGTTGCCCGTGAGTACTCCAAGCATGATCTGGCAGTAATCACTATTTGCTGCGAGCTTGAGGCTCGTTTTGGGCTCCGCAGGGACGCTATTGTCTCTTTAAGCCAACATCTCGCACGAGCCCTCCTTGGCCCGCGCCCAAACACCCAAGAAGCATATCTGATCATCCAGGTTTGCCCTTCAGCCGTTCAGTTTGTGGAACATGTGCCAAGCACCCTGAGAGAGGGTCTGGTCATATCTTTACGAGAGATCTTTGCTCGAGTGGACGGCTACCTAGCAGCCGATTACCTACCGGGACTATCTCAACAGCAATTGCTTGACCTTGGTCTGCAATCAGTGATGCCAAATCGGAAAAAAAACAGAGTGCAGACTTTCAACGCTTCTGAGACGGCCGTCAAAGCCGGAGCGCGTAGGCAGCGTAAACAATGAACGAGAACATTACTTTTGAGCGCTGGTTAGAAGTTCTCGGATATAGCCATGCCCAAGGGCTCCACATTGAGTCTGCGGATATTAGCCTCAGCCACAGGTATAGAAGTGAGCTTAACGAGCTGTTGCGTCCTGACGGCCAAGTTCGTGCAAAAGCTGTATTTGAAGTAGATGGCGTGCCTGCGGTAGCTTTTTTTGATGACGCGCTATCACTCTCGACTGAAGACTTAAATCGAATTCGTCAAAAGATCTGGAATCAAAACCTGATTTCGTTGGTCATTGTGATGGACGATTCAAGCTTAACTGCGTACCCGCCGGCGAAAAACGTGCCCATTGGCACCACCCTAAGTGCTAAAGAAGCCATTACTACAGGGTACTTCTCATTAGCCGAGGTCTCGTCAAGTGATGTTCAACGTAGACTGCCAAAATGGTTTTCCCCAGGAGACAGAGTCGATCGACAACTTCTTAAAAACTTGGGACTTGCAATTGAACAGCTAACGAAAGCCAGTGTAGCTCGAGCGGCAGCACAGGGACTTTTAGGACAGATACTTTTTATCTCTTATCTTGAGCATAGAAATATCGTAAGCGAAGTTTACCGCACCCAACGAAATGTCGAGCCTCTACACTCGTTAGTCGCCAGCCATAATACCCGTGGCATTGAAAAACTGATCGAGGCGCTTAGGAAAGACTTTAATGGTGATTTTCTTTCGCTGGACCATACAAACTCTGACTGGTGGTCACTGGTCAGCTCCAAGGGTTTAGACATACTAGGCCGATTCCTTGACCAGGTCGATCTAGACAGCGGTCAGCTATCATTGTGGAATTATGACTTTAGCTTCATTCCTGTAGAGCTACTGTCCGGAATTTACGAATCATTTATAGGGGAACGACAGAGCATATTGTCGGCCTATTATACGCCTCGTCATCTTGCAAATTTTGTAATTGATGAAGCATTCCATACGTCTCTGAATCCAGCAAATGAAACGGTTTTCGATCCAGCCTGCGGCTCTGGCATTTTGCTTACTACCGCATACCGGCGCCTTCTTCAAATACAAGAAGGTCAAACAGGTGAATGCCTAGATCTCGCAGGCCGTATAAAACTTTTAAAGGGACACATTTTTGGCGCTGACATTAGCGAGGCCGCCTGTCGTGTTACTGCTTTCAGTTTATACCTTTCGCTTCTTGAGGATCTGAAACCTGCCGATATTGCTCTACTTCAAGAGAGTGAACAGGTTAAGCTTCCGACACTTCGCGGTATAAACTTACTGTGCGGCGAACAGCACGGGGACTTTTTCGCGCCTGAAAACCTGTTTGCTACATCACAAAGATTCAGCCTCATAATCTCGAATCCTCCTTGGAGTGAGCCTGCTGGAAGCGCATGGAGTTCGGCGGATATTTGGGCAAAGAAAAAAGGAGTGCCAAGAGCGCGTCGCCAACTGGCGGGCGACTTTGCGTTTAGAGCATTGGAGAGTGTATCGCCAAATGGCCGTATATGCTTGATTATGCCAATCAGCCTACTAATTGCGTCCACTAGCCGACCATTTATTCAGGGCTGGCTTGCCTTTGCAAAAATTGATCGATTTATAAATTTTGGAGACCTCCATAACTTTATATTTGAGACAGCAGAACACAGCTGCGCTGTTATTACCTCTCGCCCTAGAACGGGCACACAGTCATGGTCAATACCAGCAGATGAGCAAATTGAATACTGGGCCCCAAAAGTTGATGCTAGCTTAGCCTTTGGCCGTCTGGCCCTTTCTCCAGCGGACCGTCACTTGGTGCCAGCACAGGCTTACTACAATGATCCCACTCGTCTTGTCACACTGATGTGGGGCAATGAGTTCGATATAGCCCTATGTGAACGACTTAGAGCTATAGGTCAAGTTAAAGACTTGTTCAACAACGGAGAAAACAGCTGGCGCACCCGCAAAGGTGTTCACCTTAAAGACAAACACGCAAAGTTTACTTCAGATGCGGCCCCCCTAAGAAGAATCGGGCATATACTAGTTGAATCATTGAAATCCAGCTCGCCTGTTCTCTTGGATGACGAAATACAGAGTTTTCCAGAAGGTATTGAATCCGTTGTAAATCTCACAGACGATTTATGGGATGTTTTTCATGGCCCTCGTATATTGTTTACTGATGGTTTCGATAGCAGTAAACAAATCCGAGCGGCTTATATTGAAAAGCCGGCTTCATTCACCAGCAGCATAGGGGTAATTTCAGGCCCAGAAAGCGATAGAGAACTTTTGCGCTTTATGGCTGCATATCTACGCTCCGACCTTGCTACCTATTTCCTGTTGATGAGGGCGTTTCAAGTTACCTGTGACCGCAACCGAGTAACATTGGGTGATATAGAACAGTTTCCTTTTTTCGCTCCCGATGATCACTTCGATCCAAGCCGAGCCAGAGAAATAATATCTGAAATATCTTTAGCCCTCGGAAATATTGAAAGACTTGAGTTTCTAAGAGCACAAAACCATAGCACCCAAATACAGAAACACATAAACATCTTGATTCACGAGTATTTTGGATTGAGTGCCGAAGAGTCTGCTCTGGTCACAGAAGCAAACACTATACTAGTCCCTTCAGTGCGCCCTCGCGGCTATAAAAGCATAAATACCGAAGTATACAAAACCATCACAAAAAACGAGCTAAAAGATTACGCAGATACTTTGAGCCAAGAACTCGGCATATGGCGCTCCCATTTAAATGGCGAGGGTTCCATTGTAGTTAAGGCTTGGACGGTAAACTCTGCAGTTGGTCGAGTAGCGGTAGCGGCTATTACTCTCTCTGAGCCTGAGAAGGCTGCCGACTTCGACGAGAAAAAATTAGAAATTTGGGTTAGGAAAACTATGGAAGGTCTAAACTCCCAAGGACTACTACCAGCTCATCGTTCTGAAACTGTTGCCTTCCTCCCGGACGTAACAATTCAAGCGCCAGGTGCTTTCTTGCTTCTTCGTCCACCTTTCCGTCGGATGTGGCTAAAACGATCTGCAATGCGCGATGCGCGCTCTATCGTAGAGCTTATTCACCGTGAAAAGGTGTCTGCTGAATGAGTAATAGCATCCCATTGGACTGGTTGAAAACCTTCCCTCACCAGCAGGCAAAACAGGCTGTCGACGCGCTTTCAGAAACATGGAAGCTCCTGGCTAGACGCCACCAGGATGGTTTTAATAGAGCAAAAAAAGAGCCTGACCTAACTTTAGTCCTTTGCTCTCGAGTGCGAGACTTGCACCCTAGATTGCTCGGAAACTGGTCTGCGGAACCTGTTCACGTCATCCTGGATCCAAACACTCTGAATATTAAATCTCGTACACGCACGGATATTGAATATACTTGGAATGACTCAAATAACTGGAAAATTGTTTTTGAGTTTAAAAAACTAAAAAGGACTGCCAGTAGTTATAAGGCATATTGGGGGAGCGACGGTCTGGGTCGTTTCGTCGATGGTTCCTATAGCTTCGGAGATCCTGTGGCCTGCATGGTAGGTATAATCATCGATGACTACTCAGAATGTGTGGATCCCATTCGTCAGGCCTTAGGTGGTAGTCCAGATGTTCAGACCAACCTCAGAATTCAGCCCTCCAGCGATGGCGCTCACCTGCAAACGCCGTCTGTTCTTTTTCCATCAGCGGCGGCGTTTGACACGGTCCATCTTCGCCCCGCCGCAAGCGCCCCACCACACGGCAGCATCCACGTAGCACACTTCTTCCTAGAGTTTGGTTACTCCTCACCTGCCCCGCAAAATCGCGGGAAGAAAAAAGTATGAATGATAGTTTCGCGTTACCGCATAACCCGAGACCAAGGCAGCTCCGCTGCCGCAGCTTGTCGAGGGTTGGTACGCAGATCCTAAGCCGAGCGATGAGACACCACCTCCAAGCCAGGCTCCGCCCCTTGGGTTTTCAGGTACACCAGCGGTACAGCACGGACGAGCTCGAATGTAACGTACCGTACGCTAATGCACTGTTTGATAAGTACTTTACCGTGCTGTACCTTACTCAAGCGAACGTCAGTGTAATCTAGCGTTGCAACGACACTGGCGAATTGAAAATCCCCGTGTCGGCGGTTCGATTCCGTCTCTGGGCACCACCTTCAGCTTTCAGGTGGTGTTTACATCACGTGAAAGCAACCAAAAAACCCGCCTAGTGCGGGTTTTTTGCTTTCTACGGTTCCAAACCATTCCCCTAGATGCTGGCGCTTGGCGCATACCCAGCAGTCACCCTGCTCAACGCTCGCCAGAGCCTCAATAAAGCCGTCAACTACCGATTGAGGGCATCGATCCCGGCGAGTGGAAGAAACCCCTCAAACGCGCTCAGAAGGGCCAGGCCCTGGTTGTCGGCAAAACTGAAAGCGATTCACTCACGCTGTGGACATGGTGTCTTTCTCGAGCAAAACGGCGCCCTTTCCGAGCAGGCCCAACTGATCACCCGGGTTACGAAGAGGACAGTCGTCCATAGAGAGACACCCACAACCGATACAACCGTCAAGCTGATCGCGAAGCTGGGTGAGGCTGCGAATCCGCTCGGTCAGCGTATTCCTCCAGATCGTGGAGAGATGCGTCCAGTCTTTTGCCGTCAGCGGTCGCCCGGATGGAAGCTCGTCGAGCGCAGCCTTGATGGTCATCAACGGGATACCCGCAAGCTTCGCGACCTTGATAATGGCAATGCGCCGGAGCGTATCGCGGGCATAGCGACGCTGATTGCCCACGCTGCGCTGCCCCTGGATGAGGCCTTTGGCCTCGTAGAAGTGGACGGTCGCAATTGTCACACCGCATCGGCGGGCCAACTCTCCTACCGATAAAGGCACGCGTACATCAATCATGGATTCTTGACCCCTCTTGACCTCATCTATACATGAGGTTTTATAACGAGTGTCGGTTTGCCTTCGCAAGCCCTCATGCACTGCCGCGTGAGACCTCTCGAAGTGGAGCTAACATGGACAAGCGTCACGCCTCATCCGATCAATATTGCCACTCCGCGCCAGGAGCGGGTTGGACCGCCCTGCTGTCTGGCTCTAATGGAGTACGCGCGCTCGCACTCGCAGGTGGCGTGGTCCTCCATGCAATCAATGTCTACATCGCCACCACGATTCTGCCGTCGGTGATCAAGGACATTGGCGGCATTGACTATTACGCCTGGAATACCACCCTGTTCGTCGCGGCTTCCATCCTTGGTTCGGCGCTGTCGGCGAGGCTGCTCACCAGCGCGGGGCCACGCGGCGCGTACGTTATTGCCGCATTGGTGTTTGCGAGCGGAGCGTTCATCTGCGCACTTGCCCCGTCAATGCCGGTAATGCTCACGGGGCGTCTTGTTCAGGGACTAGGCGGCGGTTTTTTGTTCGCGCTCTCCTATGCCATGATCCGGCTGGTTTTCGATGAAGCCTTGTGGCCGCGCGCAATGGCGTTAGTCTCCGGCATGTGGGGCGTGGCAACGCTGGTCGGTCCTGCCGTAGGCGGCATCTTCGCTGAACTCGGCGTCTGGCGAGCGGCGTTCTGGTCGCTCATTCCAGTCGCGGTACTGTTTGCCCTGCTGGCTGTAGGCATGCTGCCGAAACGCAGCGCTGACAAAGCCGAGCGCTCGCCGCTTGCACTCGCCCAGCTGGTGTTCTTGACGTCGGCGGTGCTCGCGGTTTCTTTCGCCAGTGTCTCCTCGGTCCTCTCCTGGAACATCGCGGGCCTGGCAGCCGCCGCCATCCTGACCGCGCTGCTGATCGGCACGGAAAACCGCGCCCGCCATAGACTGCTGCCGGCAGGCGCGTTCCGGATCACAACGGCACTGGGGGTGCTGTATGCAACCATGTCGCTGCTTGCGGTCGCCGTGACCAGTGGCGAAATATTCGTTCCGCTGTTTCTCCAGGTCCTCCACCATCAGTCCCCGCTCGTCGCAGGCTATCTCGCAGCGCTCATGGCCGCTGGATGGACACTGGGGTCAATCGCAAGCTCTGGGGCGAGCGGCACAGGCATCAGGCACGCGATCCTCGCCGGCCCGATCCTTGGAGCGGTCGGCATGGTGGCGCTTGCCGTTTTGATGCCAACCGAGAGCGCTGGTGGCTGGCTGTCACTCACGCCGATATGCATTGGGTTGGTCGCCATCGGATTGGGTGTGGGACTCGCTTGGCCGCATCTGCTGACCCAGGTGTTTCAGGTCGCGTCAGTTGGCGAGCAAGACTTGGCTGCTGCGTCTATTACGACCGTGCAGTTGTTCGCCACCGCGCTCGGCGCCGCCCTGGCCGGCATGATCGCGAACGTCGCCGGTCTAACTGATCCCGGAGGCATCCCCGGCACCGCGAGCGCTGCCAGCTGGCTGTTTGCAGTCTTCGCGCTCGCGCCGATCGTCGGAGTTTTTACTGCCCTGCGGGTGGTCCGGCGGCATTCGAAAAATGGAGAGAGTCGCCAGGCTTCACGCAACACGTGACTAGCACAGTTTTCAGGGCTCGCGCACCGAAGCATGCTCGCCTGCTCCGGTACGCAGCGTTCCAATCCCTGGCTCACCACGAAGCATGATCACTCGCACCGCCAGCACTGTCCCCGTCAGCACCGCCATCAGGCCCAGGCCTTCGAACAGGGTTGGCCAGCGCCCATGGAACAGCAGGCCGAGCAGGGTCGCGAACAAGGACTCCAACGCCACCAATTGCCCCGAGAGCACCATCGGCAGATGTCGGGTGGCAAGATTCCAGGCCCAGGCGCCGGCCACCGAGGAGCACAGGGCAATCATCAGCGCCCAGAGATACAACGATCCGGCCTGTGCCCAGGAAAAGCCCAGGGTCGGTAACCGGAACAACTCCAGGTGCAGGCCCAAGGGCAGCAGAAGCAGCATCGCCAGCGCCCCCCCACTCATCATCAATCCGGTCCAGGCGCCGAGTGCCCGCACAGACAGGCTTTCCATCGCCCGCTGATTGAGCAGGCTGAAAATCAGCCACACGGCTATCGCTCCCAGGGAGAACAGCAGCCCGACACCCAGGGATGAACCCTCGACTGTCGCCTGCCCCAGGCTGCCCAGATGGATCAGCCCCAGACCGGCCAGCAGGAACCCCAGCGGCAAGGCCAGCCGCCCCCAAGGCAAGGTCCGGCTACGGCTATTGCCCAGCAGGGCCATCAGCACCGGCACCAGGCCAATCAACGCCGGGGTCAGCACCGGGCCGGCGAGCAGCACACCACCGGCGATACAGGCGCTGTACCCCAGGTAACCGATCACTCCCAGGCCCAGACCAAGGCAGCGCAGCCCCCGGCTGATGCCGCGCAGATGAGTACGATTGACCCACAACAGGCAGGCACCGATTGCTCCGGCCATGAGAAAGCGCAGGGCCATCAGGTCGTACAGGCTGTAATTGCCGGTGATATACGGCGCGATGAAATTCACTGACCAACTCAAGGTGGCGAAAACGGCAAACGCCACGCCCAGGGCCAGGCTCGCAGTGTGGTTGTTCATGACCGGCCTCCATCGATAATTCGGGGCCATACTGCGCAATCCTCAACCTGTGCTACAAACGAGTTCTCGGCCGTCGATGCATAACCACAGATCATGAATCTACTCGGCAAGGCACTACCTCCGCTCGCCACCCTGCTGCCCTTCGAAGCCGCCGCACGCCTGGGCAGTTTTTCCCGCGCGGCCGAAGAGCTGCACATCACCCAGGCCGCCGTCAGCCGGCAGATTCGCGGGCTGGAGGAGAACCTCGGGCTGAAGCTGTTCAGCCGGCGCAATCGCTCGGTGTTCCTGACCCCGGAAGGCATCGAGCTGGCCCGGGTGGTCAGCAGCGCCCTGGGAGCGATAGGCAGCACTGCCGAGGCCATGCGCGGCCGGCCGCAAAGCCATCAGGTGGTGCTGCTGTGCCAGCTGTGCGAGGGCTTCTATTGGCTGATGCCACGGCTGTCGAGGTTCCATCTGCGCCATCCGCAGATCGAGATCCAGGTGGTCACCACCACGCAGCCCCTGAGCCGATTCGACGGCCATTTTGATGTTGCCCTGCAAAGCACCGGGCGCGACAGCGGTTCCCACCAGTTGATGTTCACCGCCTCGGACGAAGTGTTCCCGGTGTGCAGCCCCGAGTATCTGGCCATCGCCCCGGGCTCCCTGGCGATCGATGAACTGCAGCGGCATGTCCTGCTGCACTACCGCTCCAGCACCCCGCACTTGATGGAGTGGAGCAGTTGGCTACGCAGATTCGAAGCGAACCTGGCCGAAAGCACCCGCGGCCAGTTCTTCGATAACTACCCGATGGTGCTCCAGGCCGCAGTCCAGGGGCACGGTATCGCCATGGGCTGGCGCCGTACCGCCGACCGCTTGATCGACCATGGCGCGCTGTTCAGGCCTTGTGTTGAAAGCGTGTCATTGCCCACGGCGCTCTCGGTCTACAGCCATCCCGAGGAGCACCCTCGGCAGCAGGTCCAGGCCCTGCTGGAATGGCTTGAACAGGAGTTCAACGAAGAGGATTCAGCCCTCAGGCCGGAGCTTGCGCGGCCTGCCAATGACGCATCTCTTGCGCGATGAAATGCTGCACCAGGTCGGCATAGAGTCTTTCGATGGCATCCGGGTCCAGGCCCTCGGCCTGGGCCCATTCACGCCGGGTGGCGAGCATCGCCTTGAAGCGCTCATCGGCGCGCACCGACGCCGCCGAGGTCTTGAACTTAGAGGCCGCCAGCACGTACTTGAAACGCGCCCCCAGCAACTCGATGACGGCTCGATCCAGGGTGTCGATCTCACGCCGGATGTCTTCCATACCCTGGCACTGTTCCGGGCTCAGCTGATTCTTCACTTCCATGCTCGACACTCCAGTCGTCAGTTAGGCCGCCACGGAAAACCATGGCCACAGATTATTCCCATGGGCCTGCCCGGGAGTAAAGTTATCCAGCGGCCGTGGCTGAAAGACGAACTGCGCGCCGACGATGAGGCGCTGGCGCCTAGGTGAGCTCCGAGGCGGACGGCGCGGGGTAGTGCCTCGTCGACGGTACGACAATATGCACCGCCGCTGGCAACCGCCCCAGACGTTCGAGCACCGAACGCAGCGCCTCCAGGCTGCCTCGGGTGCTGATGTGGATGCTGGTCGGCCCAGCGAAGAACTGTCGGCTCTCGACAAGGTAGGTGCGGTACTGCACATGCCCTCGCCGTCCAAGGTCGATGGACTGCTCCAGAGTCGCCACGCGGGTAATGTCCGCAAAGGGAATGAAGTACTGGTAAACCGCGCCCGGGGCCTTTTTCGTGCCGCGCATCAGGTGCAAGCCGTGGGCATCGAACCAGGCATCGGCACGAGCAGGCGGGCGCAGCAGCCTGACGATAGCCAAGACCATCAGCGGCACAAACAGGATCAAGGCGCCAAAGCCAAGCACCAGTGCCTGGTTGCCCAGTGCCACCGCGCCAAGCAACCCCACCACCAGCACCACCCAGCCATAGCGCAGCGCCCGGAAGGGGCGCTTCTCGGGCATGGCCAGTGTCGCCAGCTCCAAGCAGTCGGCCCACAGACTGACGTGCTCGGGAAACAGCTTGATGCGCGCATCGTCGGCAGTCAGGTTGTACTCAGGCACTCTTGAACCTCAAGGCGACCAGCACGTACTTGAAACGCGCCCCCAGCAGCTGGATGAGCGACCGCTCCAGGGTGTCGATTGCACGCCGGATCTCCCCCATGCCCCAGCATTGTTCCGCGCCCAGCTGATTCTTCACGTCCATGCTCGACACTCTATTCGTCAGTCAATGCCGCCACGAAAAACCATGGCCACGGATTATTCCCATGGCGCTGCCCGGGAGTAAAGTTGTCACCACCCGCCCCCAAGGCTGCAATGGAACTGCCCTGCGTGAATCAGAAGAGAACCCGTATTCCCCGGCCCCATCCCAAGCCCGCAAACCACCGCAGCGGGGCCTGGCTATTCCTGTTGATCGGCATGGTGCTGCTGGCACTGACCGGGCTGCTGGCCTGGACGCTGATCGCTGCACTGCTCGATGGCCAGATTGTCACCAGCAACCGCGTCGGCCCGAAGCTCACCTACAACCACGAGCTGCAACCCACCCAGTTCTATTTCGAGCTGCTCTGGCAAGGCACCTCTACGCTGCTGCTGGGAGCATTGGCGGTTGCTGTGCTGTGGATCGGCCGGGTATTAATGAGCGCACAAAAAAACCGTCGCTGAGCACCGTCAGTTCCCTGACTCACTCCAGCCAACCAGGAACAACCGCCCATGTCCCTGTTGTCCCCATCCGACCTGCCAGCCACCCGCCCCGCCATCACCGGACCTGTGGTCGGTCCCAGCGAAACCTTCAGCGAGCCCACGGCAGATGGCGTGGTTCTGGGCGGCTTTGCCTGGCGACACGCCCAACCGGACCCGGCACGCGCCGTGGTGATCATCAACGCCGCCACTTCGGTGCGCTGCCGCTATTACTTCCGCTTTGCCGACTACCTGTTCGCCAACGGCTTCGATGTCATGACCTACGACTATCGCGGCATCGGCGAGTCGCGCCCGGCCTCGCTCAAAGGCTTCAAGGCCTCCTGGTCGGATTGGGGCTCGCTGGACTACGAGGCCATGCTCAAGCGCGCCCAGCGCGAGTTCCCCGGCCAGCCGATCGATGTCGTCGGCCACAGCTTTGGCGGCTGCGCAGTGGGCCTGGGAGCCTCCTCAGGGATAGTTCGCAGGGTGGTGACCATGGGCGCGCAGTTTGCCTACTGGCGTGACTACACTCCGCAACTGCGCTGGCGAATGCTCGCCAAGTGGCATCTGCTGATGCCGCTGCTGACGCGGTTCTATGGCTACTTTCCCGGCAAGCGCCTGGGCTGGATGGAAGACACCCCGGCCGGCGTGGTCAGCGACTGGTGCACCCCGCACTCACGCTACGAGGGCCGCCCCAGTGGCAGGACACTCAACAGCCGGGAGGACTCTCTGGCGTTCAGCCGGGTCACCGCGCCAATGCTCGCCATCAGTGTCAGCGACGACCCCTTTGGCACCATCCCGGCCATCGAGCGGCTGCTGGGCTATTACAGCAACAGCCCACGCACCCATCTGCGCATCAACCCCGAGGACATCGGCGAAACCGAGATCGGGCATTTCGCGTTTTTCCACAGCCGCTTCCAGACCCGGCTCTGGCCCGTGACCCTGGCCTGGCTGCGCCACGGCGAACTGGATAGCCAGGGCCCGGGGCACCAGGTGCCAGGGCCTCGCTAAGCCTGCGACTCAGGCAAAGGCGTTGATGAACCAGGTGATGATCGGGATCGCCACGATGTCGATCAACACCGCGCCACACAGCGGCACGATGATGAACGCCTTGTAGGAAAATACTTTGTAGTGATCACAGATCGCCCCCATGTTGGCCACCGCATTGGGCGTCGCACCCAGGCCATGGCCCATGAAGCCGGCACACAGCACCGCGGCGTCGTAGTTGCCGCCAAACAGGCGAAACAGCACGAACACGCACAGCAGAATCATGATCAACACCTGCACCACCAGGATCACCAGCAGCGGCAGGCCCAGTTGCTCCAGCTCCCAGAACTTCAGGCTCATCATCGCCATGGTCAGGAATACCCCCAGGCACACATCGCCGACGGTGCTCACGGCACTGTCGGGGATCTCGATGATCTGCGTGCGGTCGTTGAGATTGCGCAGGATGATCGCCACGAACATCGCCCCGACGTAGCTGGGCAGGACAATCCCCAAGTGCTGGTTGAGAGCGCTGCCCATCCAGAACCCCAGCACCATGATCACCAGGATGCAGGTCAGCAGGCGCAGCAGGGTGGGCGCATCCAGCGGCGCGAGCGGCGTAGTGGCGGCACTTTCCAGGTGTTGCAGGCTACTGACCTGATCGGCCTGGATCACCAGCTTGTTGCGTTCGATCAACCAGCGCGCCAACGGGCTGCCCAGCAGGCCGCCAGCCACCATGCCGAAGGTCGCCGCCGCCAGCGCTGCGGTGGTGGCGCCGACGGCACCGAGGTTCTCGGCAATCGGCCCGAACGCCGCCGCCGCGCCAAAGCCGCCTTCCAGGGACACCGCGCCCGCCATGATGCCCAGCAGCGGATCGATCCCCAGCGCCTTGGCCGTGCCAACCCCTACCAGGTTCTGCAGCAGGGCCAGGGACCAGCAGGCTCCCAGATAGACAAACAGAATCTTGCCCCCCCGACGCAGTAGCCCGAGGCTGCCACCCAGGCCGACTGTGGTGAAGAACGCCACCATCAACGGGCCCTGGATCGCCGTATCGAGCTTGAGGCTGAGCAACTGCTGGTCCCGCAGCAGCCAGACGATCAGGGCAAAGCCAAATCCGCCGATGACCGGTGACGGCACACACAGCTGGGTCAGCCAGCGGCTGCGCTTTTTCAGCTGCGCGCCCACCCCCAGAAGGATCAAGGCCAGCGCCAGCGTAGTCGGCGCGTCCAGTTCAAAAGTCAGCATGCGTGGTATCTCTTCTTTTTGTCGTTGTGGTGTCGTTCAGCGGGGGTCAACGCCCCGTCAGTGAATCAGGCTGGCCAGCAAGCGTGCTGCCACACGGGCGGTACGCTGGTCATGATCGAGCCCGGGATTGAGTTCGGCGATATCGGCGACCCGCAGCTTGCCGCTGGCACGGGCCCGCCGCGCCAGGTGCTCGACCACCTGGACATCGACGCCGTGAGCCGAAGGCGCACTGACCCCTGGCGCTTGGCTGGCGGGCAATACGTCCAGGCACAGGGTCATGTAGAGCACATCGATGCGGTCTAGAAAATCATCGACGAATGCCTCGATGGCCGTCATGTTCCAGCCCTGCATCTGCCGGTCCAGCAGATAGTGCACCTTGAGCTGGCGTGCCTGATCGAACAGTGCCTGGGTATTGCTCAATTCACTGACCCCCAGGCAGCAGTAGTTGAAGGGCAGGTCCGCCGCCTGGCAATACTCGGCGATCTGCCGAAAGGGCGTTCCCGAGCTGCTGTGCTGGGCATGGCGCAGGTCGAAATGCGCGTCGAAATTCAGGATGCCGATCCGCGGGCGCTGCGCCTGGCGCTCAAGGTGGTCGGCCAGGCCGCTGAAGCTGGCGAAAGCGATTTCATGGCCACCGCCGAGACCCAGGGGCAGATGCCCTTGATCCAGCAACCGGCTGAGCCGCTGGGCGTAGGCCTGTTGCGCCGCTTCCAGTTGAGCACCCTGGCAGCTCACATCACCCGCGTCGTACAAGCCACAGCTGCCATGCCAGGCCAGGTTGGCCAAGGCGCCGCGCAAGGCCTCGGGCCCCTGGCGGGCACCGGTACGCCCCTGGTTGCGCTTGACCCCCTCATCACAAGCCAGCCCCAGCAAGGCGATACCTGCGGCCTGGCCGGGTGCCTCGGGCTGCACCCATTGGTGCCAGCGCAAGGCCGCCGCGCCTTCGGCCAGGTCGCTACGGCCCTGCCACAGATGCATGGGGGGATGGACAGTCATGGGTTTGCTCCAGTCAATTCAGTCAAGTCGGGCGCTCAGGCGCTGCGCCGCTTCGCGGGTCCAGCGGATCAGCCGCTCGCTGTTCTGCCCGGCACGAAAGGCCGGGGCCATGAGGCTGATGGCGCCCTGCAAGCGCTCGCGGCTGTCCAGCAAAGGCGCGCTGACGCCCCAGATACCCTCATCGATTTCACTCAGGCTGACCGCATGACCGGCCTGGCGGATTTGCTCGAAGCCCTGCAGGTAGCCCGCGAACTCACCTTCATCGACGCCCTGCAGACGCAGGATCGGCAGGCTGCGCTCAGGCTCCATATAGGCCAGCAGGACCCTGGCCGAGGCCCCCAGCAATAACGGTTGGGCCAGGCCTTTTTGATAGCAGCAGCGCAGGGGCTGGGGGCTGTCCACCAGCTCGATGCAGATGGCCTGCCCGTTGCTGGGTACCATCAGCGCGACACTTTCCTGAGTGAGCTCGGCCAGGCGTTTCAACTCCGGCTTGGCCAGGGTCACCAGCAACCCTTCACGGTCGAATTTCTTCGCCAGTTGCAGGCAGGTCGGCCCGGGCACATAGCGACCCTGGCCGTTGTCTTCGGCCAAGCCCCAGCGCAACAGGGTCTTGAGGTGGCGATAGGTGCTGCTCAACGGCTGTTGCAAGTCTTGCGACAAGGCCTTGGCGGACATCGCCTCGGGGGATTGCCCCAAGGCCACGAGGATTTGCAGTAAGCGATCAGTCGGCGTGTGGTAGTTCATAGCGGCCTCTTGCAGCCATGGTGCATGGAGTTTCCCGCCGAATGAAATCAGATTCCCACTGAGTGGGAAAAACCCGACAAAAGACCCACGCGCTCGCTTCCAAGGCACTCCCGGGCAAGACTTCGGCGGTGCCCGCGGTCCGGCAGCAGATGCCGGATCGCGGATTTACTGGCATCCTTGCGCGCCTGACATGCCGCACGCCTGCCATCAGGCGCGCGCTGAACCATTTCGCAGCAAGGTAAGACGCCCATGGCCTCTCTGGACAAACAACACAAACGTGCCGCCCGGGCCAAAGCCAAGGCCAAGCAAAACCGCGCCAAGCGCAGTGCCCCGACCTCGGAACTGGAGCTGGACCCCAACGACAGTCGCCTCGACTTCGAGTCGGTGGACCTGACCGAGCTGTTCGTGAAAATGCGCGACGCCGAGAAAACCAGCCAGCAGGCCCTGTGCACGGTGTTCCTGCAGGATCCGTTACTGGAGCTGGTGTATGAACAGGAGGGCGAACAGGGCGCCACGGACTTCATCCTTGCGGCCCTGATCGAATACCGCAATTGGTCCACCGAGGCTGACGAGGCCACGGCGCTGGCCTGGATCGAGTCAGAGGCCTTCCAGGCCGACTACATGGCCGCGTCCCAGGCCTTGTTCAGCGCCGAAGGCTGAGCCTCGACCGCGGATGAAAAAAGGGCGCATTCAGCAATGAATGCGCCCTTTTCCATTTCCGCTACGGGAGCCGACCTGAAACTCAGACTGCTTCCAGCCGGGGGATTTCCATGCCGACACTGGCGCTGGCGAAACCCAGGTCGCCGCTAGCGATGGACTGAGCCTTGTAGCCTTCGCCGATCAGATCGCGGGCATAAAACTTGTTGTAGATGAAGCAAAACACGAAGTTGCTCAGGCTGAAGGTGAAGAAGCCCACCGCGAACATGATCGCCGCCCATTTCCAGTCGGAACGAAACAGTGCCGGGATGAAACCAAAAAAGAACACGGTCCAAGAAAAGCCGATAGGCGCAACTTTCATGGCTCCGGTGTTCGGGTTTTTGAAGATGATTTTAGTGAATGCCATGCGCGTCTCCTTGCCGCCCCATTTTGAGGAACCAATGATCGGGCGATCACCGTTGGCTCCTGAATGCTCGCTCTTCGAGCCGGGACTGTCGGCCATGCCTGAGGCAGGCGCGGCCAAGCAGGAGCAAGGGCCGGCGCGGATGGATCAAGGGAGAGAGGCAGAAGACGGATTCAGAGTCCCGACAAGTGTTCAATCCCTTGCAATACAGCGCCATTCCCCGGCTCCTCTCACGTTGCCACGCAAGAGCTCTTATCGAAGAATGCGCAGGCTACTATTTCGTCTGGGGGGCTGTCCATGAAACGCCCTCCAACGCGTCGCAAACCCAGTAGAAAGGCCGCTGTAAATGCTGACAACGGCCTTTTGTCCTTCAGAAGGTCACACCCTCGGCACCGGCCTCCGGTTGCTGCTCAAGTTCCTTGACCAGCGCCTGGCGGTACTGCTCCGCACTGACTTCGGTGAGAGTCGCGTAGCCGTCGTACTGGTAGAACCGCTGCTTGTCCCGGGCATGGCGCGCGCCGAGAAACTCCAAGCTCGCCAGGTCGATGCGCTTGGCACTCAGCGGCCGCCGGCCACAGAACAGCTTGCGCGTGCCCAACTGCAAAAAGTCCGGATGCGGCACCCTCACCTCTTCCGGGCTGAACGCCACCTCCAGCGGTTTGCCGGCAGAGAACATCTGTGTCGCGCAGAAGGCGTAGTTGCCCATGAAACGGGTGTGAGCCGGGTCGAGGCGTTTTTTGCTCTCGCGGTAGTAATACACCGCACCCTTGTCCCTACCCCAGCCATACCCACAGGACTCGAAGCTGGCCAGATCCGCCTTGCCCATCGGCTCAGGCACCAGGTAGAAAATCGTGTGGCAGAACAGCGTCTGGCCATCCGTCAGGTAGGGCCCGCCCAGGGCGCGGTAATGCTCGACAGGAGCCGAGGAGAAACGCTCGGGCACATCCGTCTGGGCATTGTGGAAAGGGATCAGGTACAAGCCATTGGCATCGCCGCACAGATGGGTGTCCAGCAGCTTGAAGCTGGCTGCATCCAGGCCATTGATCACGCGGCCATGGAAGTGCACCTGACGCCCCAGCTCAAAGCCCAGGCCAATGGCCCGCAGGGGTTGCGGCTCAGGCACCGGCTCAGGTCGCGCCTGCAGGCGGTGCCACCAGTAATCCTGCAACTGTGGATGGGCCTCGAAGAACGCTGCCCACTCTTGCAGCATCCCCTGGTCAATCACCCCACCCGAGCCCAGGGGGCCATGCCTGTCGCCCACCAGCACCGGCGAATACTCGTACTCACCGCGATTGAGCTGGGCGACCACAAAGCTCTGCACATCCAGCTCCAGCGGTTTGTTGCGCAGGTAGGCGCGATGCTCATCGGCGTAGTAGTCGAACCCCAGGTGGCGGAAGCTCGGGCCGTGGGCTCCCCGCAAGCGGGTGCCAGCGCAGTAGACGAACTGGTCGTCCACGGCAAAGTACTGGTCCGGGCTTGCACTATGGCCCAGCACTCGGCCACCGGCATCGAACAACGGCTGACAGCGGTTCAGCAGGCGAAAGTCGCCGACAAAACGCACGGTCTTGCCAGTCAGGTAGTAGGCCCGCTGGGCATCCTTGGCGTAGCGTTCGTTGAGCACACTGAAGGTCGTCAGGTCGACCTTATCGATGCGGTAGAAGTATTCGTAGGTCGTTTTTGAGCCCTGCTGCGCCTGGACGATTACCGAATGCCCGTCCGTGCCCCAGCGCCGGGCCAGCATCTGAAAGCCGTCCGGATTGATGATGGGCAACACCGATCCGTCCTTCTGGTGCAACGGTGTACCGCCCCGACAGACCTGGCCGTTGATCACCTGATAAGCCGGGTGGTTGGTGCCACGCACCTGATCCGCCGCACTGGCGATCGCTCGCCCGCCGAGAAAGACCTTGGCCCCGTCGCTGAACAGCACCGCGGCCGAAGGCCAGCTGTCCGCTACCGGCTGCAGGAGCGCCAGGCGTTCATGACGCACGCCCTCGATCACATTGAACCCATAGTCGTGGCAGAAATAGGCGCGCTCATGGTCGCGCCAATGGTCATGACCCAGGCTCTGCAGCCTTCGGCACACGCGCATCGGCAACGCCTGCAAAGGGTAGTAGCCATAACGCTCGAAGTAGCGGGGCAACCCATAGTAATCAACCCGGGCATCCCGCAGCAGTTGCCGCTGGGTCCGATGCCGCCAGAGCGGTTCGCCAGGCACCAGGGGGGAAACCGGAAAGTGCTGGGCCGCCGCCTGGCGCGCCTGCTCAGAGGGCGCCTGCCCGTCGAGCTGGAGCATCAGGTAGACGTCCCGCGCACACGCGTCCACCAGCAGCGCAGCGTCCATGAAGGCAAACCCTTGATGCCATTCAAGGTCGAGTATTTCCCACTCGGCAGAGTCCATATCCAGATGCTTCATCGCAACCTCCCAAGCTGACCGAGTGGCGGATTATCAGCAGGAGTCCACAGTCAGTAAAGCCACCGGCAGCCCCACCAGCGGGGAACCCCAGACGCGCCACGGGGCCAGGCGCCGGGTTTGATCCGGGGATGAAAAAGGCCGCGGTCATCACTGACAGCGGCCTTTTCGGTAGCAATGGGTCGAACCGTCAGTTCAGAACCAGTGCTCCCCTGCGTTCAGCCTTGCGCCGCCGTGCCACTAGCAGGCCGGCGACAATCACCACCACGCTCAGCAAGCCGGTGGCGAGGATCTCCACCCGGTGCTCTTCCTGGAACAGCATGATGCTCAGGATCGCGACGATGAACACAATCACCGCGTAGGTCAGGCCGGGGAACAGCCACATGCGAAAAGCGATCTTCTCACCGGCGGCCATGCGCTTCTGGCGCATGCGCAGTTGCGAAACCGCGATCACCAGGTACACCAGCAAGGCGATGGCACCGGAACTGGCCAGCAGGAACTCGAACACTGCAGCCGGCGCTACGTAGTTGGCGAACACCGCAAGGAACGCCGCAGCAGTGGACAGGATCACCGCCCAGTAAGGGGTGCCACTGGCGTTGGTGCGCTTGGCTGCGGCCGGAGCATCGCCGCGCTTGCCCAGGGAGAAGAGCATGCGCGAGGCGGTGTAGAGCGCCGAGTTCAGGCAACTGGTCACGGCCACCAGCACCACCAGGTCAACGATCAGCTTGGCGTTGGGGATACCCATGCGATCAAGCACGGTCTGGTAGGAGCCGACCTGGGCCAGGCTCGGGTCGTTCCACGGCACCAGGGCCACGACAATGAAGATCGACACCAGGTAGAACAAGCCGATACGCCAGATCACCGAATTGGTGGCCTTGGAGATCTGCTGGCCCGGGTTCTTCGATTCCGCCGCCGCAATGGTGACAATCTCGGTGCCCATGAAAGAGAACATGGTGGTCAGCATCGCTGCCAACACGGCTCCCATGCCGTTGGGCATGAAGCCCTGGGTATCCACCAGATGCGCGACGCCGCTGACCTGGCTGTTGGGCAGGAAGCCGAAGATCGCCGCCAGACCGAGAATCACGAAACCGATAATGGCCACCACCTTGATCAAGGCGAACCAGAACTCGAACTCGCCGTAGTGCTTCACGCTGAACAGGTTGGTGGCGGTCAGCAGCAGAGTGATCACCAGGGTGAAGGCCCAGATCGCCACGTTGGGGAACCAGGCGTGGAGGATGGTTGCCGCGGCGTTGGCCTCCAACGGGATCACCAACACCCAGAACCACCAGTACAGCCAACCGATGGTGAAACCGGCCCAGTGGCCGATGGCGCGATCGGCGTAGGTCGAGAACGACCCGGTGTCCGGCGAGGCTACGGCCATCTCCGCCAGCATGCGCATCACCAGCACTACCAGGGTACCGGCGGCCGCGTAGGCCAGCAGGACGGCCGGGCCGGCCTCGGCAATGGCGTGGCCGGAGCCGACGAAGAGACCCGCACCGATCACGCCGGCAATCGACAGCATGGTCACATGCCGTGGTTTGAGCCCCTGTTCGAGGTCATTGGAGAGTTGCGTACCGCTCATGAAAAGCACCTTTGCAACGAAAAAAGAGTCACTCCACCCGGTCTGCATTCGTTCTCGTAAAAAGAATCCAACAGGGCGTTCTTTATTTCGTACGCAAGAATTGCGCCAAAATGTTACAGGCTCCCGGACTCCGCGGGCTGGCGAACCGACCAACGGAAATCTCAAGTCATTGAGATTAATGGCATTTCGCCAGATCGTTACTGGCCGACTCACTTTGTAGGACGAAACAGTGCACCAAAAACACACCCAAAAAGTAAGGGATGTGCAAATAGAGTGCAGAACCATGGCCTTTGACCCGTTAACCCTTCCAACACCCGGCCAAAGCTGGCACCATCGCGCCTTTTTTTACGCGACACCCGCCGGATCCAGGGTTAAAACAGGCGTTCGGTTGTTGATGGGGCGACAGTCTTCTGTGCTGATGCGACAACCTGCCACACACCGCCTGTTTACCGCCGGTAGCGCTGTTGGCTGCGCTTTGAACCCTATGCTAGCTTGGCGCCTCGCCAGGAAGGCCGCCAACAGCAGGAGCACACTGAACTCAATGAGGACCGCACATGGCTGAGGCCACGCCCGCGCTTGAAATCCGCAACTTGCACAAACGCTACGGCACTCAGGAGGTACTCAAAGGTATCTCGCTGACCGCTCGCGACGGTGACGTGATATCGATCCTGGGTTCCTCCGGCTCCGGCAAGTCCACTTTCCTGCGCTGCATCAACCTGCTGGAAAACCCGCACCAGGGCCAGATCCTGGTAGCCGGTGAAGAGCTCAAGCTCAAACCCGCGAAAAACGGTGAGCTGGTGGCCGCCGACGGCAAGCAGATCAACCGCATGCGCAGCGAAATCGGTTTCGTCTTCCAGAATTTCAATCTCTGGCCCCACATGAGCGTGCTCGACAACATCATCGAGGCTCCACGCCGAGTGCTGGGCCAGAGCAAAGCCGAGGCCACCGAAGTGGCCGAGGCACTGCTGGCCAAGGTCGGTATCTCCGACAAGCGCCATGCCTACCCTTCCCAGTTGTCCGGCGGCCAGCAGCAACGTGCGGCCATCGCCCGGACCCTGGCGATGCAGCCCAAAGTCATCCTGTTCGACGAGCCGACTTCGGCGCTGGACCCGGAAATGGTCCAGGAAGTCCTCAATGTGATCCGCGCCCTGGCCGAAGAAGGCCGTACCATGCTGCTGGTCACCCATGAAATGAGCTTTGCCCGTCAGGTTTCCAGTGAAGTGGTGTTCCTTCACCAGGGCCTCATAGAAGAGCAGGGATCGCCACAGCAGGTCTTCGAAAACCCGCTTTCGGCGCGCTGCAAACAATTCATGTCCAGCAACCGCTAACGGAGCTACACGCATGCAGAGCTATAAGAAAATCCTCCTGGCCGCTGCCGTCACCCTGGCCTTCAGCGCCAGCGCTGCCGCCGAGACCCTGAAGATGGGCATCGAAGCAGCCTACCCGCCGTTCAATAACAAGGATGCCAGCGGCCAGGTCGTGGGCTTCGACAAAGACATCGGCGACGCCCTGTGCGCCAAGATGAAAGTCGAATGCAGCGTGGTCACCTCTGACTGGGACGGCATCATCCCGGCCCTGAACGCGAAGAAGTTCGACTTCCTGATCTCCTCGATGTCGATCACCGACGAGCGCAAGCAGGCGGTGGACTTCACCGACCCCTACTATTCGAACAAGCTGCAGTTCATCGCGCCGAAAAGCAAAGCCGACTTCAAGACCGACAAGGCCTACCTCAAGGGCAAGGTCATCGGTGCCCAACGCGCCACCCTGTCCGGCACCTGGCTGGAAGACCAGATGGGCGATGACATCACCATCAAGCTCTATGACACCCAGGAAAACGCTTACCTGGACCTGACGTCCGGCCGCCTGGACGCAATCCTGGCCGACAAGTACGTCAACTATGAGTGGCTCAAGAGCGAAGCCGGCAAGCCTTACGAGTTCAAGGGCGAGCCTGTGGAAGAAAGCGACAAGATCGGCATCGCCGTGCGCAAGGGTGATCCGATCCGTGCGAAGCTCAATGCCGCGCTGAAAGAAATCGTCGCTGACGGCACCTACAAGAAGATCAACGACAAGTACTTCCCGTTCAACATCTATTGATCTGACTCGCTCGGCCGCGCCCGCCCCCCGGGCGCCGGCCGGGCAACACCTGGCCTCCCCATGACTATCGACCTTCACGGATTCGGCCCGGCGCTTGCTGTCGGCGCGCTGATGACCGTCAAACTGGCCCTCCTGGCCATGTGCCTGGGATTGGTGCTCGGCCTGCTCGGCGCACTGGCCAAGACTTCCTCGCACAAGCCCCTGCGCTGGCTTGGCGAAACCTATTCGACCATCGTCCGTGGCGTGCCCGAGCTGCTCTGGGTGCTGCTGATCTACTACGGCACGGTCAACCTGATGCGGGCCTTGGGCGAGTTCTTCGGCAACCCCGAACTTGAACTCAACGCCTTCGCCGCCGGGGTCATCGCCCTCGGCCTGTGCTTTGGCGCCTACGCCACCGAGGTGTTCCGTGGTGCGATCCTGGCGATCCCCAAGGGCCACCGAGAAGCCGGTGTCGCCCTCGGCCTGTCGCGGCCGCGGATTTTCATTCGGCTGATCCTGCCGCAGATGTGGCGCATCGCCCTGCCCGGCCTGGGCAACCTGTTCATGATCCTGATGAAGGACACCGCGCTGGTGTCGGTGATCGGCCTGGAAGAAATCATGCGCCACGCGCAGATCGCAGTGACCGTGTCCAAGCAGCCGTTCACCTTCTACATGGTGGCAGCGGTGATGTACCTGGGCCTGACGATCATCTCCATGACCGGCCTGCACTATCTGGAAAAACGCGCAGCGCGCGGCTTTGTGAGGACCACGTAAATGGAATGGGAAGTCATCTACAAATGGCTGCCGAAGTTCATCCAGGGCGCCACGCTGACCCTGGAACTGGTGGGCCTGGCCGTGACCCTGGGGCTGCTGCTGGCGATTCCCCTGGGCATCGCCCGTTCGTCGAAGTTGTGGTACGTGCGTGCCCTGCCGTACGGCTACATTTTCTTCTTCCGCGGGACCCCGCTGCTGGTGCAACTGTTCCTGGTCTACTACGGCCTGGCGCAGTTCGACGCGGTGCGCGAGAGCGCCCTGTGGCCCTATCTGCGCGATCCGTTCTGGTGCGCCGTGGCGACCATGACCCTGCACACCGCGGCCTATATCGCCGAGATCCTGCGGGGCGCGATCCAGGCCATTCCACCGGGTGAGATCGAAGCCGCACGGGCCCTGGGCATGTCCAAGCCCAAGACCCTGTTCTACATCATCCTGCCCCGGGCGGCGCGGATCGGCCTGCCGGCCTACAGCAACGAAGTGATCCTGATGCTCAAGGCCAGCTCCCTGGCCAGCACCGTGACCATGCTCGAACTGACCGGCATGGCGCGCACCATCATTGCCCGCAACTACCTGACCGTGGACATGTTCTTCACCGCCGGGGTGTTCTACCTGGTGATGTCCTTCGTCCTGGTTCAGGTCTTCCGGCAACTGGAACGCTGGCTGCGGGTCGACGCCTGCCAGGGACGCTGATCCTCTCCCGCTCCCACCAGGGAGCGGGCTTGCCCCGGACGCCATGACCATGCCTGCGACTCTCCAAGGCCCTGCGCTCCTCAGCCGCTTCCAGGCCCTGGACATTTTTTTGCTGGAGCACCAGGCGCTCTGGCGCCCGCGTCCGTTCAACCATCTGCAACTGCCTTGGGAAACCGCTCATCCCGAACTGGCGCAGTGCCTGCGCCAGCGCTCCCTGGAAGACGCCGAAGCGGCACACAACCATCCGGAACAATTCCAGGCACCCGCACCCTTCGGCGAACTGGCCGCTCAATCCCTGGCCCTGTCTGCCGTGGCTGAATTGCCTGGCCAGGCATTGCCACCCCTGCGCCAGCGCCTCAGCGTCGACGTCCCGGGGCGCAAATGGCAGCAGATCGAAGCCTTCGCCGCCAGCCTGCAATTCAACCAGGCACCCGGGCACTGGCTCGACTGGTGTTCGGGTAAAGGCCACCTGGGACGGCGCCTGCTGCAACCCGGGCAACAGCTGACCTGCCTGGAATACGACCCGGTGCTGGTGGCCAGTGGCGAGCAACTGAGCCTGCACCACTGCCTGCCTGCCCAGCACCTGCAGCAGGATGTACTGGCCGCCGACGCCGCCCGGCAACTCGACGCCCGGCACACCCCGGTGGCCCTGCACGCCTGCGGCGACCTGCATGTGCGGCTGATGCAACTGGCCAGCCTCCAGGGCTGCCGTCAGCTGGCCATCGCCCCGTGCTGCTACAACCGCACGCAAAGCAGCCAGTACTCGGGGTTATCCACAGCAGGACAAACTTCGGCGCTGCGCCTGCACCGGGACGACCTGGGCTTGGCACTGAGCGAAACCGTCACGGCCGGCGCCCGGGTCCGGCGCCAGCGCGATACTTCCATGGCCCGGCGCCTGGCATTCGATCTGCTGCAACGGCAAGTGCGCGGCATCGACGAATACCTGCCGACGCCCTCCCTGCCCAGCCACTGGCTGGACAAACCCTTCGCCGACTACTGCCGCGACCTCGCCGGGCTCAAGGAGTTATCCACAGTCGATTGCCAGGACTGGGCCGCCCTCGAAGCCGCCGGCTGGCAGCGCCTGGCCCAGGTGCGCAACCTGGAACTGCTGCGCGGCCTGTTCCGCCGCCCCCTGGAATTGTGGCTGGTGCTCGACCGCGCGCTGTTCCTGCAAGAGCAGGGCTATGCCGTGCGCCTCGGAACCTTCTGCGAGGCCCCCTTGACCCCACGCAACCTGCTGCTGCTGGCAGAACGCTCGTAACCTGCCGCTGCTCCAGCTCCAGCTCGTTGTGCATACCCACTGTATCCAGTGACCTCACAGACGCACGTCGGACCTCCACGATCTATTGAAAATCGCCTATTGAGCCGGGGGATATTGCGCAACCTCAAGAAAGAAAAAACCAAGCTCATTACAGCTACTAGTCTCTAAGGCGCGCAGGACACTAGAAGCACTCAAGCAACAGGTCTGGCGCAACGAAAGCGGTCATTTTTCGACAGGAAGTCCCCAAGTTCAGCATCACCTACAGGGAGTTAACCATGAACGTCATAGACCATCAGGCACCTACCTACCAAACCCTGCAAAAGGGTTTCAACTTGCGTTGGCCTCCAACTATCGAACAGGGCGCCAACCGGATTTATGTGTGCACAACACCTGATGAAGCTCTGGCGGCAGCCAATGCCGCACTGAGTGATGGCTATCGAATCACAGTGCGCAGTGGCGGCCACTGCTATGAAGGCTTTGTTTCCAACAAGTTAACCGGCGAGACCGAAAGCCTGGCGATTATCGACATCGGTGAAATGAAAGGCCTGAAGTACGATGAAAGCCAATCCATCACTTCCCCCTGGGATAGCCAGAACAAGAAGTATCGATTCATGGCATTAACGGGCAATCAGAACTGGGACGGCTACTTGTCGCTGTATAAGCAGGCCGGGCGCACGATTCCTGGCGGTTCATGTTACTCAGTCGGTGTGGGCGGGCACATCAGCGGTGGCGGTTATGGGTTGTTATCGCGCCTACAGGGATTGACCGTGGACTGGGTCACCGGCGTCGACATTCTTGTACCTGTGAAAAATTCGCGGCAACTGGAATTCCGGCATGTTCGCGCTGACAGTCCATCGAACCACGACAAGGCATTGTTTACCGCCTGTTGCGGGGCCGGCGGTGGCAACTTCGGCCTCATCATCGGCTACTACTTCGACCAACTCCCCCAGGCCCCGCAAAAAGCCTACTGGATTCCCCTGGCCTACCCGTGGAAAGAGCTGATTCCCAACTTCTCGAACTTCCTGCGAGCCTATTGGCAATGGTTCTCGGATAACGACGCCGCCGCAACCAGCCCGGTGGAAGGCATTGGCAATGGTGGATTGTTCACCCTGCTGAAACTGAACCACGTGGATACCTCCGACCATGTGGTGCTGGCGATCCAATACACTGGTCCAAATGGCCTGGTCGGCGGCGCGAACGATATACCGCTCAACGACTTCATCAGCAAGATGAATGCCGCCGCGGGCATAACGCCAACCCTCCATGACGGTTTCATTGCACCTAACATTGCCCCGCTCAGACACCCTCAGGCCGGCAGGAAGTTCAGGGGCGCGGTTGAAGAACATATTGCGATGGATTGGCTATACGTCACTCAAATGATTAACGGCTCGGGCAACAATCAGCGGGGTAAATACAAGTCGGACTATCAGGTCGAACAATTTTCCGAGCAAGCCTGCAACGCTTTGCTGACTCACTTGACCGAAGCTACGCCAGACAAACGCTTCAGCCAGTCGCTGGTACAGATTGACTCCTACGGCGGAGCCATCAATAAAAATGGTATGGGAACAACCGCTGTTCCTCAAAGAAGCTCACTGCTTAAAGCCCAATACCAGACGTACTGGACTAATGCTGCCGATGACGCGGTGCAAATAACCTGGATTCGAAATATCTTCAATGCCGTACATGGCGGCAAGCCGAAAAGACCCGCCTACGACGGCTGCTACATCAACTACCCCGACATCGACATGAAGTACACCGATACGGGTGCTGTAGACCCCGACTGGTTGAACTTGTACTACGGCTGGAATACAGAGCTCATCAACAAACTGTCCAACCTGAAAGCCTCAATTGACCCAAACAACCTATTTCGTAATGAAATGTCCATCCCGGCCACGAAGGCCGAGTAGGTTCTGGCCTGGACACAACACAGTGGCATGACCACAGCGTGCCCGGTTGAGCCTCGCGAACAAAAGGCCCGACCAGGCAAGCCGTTATTGAGGCCTGAGACTGATGCCTTGTCAGCCTCAGGCCTTTTTATGGTTCTTCACGGCTGACCGGGCAATGCGCTCCTGCTCTTCATGGAAGAAAATCGCTCTCCCGGTAGCCGTGCGCCATTCGCTGGATGAGTGTGCTGCGTGCCTCTGCGACAGCCTGTCGCGACCTGTGGATAAGTCTGTTGATGGAATCCTGACAAAGCCCGCGAATGCAAGGTTTTGCGGGCCAATCATAAGCTGGTCATTTTTTGTTCATAAAATAAAATCCCGAAAAAACAGCCAGTTGCATAAAGATGAGAACGGCTCTACAAATCCAACAGTTCCCGGCCCTGGCAACCCATCCATTGTGCATAAGCACCTGAGCGAACAGGCATAACGCCCCTCGCTCAAGTGCATTAGGCCGACCTCAGGCCTGGTGCTGGCGCCTACTCATCGGTCCTTGCCGGAATCCACCACTCTTCCCCCCGCGCCGTGCTGATGTACTCCGGCCAGCGGAAATCGTGGGGTACCTGAAAGTCCACCGGCAGCAGCGGCGCCTGCCAGCGGGTACCACCGATGCCACCGCCGGTGCGCTCGACGAACTCGGCCTTGGCCGCGCCGAGCAGTACCTCGTCAGTCAGCAGGTCCACCAGGGTGGCGGCGATGGTCTTGGCGGCGACCTCGATCATCGGGTCGATGGTCTGGCGAATCCCCCCCAGGGCGTTGGATACCCAGTCCGGATAGACCGTGCCTGGCGGTGCGCTGAGCATCGGCCGGGCCACCAACAGGCGCACGGTGGGGCAGTGCCAGGTGTATTCCGGGTAGTCGTCGGAGGTCAGGTAATTCTGCCAGGCCGGCATTTGCAGGCGCATTTGCCGTTCGCATTCCTGGGGTTCGATCAGGGTTTCAGTGGCCGGCAGGAAAGGCCTGTCCATGGCCTCAAGTCCCAGGTTGCGCTGGATCTCGCGAGCAATTTCCCGGGCCTCTTCATCCCACTGCGGGGCACCTACTGCCGCCAGGTTGTCGTAGGTGGCCTGGGCCATCACGTGGTTCGCCAAGCCGCCCCGGGATTTGCACACCCAGGTCTTTTTCCACTGGCAGCCGGTGGCCATGGCGGCCGCCGCAGCGTTGTTGTCCATCACCTGGGAGATGGTCTCGGCCTGTTCGATGGAGTCGCAACGCAACAGGTACTGGATCTGTGACAAGTGCGGCGGCAGGTTGTCCGCCGTGGCCTGGCCGGCGGTGAGGATCGCCTCGTTGTAGCTCCACAGGCCGGTGAACGGCAGGGTCGAGCGGCGCAGGCTTTCGTTGAGGGTGTAGAAATGCACCAGGGCATCGTTGGCCCCCGGGGCCCGGGCTGCCAAGTGATTCTGCGGAATGGGGCTGTAGCGATCGGCGGCGATCCAGTTCTGCGGATCCTCGCAGGTGAAGCTGTAGATGTAGGCGTAGGCGATGCCGCAGTGGGTATCCCAGGTGGTGGTGTTGTTCAGCGGCAGCATGTAGGTGGGGTGGAAGCTGATGGCCGCGTCCAGGTCGTCGTAGTAGCCCTTGGCCGCGTGCACCGGCTTGGAGGCGCGGAGTTTTTCCGCCGGCTCGCCGAAAAACCTGATGCTGCCCTGAAGGCCGAATTCGACCATGGTCGCCTTCGCCGCCAAGGCGCCGCCCAGGGCACTGATGCCCAGGGCCGAGTGCGGATCGGTGTGCCCCGGAGCGAAGCGCGACAGGCCGTCCCGCGGTTGCTTGCGGGTGGTCGCCGCCTGGCAGTTACCGGGCACCGCGTCGTACTCGCCGTAGGTGGCCAGTACCGGCCCCTGGCCCTGGGTGAAGGTCGCGCAAAAGGCTGTAGGCATGCCACCACTGGCGCGCTCGACGGTGAACCCCTCAGCCTCCAGCAACTGGACATACCAGGCGCAGGACTTGTATTCACGGAACGCCGGTTCAGCGTAATGCCAGATGATCTGGTGCCAGTCCGACAGTTGCTGGCGGTGGCGTTCAACCCAATCGAGAGCGAATTCTTTGTAGCGGGACATCCGCGGCACTCCTGTTTATCCAGGTTCCCGCCGGCCGGCACCAGGACGCCTCAGCGCCAGCTCCGAGCCTGCGGAACCTGTTGTTGTTATGGGAATGGTCCGGTCGGCTGCGGGCCGGATCGAGGCTCAGTATTGGTGAATCGTGGTTTACATCAATCGAATTTTTTCGCCACTAATGTCAAAGAAAATTGACCAGTCTGCCGGCACGGCGGCCCATACTGCGGCGCGGCAGCCGCTGGATCGACGCCCTGCCAGGGCCCGACAACAACGCGCAGCCGGACACACTCGAAAAGCGGTTTCCCCGACCCGGAGGTGCTATGCGTTATCCCTCGATCACCGCCCTGCGTGCCCTCGACGCGGTGGCCCGGCTGGGCAGCGTGACTGCTGCCGCGCAGCAACTGAGCCTGACCCGCAGCGCCATCAGCCACCAGATCATCAGCCTTGAACAGAGCCTCGGCTTCGCCCTCACCGAGCGGGTCGGGCGCGGTATCGGCCTGACCTATCAGGGTGAGTGTTATGCCCGCGAAGTCCGGCGGATCCTGGCGGATATCCAGGACGCCGGGAGGCGCTTCGACGGCCTCGCGGTGTCTGGCAAATTGCGCATCAGTTGCAACCCGGGGTTCGCCAGTTTCTGGCTGTGCAATCACATCAACGGCTTCCTGCGCCAATATCCCCAGGTGCAACTGCAAGTGGTCAGCCCGCGCTCCCAGGACGACACCAGCGACGCCGAAGCCGACCTGTTCATCGCCTACGGCATTGGCGACTGGCCGGGGCTGCTGGTGGAACAGATCGTCACCCTGCGCTTCTCGCCGGTGTGCAGTCCGCGCCTGATCAACGCCATCGGCGGCCTGAAGACCCCGCTAGACCTCAAGGACTTCCCGTTGATCCACATGAGCGACACCAGCGACTGGCGAGTCTGGCTGGCGGCGGCCGGCGCCAGCCAGGTCAATGCCGATGGCGGCATCACCTTCTCCGATGCCCACTGCGCGCAGTCGGCCTGCATCGCCGCCCAGGGCGTGGCCATTGGCGACAATCTGCTCAGCGGCGACGCTCTGGCCAGGGGCCTGCTGGTGCGACCCTTCGACATCGCCATCAGCGCCTTGCGTGGCTACTTCCTGGTAATCGATCCGGCCAAAGCCGAACGGCCGGTAGTCCAGGCCTTCAGCGCCTGGTTGAAAAACCAGCTGCAGGTCAGTGCCCAGGGCATCACTGACAGCCCGTTGATCGATCCCTGAAGAGCTCGCGACTGGGAAATTTCACTCACCAATGAGGCAAAAATTATTCCATTGATGTGGCGTTGCTTTTCACAATAATGAGCCGACCGCCTGCTGTTCCGACAATAAAAATTCCATAGCGCAGGCCGGCTTTGCGGGAGATTTCTGTAGTGTCCAGCAGCCCCTCGACTCAACTCAGTGCCCAAGGAATCAGCCAGTTCTACGGCAACTTCACCGCCCTGGATGGCATTGACCTGGACGTTCGCCAAGGCGAATTCCTCACCCTGCTGGGCCCCTCCGGCTCAGGCAAGACCACCCTGTTGATGATCCTCGCGGGCTTCCTCACCCCCAGCGCCGGCAAACTGCTGGAGCATGGCGTGGACATCAGCCGGCGGCCGGCAGAAAAGCGCAACTACGGCATGGTGTTCCAGGGCTACGCGCTGTTCCCGCACATGAGCGTGGCCGACAACGTTGCCTACCCGCTGCGCATCCGTGGCGTGAAGGCCGAGGAGCGCCAGCGCCGGGTCAAGCACATCCTCGACGTGGTGGGCCTGGGCGCGCACCTGCACAAGAAACCCTCAGAGCTGTCCGGCGGCCAGCAACAACGAGTCGCCATCGCCCGCGCCCTGGTGTTCGAGCCGGACATGCTGCTGCTCGACGAGCCACTGTCGGCCCTGGACAAGAACCTGCGCGAGCAGTTGCAGACCGAGTTGCAGCGCATCCATCGCCAGGTCGGTACCAGCTTCGTCTTCGTCACCCACGACCAGGGTGAAGCCCTGGCCCTGTCGACTCGCATCGCCATCTTCAACCAGGGGCGGCTGGCACAGATCGACACCCCGGAAAACATCTACGACCGGCCAAAAAACCGCTTCGTCGCCGAGTTCCTCGGCAAGATGAACCTGTTCCCGCTGCAGGCCATTTCGCGCCATGGCAGCCAGGCCAGCGGGCGCTTTGGCGACAGCCCGCTGCAGGCCACGACGGCCGGGGAAATCAGCAACCAGCCGCAGTTGCTGGCGGTGCGCCCGGAACACATGACCCTGCACACCGAGCGCCCCCTGGCGGGGGATCACAACGTGCTGCCGGCCTGCCTCGGCGATCGGGTCTACCAGGGTTCCAGCACCCATCTGGCGCTGAACATCAGCCCGGAACTGGCGCCGGTCAACCTTGCGGTGCCTGGCGATCACCCCGGCGCCCGCTTGCCCAGTGGCACCCCGGTGTGGCTGAGCTGGCCGGTGCGCCACAGCTTCCTCCTGGAAGCCTGAGCCGGCCACACCCGCTGTCGAGCGTTTTCGTAGAAAGCCAATAACAATATCGGCCGGCGCCTAGCACGTCGGCCTCGCGAGGACTTGCCCCATGAGCCAGCACCATCAACGCGACTGCATTGAAATCCTCATCGAAAAAGCCCGTGGCGGACAGGTCAGTCGCCGCACCTTCCTCCAGGCCATGGGCCTGCTGGCAGCCGTACCCCTGGCGCTGCGCAGTGGCATCAGCTGGTCGGCGGACAAGCCCCTGGTGGTGGTCAACTGGGGCGGCGACGCGCTCAACGCCTTCCGCAGCGCCTGGACCGACAGCTTCACCAAGAGCACCGGCATCCCGGTGCGCATCGACGGCGCCGGCCCCACCGAAGGGGCAATCCGCTCGCAGTTGGCCAGCGGCCGACCAAGCTGGGACGTGGTGGATGTGGACAGCTACAGCGCCATGACCCTGGGCCGCGACAAGGTCCTGCAGCCGCTGGACTACAACGTGGTGCAACGCGATCTGGTGGCCCCGGAGCTGTCCCATGAACACGGCATCGCCGGTTATCTGTTCAGCTATGTGATCGCCTGGGACAGTCAGAAATTCGGCGACAACGGCCCGAAGAACTGGGCAGATTTCTGGAACGTGGAGAAATTCCCCGGCAAGCGCACCCTGTACAAATGGATGAACGGCATGCTCGAAGCCGCGCTGCTGGCCGACGGCGTGAGCGCCGACCAGCTGTATCCGCTGGACGTGCCCCGGGCCTTGCGCAAGATCGACGAACTCAAGCCCCATGTCCTGTCGTTCTGGGGCTCGGGCGCCGAAAGTCAGCAGCTGATGATCGAAGGCGAAGCCTCCATGGGCGCCATCTGGCACACCCGCGCCACCCTGCTGCACGAGGACAGCGAGGGACGCATCAAATGGGGCTTCGACAATGCCTTCCTCAACGCCAGCAGTTGGGGCGTGCTCAAGGACAACCCGGCGGGCACCGCGCCAGCCATGCAGTTCATCCAGCACGCCTTGCAGCCGGCCGGCCAGTTGACGCTGTTCAAAGCCCTGGGCAACGGCCCCTCCAACACCGCCACTCAACAACTGATGAGCGCCGAACAACGGGAGATCAACTGCGCCTCTGAAGCCAACATGAAAAAGCAGATCTTCCTCAACACCCAGTGGTACGCCGACCACTACTCCAGCACCCTGGAGCAGTACCTGACCCACCTCTCCAAGTGAGCCGTCGACCATGAGTGCAACCCGAACCGCACGCCTGGAACGCAGCCTGCTGCTGTTTCCACTGCCGTTGCTGCTGGTGGTGTTCTACCTGTTGCCGTTCTTCGGCGTGGTGAGCTGGAGTTTCACCCTGCCCGAGCCCGGGATCGAGCAGTACCAGCGCATTGCCACGGACCCGGCAATCCACGACATGCTCCTGCGCACCCTGCGCCTGTGCCTGACCGTAAGCCTGCTGGCCCTGGTGATCGGCTACCTGCTGGCCTACTGCTGGGTGTTCAGCCCGCCGTTCTGGCAGCGCATGGTGGAGATCTGCGTGTTCATCCCGTTCTGGATCTCGGTGCTGGTGCGGGCCTTCGGCTGGCTGATCGCCCTGCGCAGCAATGGCGTGGTCAACGACAGCCTGCTGTCCCTGGGCTGGATCGAGCATCCGTTGCAGCTGACCCGCAACGAGCTGGGGGTGGTGATCGGCATGCTGCACTTCATGATTCCCTATGCCCTGTTCCCGCTGCTGTCGAGCATGCGCCAGCTGGACCAGCGGGTACTGCTGGCCTCCCGCGGCCTGGGCGCCGGCGCCCTGCGGACCTTCTGGCAGGTGCTGCTGCCGCAGACCCTGCCCGGGCTGCTGGGGGCCTTCATCATGGTCTTCGTGTTCTGCCTGGGCTTCTTCATCACCCCGGTGCTGCTGGGTGGCGGGCAGACGGTGATGATTGCCGAGTACGTGTTCCTGCAGATGTTCCAGACCAGCAACTGGGGCTTGGGCGCGGCCCTGAGCCTGGTGCTGCTGACCCTGGTCAGCGCGCTGATCTGGCTGCTGCTGCGCATCACCCGTGTCAATCGACTGGTGGGTTGAGATCACTATGAATACACATCGCACTGCCCTGAGTACCCGGCTGATCGCCGTGCTCGCCATGGTTTTCATGCTGTTCCCGCTGCTGACGGTGATCCCGGTTTCCTTCACCGCCAAACGCTACCTGTCGATGCCCGATGGCAACTGGTCGTTGCGTCACTACGAGGCGCTGCTGAGCAACCCCGACTGGCTGTCGAGCATCGGCCAGAGCCTGGCCATTGCCAGTGCAACCAGCGTTATCGCGACCTTGCTGGCGGTGAGTTTCAGCCTTGGCATCTGGTACCTGCGCTCGCGCCTGGCAACGCTGCTGATTGGCCTGGTGTTGCTGCCCATGGCGATCCCGCCGGTGATCTCGGCGCTGGTGCTGTACTTCATGGAAACCAACCTCGGACGCATCGCCCCGGGCTGGGGCTACGACACCTTGCCCGGGGTGGTGATCGCCCACGTGATAATGGTGGTGCCCTATGGCGTGGTGACCATGCTGGTGGCCCTGAGCCAGGTGGACCGGCGCATCGAACTGGCCTCGCGCAACCTGGGGGCGAGCCTGATGCAGACCACCTTCCTGGTGATGCTGCCGAACCTCAAGCTGGGGATTTTTTCCACCGCGCTGCTGAGCTTTGCTCTGTCCTGGGAGGAAGTGGCGGTGACCCTGTTCATCACCAGCGTCGACGTCAACACCCTGCCCCGACGCATCTGGAGCGGGCTGCGGGACAACGTCGACCCGAGTGTGGCGGCGATTTCCGTGCTGTTGATCGGCCTGACCCTGCTGGTGCTCATGGGCCGCCTGGCCCTGCAATACGCCGCCCAGCGCCGGGCCCGCCCTTGATGCGGCGGTGAGGAAGCTCACTGTCGCCGGGACGCAGCCGCCACCAGGGCTGAGTTCCGGTTCCTGCAAGTGAATCGCGGACTCGGGTTTACGGTCTTGAGCCCCTGAACGCGAGCAAGCGCCGTCGCCATAGCAATCCTCCCCAACTGCCCCTGGCTATTCGCCACTGAGCTGACCGAAGTCATCCCCCGCCCCCCGCGTTTTATCCGATAGTGCGCAGCTCACCCACCCGGTTGCACAGGCTCTTCTAGACTCAATAGGTGGTCGTATTCGGAACTGAACAAGTCGCTTTCGTGCGGATCAATCAGAGGCAGCGTGTCAAGCTGCCCTTTATGCCCTGAACAGGTGCGGCAATGACCGCATCGGGTACGACAAGATGCCCATTCAGGGTGCATGGCCAACGGTCTGAAACGCCGCGCTACCGTGACGTGGCAACCAGTGCCGCAGCCGACACTTTCGGACAACCGACAACCACCAGGTTCGTCCGTGACCGTGAGGAATGCTGTATGCCTGATGAAACATTGCACCTGCCTTTGATCCACACCCTGCTGGAGCGCCACAAGGGCTCCCCGGGTGCGCTGTTGCCGATTCTCCATGAGATCCAGGAAGGGCTGGGCTACATCCCCGACCTGGCCGTCCCCGAAATCGCCCACGCGCTCAATCAGAGCCAGGCGGAAGTGCGCGGGGTCATCAGCTTCTACCACGACTTTCGGACCGCGCCGCCGGCGCGGCACATCCTGCGCCTGTGTCGCGCCGAGTCCTGCCAGAGCCACGGCTCCGAGCAACTGGCGGCGCACTTGCGCGAGCGCCTGCAACTGGACGACCACGGCAGCAGCGCCGACGGCAGCATCAGCCTGCGACCGGTGTATTGCCTGGGCGCTTGTGCCTGCTCGCCGGCCCTGGAACTGGATGGCCAACTGCATGCCCGCGTCAGCGCCGAACGCCTGGATGCGCTGCTCGACACCTGCCGGGAGGACGCATGATGCCCAGCCTCTACCTGCCCTGTGATTCCCTGGCCCGTGCCGTAGGTGCCGACGCAGTGGCCAGCGCCATCGCCGCCCAGGCCGAACAGCGCCAGCTCCCGGTGCAATTGCAACGCACCAGTTCCCGCGGTCTGTACTGGCTGGAACCGTTACTGGAAGTCGACACTCCGGACGGGCGCCTGGGCTTCGGCCCGCTGAGCGCCGCCGACGTACCCGCGCTGCTGGATGCCCTGCAGGCTGATCCCGCCAGCCATCCCCTGGCCCTGGGCCGGGTGGAAGACCTGCCCTATCTGAAAAGCCAGCAACGTCTGCTGTTCGCCCGCGCCGGCATTACCCGGCCGCTGTCCCTGGCGGACTATCGGGCCCACGGCGGCTTCGAGGGCCTGAGCCGCTCCATCGCCCTGGGCGGTGACCAGACCGTGGCCGCAGTACTCGACTCCGGCCTGCGTGGCCGTGGCGGCGCGGCGTTCCCTGCCGGGATCAAATGGCGCACCGTGCGCGACACACCGCAGCAACCGAAATACGTGGTGTGCAACGCCGACGAAGGCGACTCCGGCACCTTCGCCGACCGCATGCTGATGGAAGGCGACCCGTTCCTGCTGATCGAAGGCATGGCCATTGCCGGCATCGCGGTAGGCGCCAGCTACGGCTACATCTACGTGCGCTCGGAATATCCACAGGCGGTGGCGACCCTGCGCGAGGCCCTGGAAATCGCCCGGGATGCCGGCTACCTCGGGGCCAATGCCGGCGGTAGCGGCCAGGCCTTCGACATGGAGGTACGGGTCGGCGCCGGGGCCTATATCTGCGGCGAGGAAACCGCCCTGCTGGACTCCCTGGAAGGCAAGCGCGGCATCGTCCGCGCCAAGCCGCCGATCCCGGCGCTGCAGGGCCTGTTCGGCCAGCCGACCCTGGTGCACAACGTGCTGACCCTGGCCTCGGTGCCGCTGATCCTGGAAAAGGGCGCGCCGTTCTATCGCGACTACGGCATGGGGCGCTCCCTGGGCACCATGCCCTTCCAACTGGCCGGCAACGTGCTTCACGGCGGCCTGGTGGAACGGGCCTTCGGCCTGACCCTGCGCGAGCTGGTGGAAGGTTACGGCGGCGGTACCGCCAGCGGCCGGCCGCTGAAGGCCGCGCAAGTGGGTGGCCCTCTGGGCGCCTGGGTGCCGCCTGCGCAGTTCGATACACCGCTGGATTACGAAGCCTTCGCCGCCATCGGTGCAATGCTTGGCCACGGCGGCGTGGTGGTCGCCGATGACCGCCTGGACATGGCCCACATGGCGCGCTTTGCCCTGCAATTCTGCGCCGAGGAATCCTGCGGCAAATGCACCCCGTGCCGCATCGGCTCGACCCGGGGCGTGGAGGTCATCGACCGCCTGCTGGCCGCCCCGCAATCCGCGGATCGCCAATATCAGGCAATCATCCTCAAGGACCTGTGCGACACCCTGCAATACGGCTCGCTATGCGCCCTGGGCGGGATGACTTCCTACCCGGTGGCCAGCGCCCTGAAGCACTTTCCCGCCGACTTCGGTCTGCAGCCCTCGGAGGCTGACCAATGATCAGTATTTTCGACCCTGCCACAGACATCGACCTTGGCACCCCGGCCCGCGACAGCCAGGTGCAGATCAGCCTGAACATCGACGGCCGCAGCATCAGCGTGCCCCAGGGCACCTCGGTGATGCGCGCCGCCGCACTGATGGGCACCACCATTCCCAAGCTCTGTGCCACCGACAGCCTGGAAGCCTTCGGTTCCTGCCGCATGTGCCTGGTAGAGATCGCCGGCATGCGCGGCTACCCGGCCTCCTGTACCACTCCGGTCAGCGAAGGCATGGTGGTGCACACCCAGACACCAAAGCTGGCGACCCTGCGCCGCAACGTCATGGAGCTGTACATCTCCGACCACCCACTGGACTGCCTGACCTGCTCGGCCAACGGCAACTGCGAGCTGCAGACTGTGGCCGGCCAAGTCGGCTTGCGGGAGGTGCGCTACGGCTACGACGGCGCCAACCACCTGCAGGACCAGAAAGACACCTCCAACCCCTACTTCGACTATGACCCGAGCAAGTGCATCGTCTGCAACCGCTGCGTGCGCGCCTGCGAAGAAGTCCAGGGCACCTTCGCCCTGACCATCAGCGGGCGTGGCTTCGAATCCCGGGTCGCGGCCGCCGGCGGCGATAACTTCCTCGACTCCGAATGCGTGTCCTGCGGCGCCTGCGTGCAAGCCTGCCCCACCGCCACCCTGATGGAAAAAAGCGTGGTCGAACTGGGCCAGCCGGAACGGGCGGTGATCACCACTTGCGCCTACTGCGGCGTCGGCTGTTCGTTCCGCGCCGAGATGAAGGGCGACCAGCTGGTGCGCATGGTCCCGGACAAGAACGGCCAGGCCAACCACGGCCATTCCTGCGTCAAGGGCCGCTTTGCCTGGGGCTACGCCACTCACCCGGACCGCATCACCAAACCGATGATTCGCAAGCACATCAGCGACCCCTGGCAAGAGGTCAGCTGGGACGAAGCGGTGACCTACGCCGCCAGCGAACTGCGGCGGATCCAGTTCAAATACGGCCGCGACTCCATTGGTGGCATCACCTCCAGCCGCTGCACCAATGAAGAAACCTACCTGGTGCAAAAACTGGTGCGGGCGGCCTTCGGCAACAACAACGTCGACACCTGCGCCCGGGTCTGCCACTCGCCCACCGGCTACGGCCTCAAGCAGACCCTGGGGGAATCGGCCGGGACCCAGAGCTTCGACTCGGTGATGCAGGCCGACGTGATCCTGGTGATGGGTGCCAACCCCAGCGATGCGCACCCGGTGTTCGGTTCCCAGCTCAAGCGCCGTCTGCGTGAAGGGGCGCGGCTGATCGTCATCGACCCACGGCGCATCGACCTGGTGGATTCGGTGCACGCCCGCGCCGAGCTGCACCTGGCCCTGCGGCCGGGCACCAACGTGGCCATGCTCAACGCCCTGGCCCATGTGATCGTCACTGAAGGGCTGGTCAATCAGGCGTTCGTCGACGCGCGCTGCGAATCGGAGGCCTTCGCCCAGTGGAGCGCCTTCGTCAGCCGCGCCGACAACTCGCCGGAAGTGCTCGGCGCCATCTGCGGCGTACCCGCCGCCGATATCCGCGCCGCCGCCCGCCTGTACGCCACTGGCGGCAACGCGGCGATCTACTACGGCCTGGGAGTCACCGAACACAGCCAGGGCAGCACCGCGGTGATGGGCATCGCCAACCTGGCCATGGCCACCGGCAACATCGGCCGCGAAGGGGTTGGAGTGAACCCGCTGCGGGGCCAGAACAACGTCCAGGGTTCCTGCGACATGGGTTCCTTTCCCCACGAACTGCCAGGCTACCGGCACATCTCCAACCAGGCCGTGCGCCAGGAGTTCGAGCAGGCCTGGAACGTCACCCTGCAAGCCGATCCCGGGCTGCGCATTCCCAACATGTTCGAAGCGGCCCTGGGCGGCAGCTTCAAGGGCCTGTACTGCCAGGGCGAAGACATCGCCCAGAGCGACCCCAACACCCAGCACGTGACTGCGGCGCTGTCAGCCATGGAATGCGTGGTGGTGCAGGACATCTTCCTCAACGAAACCGCCAAGTTCGCCCACGTGTTCCTGCCGGGCTCCTCGTTCCTGGAGAAGGACGGCACCTTTACCAACGCCGAGCGGCGTATCTCCCGAGTGCGCAAGGTCATGGAGCCCCTGGGCGGCAAGGCCGACTGGGAAGGCACCCTGGCCCTGGCGGCGGCCCTGGGCTATCCGATGCACTACAGCCACCCGGCGGAAATCATGGATGAGATCGCCCGCCTGACCCCGACCTTCACCGGTGTCAGCTACGCCAGCCTGGATCGGCACGGCAGCCTGCAATGGCCGTGCAACGAGGCCGCGCCGGACGGCACGCCGACCATGCACATCGATGAGTTCGTGCGCGGCAAGGGGCGCTTCATGCTCACCGGCTATGTGCCCACCGACGAGAAGGTCAATGGCCGCTACCCGCTGTTGCTGACCACTGGCCGCATCCTCAGCCAGTACAACGTCGGCGCCCAGACCCGCCGCACCGACAACGTCGCCTGGCATGCCGAGGACCGCCTGGAGATCCACCCGACCGATGCCGAGAGCCGGGGCATCAACGAAGGCGACTGGGTGGGCATCGGCAGCCGCGCCGGGCAGACTGTGTTGCGCGCCCGGGTGACCGAGCGAGTGGCGCCGGGGGTGGTCTACACCACCTTCCACTTCCCCGAATCGGGGGCCAACGTGATCACCACCGACAACTCCGACTGGGCCACCAACTGTCCGGAGTACAAGGTCACGGCAGTGGAAGTCAGCCGCGTCTATCACCCTTCCGAATGGCAGAAGCGCTACCAGGAGTTCAGCGACGAACAGCATCGCCTGTTGGATAAACGTGGTCGCTCCCGGGGTGGCAAGGCGGAGGTGCCACGATGAGTACCGCCAACCTGATCAAGATGGCCAACCAGATTGCCTCGTACTTCGCCAATGAGCCGAATCAGGATCAAGCCGTGCTCAGCGTGCGCAACCACATGCAGATGTACTGGACCCCGGGCATGCGCAAGGAGCTACTGGCCTGGCAGACGCAGCAGCAAGGCGCCGAACTGCATCCACTGGTGCAGCAAGCGGTGCGTGACGCGGGCTGGGAGGCCTAAGCCAGCAATCCCCCCGGCCTGTTACCGCAGGCCGGGGCAACCCTCCAGAGGCTCAGCTACCCGGGCACTTGCTGTCCACTGGCGGTTTGGTCTGGACCGCCAGCGGCATGACCGCCCCCGGCTTGCCCAGGGGCAACAACTGGTACACCGCAAAGGCACACATCGCTGCGGTTTCGCCGTTCGCCTGGGGGATGTAGTTCAGGCCGACATAGGCCTCATAGCTCTTGCCCGGCTCGAACACCACCACCTTCCTCACCTCGGGACAGGTGCGATAGGTGCTGCCATAGCCACCCGCCGCCACCCCCCCGCCTTCCAGCAGGAAAGGCCGCCCGGCCGGTACCCGGTATTCGGTAGCGATCTCGTTGTAGGCGCCCTCGCCCATGCGGATTGCGCCTACGTAGGCCGGCAGTTTCGGCGCGAACCGGGGCTGCATGTCGATCTCTCGGGGCTGCACTGGGAACTGCGGGTAGTTGATATTGGCCTGCTGGTCACTGCCGAAGCGCCCGGCCTTGGCCAGGCGCTTGCTGTCCCCCAGGCAACCGGCATAGGCATCCCCGCGCACTTCGCCGTTGGTGATCACCCGCAACTGCGCAGTCGGCACGTTCAGGGGCGGTTCCGAATAGGGCTGTACCGGTTTGACACTGCAGGCGCTGAGCAGCGCCAACGCAGCCAGCAGGGAGGGGGTTGTGAGTTTCATCACTGAAGTTTCCTTTGACTGAGGCGGCCACCGGGCCTGCACAGGCTATCGGCCGAGTGCCCGCAGCCTTCACTGCCGCCCGGGCACTTTCCACAAAGCACAAGCCAGCTTGTGCCCGCCGGGATGTACCCGGCAACGCCTGCAACCTACGCTGCGCCGACCTGCCTTCAACAACAAGAACAAATGAGGAGCAACGGTTATGACACTCGATTATCTGGTAATGGCGATCTACGTCCTGCTGATGGCCGGCCTCGGCTGGTGGGGCATGCGCAAAGTGAAGAACCAGGACGACTTCATGGTCGCCGGACGGCGCCTGGGGCCGGCGCTGTACCTGGGCACGCTGTCGGCGGTGATGCTCGGCGGCGCGTCCACCATAGGCTCGGTGCGCCTGGGGTACAGCTACGGCATTTCCGGGATGTGGCTGGTGTTCATGCTGGGCCTGGGGATCATCATCCTGAGCCTGGTGTTCTCCCGGCAGATTGCCCAGTTGCGGGTATTCACCGTGACCCAGATCCTCGAACAGCGGTACCAGGCCTCCTCACGACTGATCGGCGGCTGTGTGATGGTCGCCTACGACCTGATGGTGGCCGTCACTGCGACCATCGCCATCGGTTCGATTACCGAAGTGGTGTTCGACATCCCGCGGATCCCGGCGATTCTCTGCGGCGGCGGGCTGGTGATCTTCTATTCGGTGATCGGTGGCATGTGGTCGCTGACCCTCACCGACATTATCCAGTTCGTGATCATGACCGTGGGCATCTTCTTCATCCTGCTGCCCATGAGCGTCGGTCAGGCCGGCGGGTTTGAAGCGCTGCAGGCCAACCTGCCGGCGGGCTTCTTCGAACTGGGCAACATCGGCCTGGATACGATCCTCACCTACTTCCTGCTGTACTTCTTCGGCGCCCTGATCGGCCAGGACATCTGGCAGCGGCTGTTCACCGCGCGCAGCGAAACCGTGGTGCGCTACGCCGGCCTTGGCGCAGGCGTCTACTGCATGTTCTACGGCGCCGCCTGCGCCCTGGTGGGTGCCGCCGCCAAGCTGCTGTTGCCTGACCTTGCGGTGGCCGAGAACGCCTTCGCCGAAATCACCCGCAACGTGCTTCCCGCCGGCCTGCGCGGGCTGGTGGTGGCCGCGGCCCTGGCCGCCATCATGTCCACCGCCAGCGCCTGCCTGCTGGCCTCGGCCACGGTGCTCAAGGAAGACATCTACAGCCGCTTCCTCAACCGCGGCCGGGAGAACCACCTGGCCAGCAGCCGCTGGATCACCCTGGGGCTGGGCCTGGCGATGCTGATGATGGCCTGCCTGGTGAACGACGTGATTGCCGGGCTGAGCATCGCCTACAACCTGCTGGTGGGCGGCCTGCTGGTGCCGATCATGGGCGCCCTGCTGTGGCGTCGTGCCTCGGCCAAGGGTGCCATCGCCTGCATGGTCACCGGCAGCCTGACAGTGATCGGCTTCATGGCTCGGGACGGCATCCTGGCCAACACCCCGATCTACTACGGCCTGGGGGTCAGCCTGGTGACGTTCGTCGGGGTCAGCCTGATGAGCCAGGCGGCGCCAGCGTTGCGTACGGCCAGCGACTGACAAATAGACTCATGCCACAGCGCACCGGCATGACGCGCTGTGGCACAGGTTCCGGCCGGACACACCAGGGGCTGATTTGACAGGCCTCCGAGTCGGCATTAGTTTCCAAGCCCGTGACTCTAAATAACACCAGAAGGATCTAGGTGAACATCATGAGCAAGCCGACCTCCCTGCACCACTGCACACCTCCTCCCCGCTTGGCAGCCAAGCCCTCCCGATGCCATCACACCGGCAATGCGCTGTTCATTCTGCCGGCCTTGCCCTCAATCTACTGCCCTCACGCTATCCCCCTCTCCCACAGCCACACCACTCGCCGTATTCGCTGCCGCCGCATGACGAGCCCCCCTGCATCTCGCCCTGCCCTGTTGAGTGCCACGTTCAGGGCGAACCGCTGCGTCCGCCCCTGAACCCGTACTGATCGTCGCCTACACCCCTAGGACGCCCGCTCTGGAGAGCGATGCCGTGCTGAATAGGAACCCCTAAAGGACTAGCGAGCCTGGCTGATGCGCTGAACGCATTGAAGTCCAGGCGGGAGCACACACCCATGCAACAAAAAGTGATCGCCTTCTTTCCAGAAGCTGCCTACGGACCAGCCTTGAACTCGGTCGGGATTGCACAGGCCTGTGAGGCCCTCGGGCACAAAGCGGTATTCCTGACCGACCCAGGCATGCAAGGCGTCTATGCCGACTTTGGCTTTGAGGAACACATGCTGAATATGTCAGCACCGATGCCCGCTGAAGAAATGGCCCGCTACTGGGTCGATTTCATCAACGGACACCTGGCGAACTTTCGCAAACCGCCCCTGGCGCAGATCGACAACTATGTAAAGGAGTGCTGGGCGGCAATCGTCGACACCGCAAAATGGGCCCAGAAGGAGTTGCCCGAGGCTCTGGAGCGACTCAAACCCGATCTTGTGTGCGTCGACAACGTCATCCTGTTTCCCGCGATCAAGCAATATGGTGCGCCCTGGGTACGCATCATCTCCTGCTCGGAAAATGAAATCGGCGACCCGGACATCCCGCCGCATCTTTCCGGAATGAGCGTTCATGACACTGCAGGCCATGCACGCTTCCGTGCACGCTTCGAGGAAGTGATCCAGCCGATTCATGAGGACTTCAACCGGTTTCTCCAGGAGCATGGCGAACAACCCTATCCGCTGGGCACTTTTTGCGAACCCTCTCCTTACATGAACCTGTTGCTCTACCCCGATGCAGTCCGGTTCAAAAGGCGCCATCCACTGCCAGCCGAACGCTTCCACTACCTGCAAGGCAGCGTGCGCAAGGACCGCCCCTACACAATCCCCGACTTTCCAGTGAATCGCCACCAGCCACTGCTGTATGTGAGCTTCGGTAGCCTGGGCGCCAGCGACACTTTTCTGCTCAAGCGGCTGATCGCCGCCCTGGGCAAGTTGCCCTATCGCGCCCTGGTCAATGTCGGTGAGCATCTGCACGAGTACCCAGTGTTGCCAGACAACGTACTGATCGCCAACTGGCTGCCACAACCCTCGGTTATCGCTCAGGTGGACGTAGTCATCCACCACGGTGGCAATAACAGTTTCACCGAGTGCCTGTTCTTCGGTAAGCCGGCCATCGTCATGCCTTATGTCTGGGATGGCCACGACAACGCTATGCGTGCCCAGGAGACCGGACACGGTTTCATGCTCGACCGCTATCAATGGACCGAGGAGCAACTGGCCGACACTCTGAGCGCCTGCCTGAGCGACCAAACTTTGCATCAGCGTCTGCAGCGCACCAGCACGCAGATGCAAGCACGCAAAGGCACCGTAGAGGCCGCGAAAGTGCTCGATGCAATCCTTAGGCAGGAAGCACTACCGCTTCATCAAGAGGGCATGCCCCTCAAGAAGCAAGACAGATGAACACACCCTTCCTGCAAGACCCGCTGCAGATCACCGACCTGAAGGATTGGGGTGAAATACCGGAAAGTCTGGAGGGCCAGTCACGAGTTGCCGGAGTGATCCTGCACAAGGGTGCGCAAGGCCAATCAGAGTGCGGACTGTGGCGCTGTACCCCCGGCAAGTGGTTGTGTCACGTGACCAGCGATGAGTTCTGCCACTTTCTTGAGGGGCGCTGCACCTATGTCCATGAGTCCGGCGAGGTCATCGAGATCAGCCCTGGCTGCATCGCCTTCTTTCGCCAGGGTTGGAAAGGTACCTGCACCGTCCATCAGACGATCAAGAAGGTCTACATGATTCGCTAAACAGCCGTCTCCAGCCCCCGTTCGCACTGGGAGCCGGCCTCTAAAGCAGCCGGCTCAGCCAGGGTTGGCAACCTGGGTTACCGATGCCAATGGCGGTTCCCCCCATGCGTCAAGGACAGACCGATGACCAGCTTCACCTGTGAAAAAGCTTTTTACTTTATCAATCCGAACTACCTGACTCCTGCCAGTGGCAGGCTGCGCGAGGTCTTCGACCCAGCGACACTGTTACGGGTCGGACGTATAAGTCTCTGCGAAAAGTCTGATGTGCAGACGGCAGTCGACGCCGCCAATACCGCACAGCGACACTGGGCCAAAGTGGATGCCAAAAGCCGTGCAGCGTGCCTGCATGAACTGGCCAACACGATCGAAAAGGCAACAGAGCTCAACCGTGAAGTGGCGCGGCTAATGACTCTGGAGACGGGCAAGCCTTTTCCGGAGGCCATGGGTGAGCTGGCCAACTGCGCATCGGTTTTCCGCTATTACGCGGAGATGGCACGGGACGATGCTGGCAAGGTTGCAGGCACCACGCAGACCGGCTCATTTCAGCATGTGCGTTATGAGCCTTACGGGGTCAGCGTGCATATCATGCCTTTCAACTATCCCATTCTGCTGATGTGCTGGACGGTTGCGGCCTCCCTGGCAGCAGGCAACGCCTGCATCGTCAAACCTGCGGAAACAGCCACCCTCAGCACCCTGAAATTTCTCAGCCACTTCATGGATCTGTTGCCAGGGCTGGTGTGCTGCCTACCCGGGGATGCGTTGACCGCCCAGCTGCTGGTGCAATCACCCGGTACCCACGCAGTCGCCTTTACCGGAGGTATCGCCGCCGCGCATGCCGTGGCGGTGACCTGTGCCGACCTGATGAAGCCCTGTGTGATCGAGGCTGGAGGCAGTGATCCGATGATCATCTCCAGGCATGCCCCACTGGATGTCGCGGTAGCGGGTGCGGTGACCGCCGCCTTCCACCTGAGCGGACAGATCTGTACCTCAGCCGAGCGCTTTTATGTGGTCGATGATATCTACGAGGCATTTGTCGAACGCTTCGTCGAGCGTACCCGCCAGCTACGTATTGGTCATGGCCTGGAGCGCTCGGAGATCGGCCCACTGATCAGCGAAGTCGCTAGAGCCAAAGTCATACGCCTGGTGGAAGACGCCGTAGCCAAAGGTGCGCAGGTACTTTGCGGTGGACGCATCCCGCAAGACCGGCCCGTGGGCTGGTTCTATGAGCCGACCATCCTCAGCGGAGTCACCGGTGACATGGCGATCCTGCAGGAAGAATGCTTCGGCCCCGTAGCGGCGATCTGTCGAGTCGCGGATTTCGACGAGGCGATCCGCCTGGCCAACGATTCACCTTTCGGTCTTGGAGCCTCGTTGTTCTCCACCAACCTGACCGAGTCGATGGAAGCCGCAGAGCGCCTTGAGGCGGGCATGGTATGGGTCAACAACCCGTTGGTGGATAACGACGCCCTACCGTTGAGTGGTTGGAAAATGTCGGGGCTCGGCAGCGAATTGGGCCGCCAGGGGCTCGACGCGTTTCGCCGCTCAAAGATGGTCATCATCGATCACAAACCTCGTATCCAAAGCTGGTGGTACCCCTACCCCGACCACGTGTTCTATGACGCCCAGCACGGGCTGGACAAGCAGGGTGAATCGTAGCCAAACCAACAGGGCCGGCCGCTTCCTGGCACAACACACTTCGCCAAGGTGCCTGCATCACCTTGGCAGTCCTGCTCTTTTTGCAAACCCGCGGACCTGCCCTGCAGACTCGCGCGCCCCGGCACATCACTTACCACAAAACGTAAACCAGCTTGCGGCTGCGGTTATGTCACCTGGCGGCTACCCCACTTACTCTGATGCGGCCGGTTGTATCCAATAAAAATCATAAAGGAACCACACCATGCCCAAGCCCTTTCCCCAACCTGTGGATGCCGCCCTGGTCCCGCGCTTCGCCGGCATCCCCAGCTTCATGCGCCTGCCGCTGTTCGACGACCCCGCCCAGGTGCAGATCGCCCTGGTGGGCGTGCCCTGGGACGGCGGCACCACCAACCGCGCCGGTGCCCGTCACGGCCCGCGGGAGGTACGCAACCAGTCGAGCCTGATGCGCAAGGTGCACCACGTCAGCCGCATCGCCCCGTATGACCTGGTGCGAGTCGGCGACCTGGGGGATGCACCGGTCAACCCCATCGATCTGCTGGACTCGCTGAAACAGATCGAAGGTTTCTTCAGCCAGCTGCACAACGCCGGCGCAGTGCCCCTGGCGGTAGGCGGCGATCACCTGGTGACCCTGCCGATCTTCCGCGCCCTGGCCCGCCAGCGCCCCATCGGCATGGTGCACTTCGACGCCCATTCCGATACCAACGACCGTTACTTCGGCGACAACCTCTACACCCACGGCACGCCTTTTCGCCGCGCCATCGAAGAGGGCCTGCTGGACCCGAAACGCACGGTGCAGATCGGCATCCGCGGCTCGATCTATTCCGCCGACGACGAGGACTTTGCCAAGGATTGCGGGATCCGCGTGATCCACATGGAGGAGTTCGCCGACATCGGCGTCGAAGCCACCCTGGCCGAAGCTCGACGCGTGGTGGGCGATGGCCCGACCTACATCAGCTTTGACGTCGATGTGCTCGACCCGGCCTTCGCACCCGGCACCGGCACCCCGGAGATTGGCGGCATGACCACTCTCCAGGCGCAACAGATGATCCGTGGCCTGCGCGGCCTGAACCTGATCGGTGCCGATGTGGTGGAGGTCTCGCCGCCCTTCGACGTCGGCGGCGCCACGTCCCTGGTGGGGGCAACCCTGATGTTCGAGCTGCTGTGCATCCTCGCCGAATCGGTGGCCGGGAGAACCTGAAGCGTCCACGAGTTTTTGAACCCGTCCGATAGTTCAACGACGAGTTCCTGTGCACACTGCAAAGCCTCTTCCTGGCCAGGCACAACCGCCTCAAGGTGAACGCCATGCAGTACAGCGAACTCAAAACCTGGGCCCAGGAGATCACCTCGATCCTCGCCTGCCCTCCCGGCACCCCACAGCTGCTGGCGACCAGTCAATGGTTGCAGCGGCTGTGTCGGGTGGATCACTTCGTGCTGTTCATCTACCAGGGCAACTACCGTCCGCTGTCGCTGTTCGACACTTTCTCGGCCCAAAACCGACTGTTCTTCGTCGATGAGTATCAAACCGGCGCCTACCTGCTCGACCCGTTCTACCTGGCCTGCAGCAATCACCTGCACCAGGGGCTGCACAGCCTCAAAGAGCTGGCGCCCGATCACTTCTATTTCAGCGAGTACTTCCTGAGCTACTACCACCGCCTGGGGCTCACCGAGGAGATCGCCTTCTTCGTCGATCTGGGTGACAGCAGCATCGGGGTACTGTCGCTGATGCGCGGCAGCGAGTGCAGCGATTTCAATGATCAGGAGCGACAGTTGCTCGAATGCGCCGAGCAGGTGGTGGCGCGGGTGGTCAAGGTTGCCTGGGAGCAGCGTCAGCAGTCTCATCCACGCCCGGCCCTGGAAATGGATCATGCCATTCGCCAGGCCTTCGAACGCTTCGGCGAAGGCCTGCTCACCGCCCGTGAGTGCGAGGTCGCCAGGCTGTTGCTACGCGGGCACTCCAACGATTCGATCGCCCGGCAGCTGTTCATCAGCAGCGGCACGGTGAAGATTCATCGCAAGAATCTCTATACCAAGCTGGGCATCGGCAGCCAGTCGGAACTGCTCGCCCTGTTCATCGACAAGCTCGCCGGTTGCTGAAGCCGCACCGGCTCGCAACAGCCCTCGGCCTTTTCCGCCAAGCCCGGCCGGGGGAAATCTATCCCTTTAGGGATATGTACAGCGCGAAAGCCCTGCTGATAGCGTCCATGCACCCCGTCATCCAGTCGTCCGGGGCTGCAACTGAAGTTGGATTGTCACCAAAGACAAGAATAAACATCCACTGAGGTAGGCACATGAGCAACTTGAAACTGAACCGCAGCCTGGGTTTCTGGGCCGCCTATTCGACCTCGGTCGGGCTGGTGGTCTCGGGCACGGCGATGGTCGCACTGGCCAACGGCTACGGAGTCTCGGGACCGGCTTTCAGCATCGTCGCACTCGGCGCGCTGCTGGTGATTCTCTGCGTCGCCCTGTCCTATTCGGAGCTGGCGGCAATGCTGCCCGGTGCCGGCATGGTCGGTGAATACACCTTGCCCGCCCTGGGCAAACTACCGGCACTGTTTGCCGTGCTGGCCGGCTACATCGTTCTGGTGGGCACCGACGGCGGGACCAACATGATCATTGGCGGCCAGTCCCTGGAACGCTTGACCGGCGCCCCCTGGTACTTGTTTTCATTCGGCATCCTGGCACTGCTGGTGGCGATCAACCTCAAGGGCGTCGAGGTCTTCGGACGGGTGCAGACCACCCTGGCCATCGCCATGATGCTGATGCTCGGGGCGGTCGGCGTCTGGGGCCTGAGCGGCTTCGGCACGTTGCAGCAGTTGGCGGTGCAACCGGCATTTTCCCCTGTGCCGGTGGGCCAGCAATTCAGCCACCTGAGCCTGGCCATCTGGCTGTTCATCGGCATGGAGTTCGTTGCGCCGCTGGCCGAGGAAGTGAAGAACCCGGGGCGCACCATTCCCTTGGCGATGATCGTCGGCTGCGCCAGCATCTGGTTGGTCGACCTGCTGTTCGGCCTGAGCATCACCCGCTACATCAGCCTGGATGCACTGGCGGCCTCGACCATTCCCCACGTCGACGGCGCGGCGGCGATGCTCGGTGCGCCCGGCCTGATCATCATGGGCGGGATCTCCATCCTGGCGGCGGTCACTACTTGCGATACCTATCTGGTGGCGGTGCCGAGAATGCTCTATGGACTGTCCCGGGAAGGCTTGCTGCCAAAGATTTTCTGCTGGCTGCACCCGAGCGCACGCACCCCCTGGTTCGGGATTTTTTTCGTGGTCGGTCTGATCATGATCGTGCTGCTGTACGCCATGGCCAAACGCGCGGATATCGCCCTGATCACCATGATGATCAGCGTCGCCTGTACCACCTGGCTGCTCAGCTACGTGATCGCCCAAGTCGATGTGCTGGTGCTGCGCAAGCGTTATCCCCAAGCCCGGCGCCCGTTCAAGACACCGTTCTATCCCCTGCCGCAGGTGATCGGTATCGGCGCCTGCCTGTACATGGTCGCCACACTGATCAGCGACCCGCAGGTACTGACCATTGCCACGGTGTGTTCGGGCTTGATCATTCTGTTCGCCACCCTCTATTTGAAGGGCACCGGGCAGGCGCTGTTCACGCCACTGTCTCTGGAAGAGGTGCTGCGGCGCATCGAAGAGCGCGCCGAGTCCACGCATGAGTCGTCCTTGAGCAGCGCCGGCGGGCAAACCGCCCAGCTGAAGCTGCAATAACCGAAGGGGGCAACGCGATGAACCTCTATGCCGCCATCGACCGCCATGCCCAGCAGGCCTTGCAGTGCACGGCTGGGCGCTTCGACGCTTATCTCAAGCAGCGTTGCTCGGAGCAACCCTATTGCCTGGAAAGCCATGGGCACAAGCTGGCGGCAGACAACCTGTCCCTGCGCCAACAACTGGCCAGCAAGTTGTTCGGCCGGATCTACAGCCTCAGTTGGAACTGGAGCGTACCCATGGATCTGGGCCAGTGCTCCATGGACATCCACCTGGCTTACCGGGGCTGGCGCCGCAAAACACGCCAGGCGCTGTTTGTCGGCAAGAATTGTCCACCGCGGATGCTCGACATGCTCAATCACAGCGAGGTGTTGCGGCCCCTGTGCCTGGCCATGGAACTGGGCGGCCTGGAGATTCGCTATCGGGCCCAGGAGCGACGCTGCGAAGCGATGCTGCGGCCCAACTACGGCGACTTCATCTGGCTGTTGATGCCGCCGCTGAAATACATCCGCCAGCCCTCGGTGGCCGAAGTCGACAGCACCATGCTGCTGATCCATGAACTCTCGACCCTGCTGCGCAACAGCATCGAGAAGCCCTTGCGCGGCCACGGCTGATTCGTCGCCCTGCACCTTGCAGCACTCACCAGGAGCCGGCCGCCGCGTCATCGGCTCCCAGGGCAGCCTGCTGTCCGCAAACCGAACAAAAACCAGGAGTAGCACCATGAACGACCTGCAGTCGAAAACCATGAAAGCCGCCGTTCTGCGTGAGCTGGGTGGCCAGCTCCAGCTTGAACACGTAGCGATTCCACAGCCCGGTGACGGTGAAGTGCTGATCAAGGTGGTCGCCTGCGGCGTCTGCCACAGTGACGTACACGCCTGCGACGGTGACTGGCCCAGTCCACCCAACCTGCCGTTGATTCCCGGCCATGAAGTGACCGGGCATGTGGTGCAGTTGGGCAAGGCGGTGAGCGGCCTTGAACTGGGTGACGCGGTGGGCGTGCCCTGGATGTTCAGCGCCTGCGGCGCTTGCGAGTACTGCCGGGCCGGGATGGAAACCATCTGCAAGCATGGCGAAGCCACCGGCTACAGCAAGCCGGGAGGTTACGCCGAATACATGGTGGCGCCGGCGGCCTTTGTCGCCAAGGTCGACCCTAAGGCCGACCTGTATGCACTGGCACCGATTCTTTGCGCCGGGGTGACCACTTATCGCGGCCTCAAGCGTTCCGGCGCCCGGCCTGGCCAGTGGGTGGCAATCATTGGCATCGGTGGCCTTGGCCACGTGGCGGTGCAATATGCCCGGGCCATGGGATTGCGGGTGGCAGCAGTGGATGTCTCGCCGGAGAAGCTCGAGTTGGCCCGCACCCTTGGCGCCGAGCGCCTGTATGACGCCAGGCAGGATCCGCAAGGCGCGATCCAGGAAGAACTCGGTGGCGTGCACGCGGTGCTGGTAACGGCGGTGGCCAACCAGGCCTTCGAGCTGGCGGTGGGCTTGCTGCGCCCGGGTGGCACGGCGATCTATATCGGTCAGCCCGGTGGCAAGGCCGATCAGGTGCGCAGTTCCATCGACCGGGTGGTCAACTGGGAGTTGTCGATCCGTGGCTCCAACGTCGGCACCCGCCAGGATCTGCACGAGGCGGTGGAGTTCGCCACCAACGGCCTGGTCAAGGCCACCGTTGCAATGACTCATCTGGAGGAGATCAACCAGGTATTCGAGCAGATCCGCACCGGCGCAGTAGTCGGCCGCAAGGTGCTGAAGATCGCCTAACTGCGACGCTCTCGGCACCCCTTACATCAGGCTGAAACAAGGAGTTCTTCATGCTTAAGCAGCTCTATATCGATGGGCAGTGGGTGACACCGGCCCAAGGCGGCCAATTCTCCTGCATCGACCCGGCCACCGAAGAAACCTTGCAGCACGTGGCCGCAGCCACGGCGCAAGACGTCGACCTGGCAGTCCAGGCCGCGCGCAAGGCATTCAACCAGGGCTGGAGCCAGACCCGCGGCGCCGAACGTGCCGACTGGCTCGAGGCGCTGGCTGACAAGTTGGCCAGCAAGCAGGATGCATTGGCCATTCTCGAAGTGTGCGACAACGGCAAACCCTTGCCCGAAGCACAGTGGGACATCAGCGACGCCATCGATTGCTTTCGCTATTACGCAGGCTTGGCGAGGGAACTGGACCAACGCCAGGACCAGCCGCTGGAGCTGCCTGACCCACGCTTCAGCTGCCGCATTCGTCATGAACCCGTGGGCGTCGCCGGGCAGATCATTCCCTGGAACTACCCACTATTGATGGCGGCATGGAAAGTCGCCCCGGCCTTGGCGGCAGGCGCCACCTGCGTGCTCAAGCCCTCGGAATTGACCTCACTGACGGCCCTGGAGCTGGCCGTGGCCGCCAGCGATGTCGGCCTGCCCGCCGGAGTACTCAACATCGTCACCGGCCTTGGCAACGAGGCCGGCGCAGCGCTCGGCGCACACCCGGACGTGGACAAGATGGCCTTTACCGGCAGCGTGCCCACCGGTGCGAAAATCATGTCGGCGGCAGCGGCCGAGATCAAGAACATCAGCCTGGAACTGGGAGGAAAATCGGCCTTCATCGTCTTCGACGATGCCGACGTCGAGGCGGCGGTGGAATGGATCATGTTCGGTATCTTCTGGAACCAGGGCCAGGTATGCAGCGCCACCTCGCGCCTGCTGGTACAGGAAGGCATCGCCCCGCGCTTGACCGAACGCTTGCTGGACGCGGCCCGTCGCATCCGCATCGGCCCGGGCCTGGAGCCTGGGGTTCAACTGGGGCCATTGGTGAGCGCCGGCCAGCACCGCAAAGTCCTGTCGATGATTGAACAAGGCAAGCAGCAGGCGACCCTGCTCACGGGAGGCAAACGTCCGGGGCATCTGCCTGAAGGCTACTTTCTAGAGCCGACGATCTTCGCCGAACCAGCGACCGACAGCCGCCTATGGCGCGAGGAGATTTTTGGCCCGGTGCTGTGCATAAGACGTTTCAAGACCGAGGCTGAAGCCTTGCAGCAAGCCAACGACAGTCGCTTCGGCCTGGCGGCAGCGGTGATGTCCGCCGACCTGGAGCGCAGCGCCCGCGTGGCCAATGGCCTGCGGGCCGGCATCGTCTGGGTCAACTGCTCGCAACCCACCTTCACCCAGGCCCCCTGGGGCGGGATGAAGCAGAGCGGCATCGGCCGTGAGCTGGGACGTTGGGGGCTGGAAAACTATCTGGAGGTCAAGCAAGTGACCGAGTACCGCAGCCAGGACGCGTGGGGCTGGTACCTCAAGCAGGAATAGACAAAGAGGGCTGGCCGATCACGCCAGAACTTATTCAAGACATCCCCCCTCTTCATCATCGTGAGTGACATGTTTCACGATTATTAGAGGGGGGATCTACCACAGAAAGCCAATCTGCAGCAGGTTTGACCTGGAACTTGCAAATTCAAATAAAGTCTGGTCAAACCCAAAACTTCAACCGCATTATTACTTGGCTACCTCCTTGGTTTTTTTATGCGCGCGCGCTGAAGTCTTATAGGCCGCTTCAACTTTGCTCTTGGACTCATCCAGATGCTTGCGCCAGTCGCCTTTGAGCTTGGAAATAACCCCATCCCTCGAGTGCTCATGAGCGTGTACCGCAGACTGGTGGCGCTCAGCCAGGTGTTTATGGTGAATCGCCGCCTCCTCGTGCTTTTTCGCCGCCTCATGATGCTGGATCGCAGTTAGGTGATGGTGTTTGATAGCTTCCTTCGACATGAGTTTCTCCATTTATTTGCACGGACCATAAAAGCCCGGAAAGATAAAGCCCTGCTGTACGAGGGCTCCAATCAAACTTAGTCCAGTTAATTTATAATTCAAGCCATTGGGATGTACGGTCGCAATTACCAATAACAAAATCAGATTTCTATATTTAACCGAAGATATAAAAACAGAATTTAAAAAACTGCAAAAAGTGCCTGATGGGTCTGTGATACCAGCCTTGGCCTGACGACCAGGCAACCTCCTCAACGGCGATGAACAGCCTCCTGCCTCCACGGATCAAAAAAGCCCCTGAGCCACCTGCCTTGATCAGGCGTCAGGAGCCCAACTGCGCCCTTGCGAACAGAAACCTGAAGCCTGCACAAAAATAGTCAGATTTCAGGGGTTTACAGAACCTCGCCAATCGCTATAATCGTCGCCCTAACACGCCGGTATAGCTCAGTTGGTAGAGCAACTGACTTGTAATCAGTAGGTCCCGGGTTCGACTCCTGGTGCCGGCACCATACAAGGTTCCAGAGAAGGCTTTCAAAATCTCTGGAACCCCCGAAAAACCCGCCTTCTGGCGGGTTTTTTCGTTTTTGGGTTCTGTCGGGTTACGTCAAAATCTGGTGGATTCTGGCCGTTTTAGGGGTAATGTTAGGGGTAAGGTAATTCGATAAAGGGGGAGTACCCTTATGTCGCGCACCACTGCACCACTCTCCGATTCGGCTTGCCGCTCAGCCAAGCCCACTGACCTCGCCTACAAGCTTTTCGACGGCGACGGCCTCTACCTTCTAGTCCAACCCAATGGCCGTAAAGGCTGGCGTCTCAGGTATGTCAAACCTGATGGACGCGAAGGACTGACCTCGTTCGGCAGCTACCCCGTGGTCGGCCTCGCCGATGCGCGCAACAAGCGCCTAGAGGTCAAGCGGATGCTGGCGAAAGGCATCGACCCCATAGAGACCAAACACCAAGCCAAGACGCAGGCCGCAATCACAGGCCGAACCTTTGAAAGCGCTGCACTGGAATGGCACAAAGCGATGTCTGCCAAATGGGCACCGGGCCATGCCAAGACGGTCCTGAGCCGCCTCAAAACCCATGTATTCCCGCTGATCGGCGCGCGCTCTATTGTCGATCTGGACACCCATGACCTGATGCAACCTCTGGAAGCGATCCAGAAACGCGGCACGATTGACGTCGCTTTAAGGGTACAAAACTACCTGCAAAGCATCATGCGCGAGGCGAAACGTGCTCGACAGATCGCGGCAAATCCTGCCTCCGACCTTGAAGGTTTGATCAAAGCCCCGAGGGTGATTCACCGCCCTGCTTTACCCTTATCGCGTCTGCCTGAATTGCAGGAGCGCATCGACACCTACAGAGGCCGCGCACTTACCCGGCTGACGGTCATGCTCTCGCTGCATGTGTTCGTCCGCTCCAGCGAACTGCGCTTCGCCCGCTGGAGCGAGTTCGACCTCAAGCGCGGCACCTGGGAGATACCGGACACTCGACCCGCATTGGACGGAGTACCCTTTTCAACAAGGGGAACGAAGATGGCCGGGGACATCCACCTTGTACCCTTATCGCCGCAAGCCGTGGCTCTGCTTGAACAGATCCACGTCCTCACCGGCAAATTCGATCTGGTGTTTGCAGGCGATGCCAAGCCTTGGAAGCCCATGTCTGAAAACACGGTGAACAGCGCACTCAGAAAGATGGGGTACAACACCAAAGCCGAAATATGCGGGCATGGGTTTCGGTCGATGGCCTGTAGCACGCTGATTGAGTCAGGGCTGTGGTCCGAGACAGCCATTGAAAGGCAGATGAGCCACAAGGAGCGGAATAACGTCCGCGCCGCTTACATCCACAAGGCCGAGTTCATTGAGGAGCGCAGGCTGATCATGAACTGGTGGAGCCGGTACCTAGAGGCCAACCGGCAGGAGCATGTCACTCCACACGAGTTCGCGAACCAGACCGGAGCGAACGTCACTCGCCTAAAAGCAAAACGTGGCGCAACCGAGTAAGCGCTCGGTCTTCATATCTCAGTGATCCGCATGTCCACGCGGGTCCATCCAAACAGGGCTGCAAAGCCGCCCTGCTTGGATGGACCTCACTTAAAAAATCTAAAGCCCACGCAACTGTCTGTGGAAAACCACAGATTTCCACCGGTGGATAATTTCATCCACAGCCGCAGAACTCCCAAAAATTCGAGCCTTGACCCGAATTATCCACAGGCGTAGAAAAGATCGGGCAAAACGCTGTCGTTGACAGCAACCCCAGGTAGCCAGAACCTTCAAGGCTACGCCATACCGTGGTGGTTTTCCCAAAGTGCGATTAGCGTCCGGCGGCTCGCACGGTCACAGCGATGTGATGGATGCCTACTTCTACCAGAGTGCCACTGCGGCAACTCATACCCCTTTATAGCTGCCCTGCAGCAACCTATTCGCTTGGCCATTTCATTGCGCCAACCTACGCCCGTCTCTTTCTTCCGGAAAGAGACGGGCGCTCCTACCGCTGCTGCAGCCCAACTCGTACAAGGCTTTGCGGCATTCCTCCTCGTGACAATCGGCGTGACAAACACTGAAGTCACCAGCAACAGCGATGCAGATGACGGTGCCGCAGCCCACGGAATGGGCTGCACCTGACTGACAGTCAGGTATGCCCCGGTCATCGCATCACTGCCTTCATCCGACTCAGGATCTCGCGGCGCTAGTCTCGTCAGCCAGTGCAGCCTTCACCCGCCCACTTCCTCGGAAGTGCTCAGGAGGCCAGATCATGAGATGCCCAAGCTCCCGGTCGTAAAGAGCCGTCAGTCCCGCGTTAGTGGACAACCCTCACAGGTCGCAGGGGCCTTGATCCCTGATAACACTCAACACTCTTGGCGGGATGACGTGGGGAAGATCTTAAAAGTTTTGGCTTCAAGAGGAGTTTTGTCATGGGATTGGTAGGTAGACGGGATGGGCGGAATTTTGGCTATGGCCGGCAGCTGAGCTATGCCGGGCCACAGGCGTTGAAAGATCTGTTTGGCGGCGGCCATTACGGCACGGTCAAAGCACACAGTGATCGCTGGCAGGCATTTGTACGTTGGTGCCGATCCGAAGAAGGACCGGGCTATAACGATGCCCGACAGATAGACCGAGAAACCCTGATGCAGTATGCCCATCACCTTCGGAATCAGGTCGAGCGAGGCGAACTAAGTGTTGCCACTGCTCACAACCGCCTGTCCAGCGTTAACCGAACGATGGCCGCACTTCGCGGTGATTACCACATCAGGGTACCGAGCCCGAGTAAAACATTAGGGGTGCAGCGTTCAAGCGTTCGTAATGCAGCACCGCAGGGCCAGAACAAAACGCAATTTGATCGGATTATTTTGGCGCTCAGAGATCAACAGCAATATCGAGTTGTTGCCATTCTGCATCTTACGCGTGAGATCGGAATGCGACTGCGCGAGGCTATCTTGGCCGATCTGCCTCGATTGCAGCGTGAAGCCAGCCAGCTTGGCAAGATCAACATTCAAGACGGCACCAAAGGTGGCCGATCAGGGGCTTCGGCTCCACGCTGGGTGTCAGTGAATGACCATATCCGTGAGGCAATAGCATTTGCGCAAGAGACAGCGCCACATGGGAGCCACAATCTGCTGGCGCCGGAAGAAAGCTATGCCGAATTCATACGGAAAGTCGTTCGACCTGCCCGAGACGTGCTGCACGCATTCGATCTAAAAGGCTTTCACGAACTACGTGTGGCCTACGCCTGCAAACGTTACGAAGACATCACAGGATGCTCGGCACCCGTCAATGGTGGTACCTGCTATCGAAAAGACCATGCCCTCGATCAACAAGCCCGGATACAAATCAGCCGCGAACTAGGGCATGGTCGTACTGACGTAGTCTCGGCGTATATCGGTGGCCGAGTATGAATAAACCATATGACATGGAGCTATTCCTGACTGGAGTGTTGACAGGTTCGCATGCCAGTCGTCAGCGCCACATAAGACAAGCCAAAGCGATCCAAGCAGCAATTTCCGAACGTTGGCAACGTGACAGTCCGTGGACTTGGCAACGAAAGCACGTCTTATGGTTTCTGAATTACTCGATAACGCATAAAACTGAAGCGACACGCTACTACTATGGACTAACTACTAAGCTAATTGCTCTTCGCTTAGGAAAATCATGGTTCTAGGCGTAACTTAATTCAGAACTGCCACCCTTGAAAAATAGAAAGCATTAATCAATTAAGGCAGGCTATGCTGATTAGAAGCTGAAATCTGGACTACAGACTCAAGATATATTTAAATAAATGCCGATAGCACCATCTATACAATATCTTGAAGTCGTTGACACTTCTGATTATCCGCAAATGCATAAAAATTAGAGACGGTCCCCCCGATGATCACAAGAAGGGGTTCTTTGAGCCTCTTTGAGGCTCTAGACCACTCTCGCAAGTCAAGAGGGCTTGGATTTGCATCTTGCTCGGGATGCGTATGCCACTCGCCCACATAATTCTCCAATCCTTCGCTCGCTCTCCAACGTTTGAGCAAGATCTCCTTGTGACCAGCCTCGAATCGACGAAACCGCATGCGAGAGCGCTGGTCGGAGATTTGTGGTGGAGTCGCTGCTGTGACCTCTAAGTGAATCCCTCTTGCAATACCAATTAGAATCCCTCCAGACTCACAATCATCTGTCGAAACTTGCCTATAATGGTGGATCAACTCCAATACTTCGGGAGCGATAATCACCATCCGATAAGTACAACGATCTATAAGTGATAGTGGCTGCATATGGAACAATCACTTCTACGAGAAGGTGATACAGGAGGAACTAACTTTCCTGTTTTATGATTAAGCGTAATGCTTCTGAACGTAGGTGATGATGTGATTTCACCGCGCACCCAAGCTAAAGCTAGGTCATTTGCCAGGCCAGCAGCATGCACAGCAGCTGATGCCGAATATGGCACCAGCCAATCACCACAAGAAGGCGCATGTTTAAAGTTGTGCTGGTACTCAGAAGACATTATCGAGTACTGGCCACCGGGAGTGCTGTAATCGAGACAGGATAAGCAAGCCTGCCCCTTCTTTTCCAGAAAATAGGCCTGGGCACCACATCCGGTTCCGGTAATCCACGTAAACAGGATTCGAGGTATGCGACCTTCTAACCATTGCTCGCTCATGTGATAAGAAAGGGCTTGATCGCCTGTTGCATTGACTATCAAATCCCCCCCATGCATGATTTTCAAATCGAGGATATTGTCGCATAAGCCCAGAACGTTGATTGAGGGGTACCGATTACGAAGTTCCTCAGCCAAAGTCATCGCCTTGCTTTTGTAAATATCTCTGAAACCCAGAACGTGGCGCCCAAGATTTCCAGATGACAGGTAATCGTCGTCTATCAGTACAAGATGCCCCCCCAAAAACCCCGCACCGCTTTTTGCGAGCAAGTCAGCGAGATAACCACCAATCGCGCCACAGCCAACCATAATAATTTTCTTACCTGAAAGACCGCGCTGGTCGTCTTGAAGGTTTCTCTCCAACCAAGATTTCGGGTCAATTCGAATGGGTTGGAGGCGAAGCATACTTATACTCTTCGATTTCTTGCGTAGAACTGTATGCAGAAACTTAATTGGGGATTTTACAGACGGCGTATCAGACCACAATGCGGGAAAGGTAAGCCACGCCGCACATGAAGCATTTGGTGCCTGAATGATCAGAATGAGATTTTGGCATTTAGCCGAGTATATGTCCTTTATTCCAGCGTAAACTCCATTTATGGCCTTAATGTCTGAAGACAGCCAATTTAGGAGCATAAAAAGATCTTCTAGCGGCCAATCATGCTCTCTGGCCCCAAGCGGTAGATGCGCCTCAACCACCCGAACAATAAATGGAAGATCGACAAGTCTGGGACTCCAGTATTTATATCTTTGGAGCAGCTTTTCTTTTTCACGACCCAACAAGAAAACTCCTGACTTCTCACTCTCGCTCATGACTCGTATCATTTGTGAGTCGAGAATGCTTCCGAAGTCGTCGCTATCTATATCGATAAGTAAACTATCGCCGAGCCATGACGCGTGAAACTCGTCCTGAGTGTCCTTAAGGGCATCTCCAGCAGCCAATCGAGACAGTAATTTTTCAGCGATTTCAATGCACCCAAGTATCCCACCAACCAAGTTATCTCTAGGTAGATGTGCTTGATTAGGCCCGATATAGCAGAGATAACCATTAGACGTGAGATGAGCACAGTTAGCCGGTATTCCAGGCGGACGTTCGATGACACGAATGTTTGGCAGCTTAGTAAAACCAACATCGCTGAAAGAGATGATCGAAGAATAACCAACACCATCAACAATCAAAGATCCAAAGTACTTGGGGAGAGGATAGCTCTTAATTAACTCGAAGCCCTTGCAAACAAGAGCCTCGTGAATTCTTACAAAATTAACGTTCATTGATCAACCAGCAGTGATGTCGCCAACAGGCTTAACAGCGACTGTTGCAACGGGCACTACGGTTTTAACGGACTCGATTCCAACTCGATTTGGATCATTCGGTAGCCGGCTTCCGAACTCTGTACGAAGAATGAAACAGGCCACACTCGGATCTTTGCAATCATTGATCGCTTGCTCCAGATGCTTCGCAAGCTTCTCAACACGGCTGACCAACAAGTCTCGAATTCCATCTTTGTCCAATCTAGCGGCGAGATCTTCCTGATCGGCTGCGGAGCGATGGGCTGTCACTGGATTTATGACCTTCCCGCACAATATCCGCGGCAACTCCTTGCAGACTTTTACTAAAGCTAGATCATCGCGGCCATGGATGGCGACATCGAAAGCTTCTGCAGTAGCCACCATCAGCAGAATTGACTTTGGATCCTTGTCAGCTTCCCAGTCCTGATTATCACGCCACGCCTTTATATAGCGCATGATTCGCCGGAGCTGATCCCCCTTAAGATTGACCTCACCCTCCACCCACTCCTTAACCGGCCTAGGGTCACTATCCCGCCAACCATTTTTTTTGGTCGCCATGAGGACACCTTGGGTGGGGAGCAAATCCCAATTGTCATCAATGGAGAAAGCAGAATCCATGGTAAGACCTTTTTGCTCCATTGAGGCCCGTGCTTCATTGAGCTGTAAGAACTCATCATCTGGAATGCTGTAGACCGGGACGTCGATATGCGTCTCCGAATCGATGACAAGTCTGGTGCAATTGGGGTTGTCTGTGACCAGCCCCCATCCCTTTTCCTCAGCTAGCTCATCCAGGATGGCCTCAACCGCATTAAACAGAATGCTGCTCATCTCGGACGGCGGAGCTGACTCCATGTAACTGAAGGGCAGATATGTACCGTCGTCCAAGTCAGCCTGCTGAGGAGGCTTACAGGGAGCGTTTAGCGTTTTGTACGCCCAAGATCCTTGGGTGAAAAAGCGCGGAACTGGGACTCTTCCAGCTTCCTCTAAGGCCACTCTCAAACGTTTGGGCAGCTCGGTACGCAACGTGTTGCGGATATCCGTTCGAGCCTCAAGCATCGTCTTGGATGCATCCTCCTCCAGCGTCAGGTTGTTGATGAAGGTGTCTTGGTAGACCTTGCTACTGAACAAGCTGTGTAGATTGAGGAGTTCCATTGGATCGATCCCTGCCCACTGTCATTTCACATTGCCAGCACTATATGGGGTAGCATCATCAGCGGTCAATTTTAGTAGGAATGCGCGCATGTACGCCGTTTTTGGAATCAGAAACCTTCTTGCTGCCATCGTTACAATGGTCATTTTGTTCACCGGCATCGTGATGCTGATTCAGATGCCTGGAGATGCAATTAGCATCGGGCTGCTAGCAATGAAGGTCGGTACGTACACTGTTAGCGGCTTTTTGGCTCTCGGGAGCATCAAACCCGTATTTGGATTTTTCTGGAACGTCATGAATCGAATACTGCCCAGCTCGTTTCCCAACATTACGGGAGAATGGGAGGGATACCTGGAGTCGAATGTCACGGTTCAGGAAATACTGCGTGAAGCTGCACGGTCTACTGACAGGCAATTTGATCAATTCGATCCGGAGCAGGTGGAGGCGATCAAACTGCTAAAAATTCCGGCTCGTATCACGATCAATGCGAACATTCTAAAAATCGATGTGACCATGGTCGTCACGAGTAGGGACAAGAAATCGCAATCTCACAGCATAGCCGTCAAGCCTTTGGTTTCAGTCAATGGCGAGCCTCATAGTTTGGCCTACATATTCCAATCTTCACGACTCAATCCAGAAGCAGATGACACCTCATCACATATAGGGGCAGCTCATCTACTCCTGACCCGAGAAAACGATTCGCTCATGCTCCAAGGCACCTACTGGACGTCTCGTAATTGGCGAAGAGCAAGTAATACGGCCGGCGCATTGACTTTCAAACGAGTCAAAACTTGATTCACAGCTCGCGCAGCAGAGAATCTAATTGCGACTGACGCCCTTGACTTTTTCCAGCTCTAGTTCTAGTTCTAGTTCTAGTTACCGCCATGGTTTGCAGCTGAGCTCTAGACCGCTTGAAAAATCATTCAAACTTAAAATAGGAAGAGAGCATCTAGTCTTTGCCACACATATCTTAGACCCTCTAGATGGCTAAGATTTAGTAGGCCTTAAGCAAACACGCGAACAAAATAAAGTTATGCATAATGCTATGCAAAATCAAACATAAAACTCTCGCTGTATTGCACTTATATGCATTGACTCAAAAAGTCACGGCGCAATACGAACAAAGCTAAAATATCCATTTGTGGAGAGACTGGTAAAATAATTCCCTTGCAACTGATCATAGTCATCATGACTAACTTTTAGTAGTGCAGCTCCATCGTAAGTCGGTTCAGCCCCAACACTTATCTGTTTTGGGCGAACAGTATAGACATAATGTAAAATCGGTCGACCGGATTCTGGATCGCGCTTAACTATCACTGCCTGTGTATTTGACTCAGAGCTATCGGTTACAACCTCAAGAGAAATTTTGAAAAAGTCCTGAATAATGTGAACCTTTCCTTTTGCTTGCCCGGATTTGGCATCCATATTCCAGTCAATAGTTGCCAGCCACTGACCATTTAGGTCCGGAAATAGCAAGCGATTGAGTGCCGGAACAAGTTTCCAGATTTTTCGCCACCCCCATGCAGTGAAAGCCAATAACAGAAACTCGAGAATAGTTACGGTCCGAAAAACCTGGGCGAGATCAGCGTTTCCATAACAAGAAACGACGAACGCCCATATAGTGGCGTAGATCCCAGCAATAACGGCAATGATTTTAATCGGAGAGAATAAGGAAAACATTCAGTAATTACCCGCCTTCTTATGGGGAAATATAGCCATCCCGTAGGAGGCACTTAACACACCAGTAGCCAGTACCCCTGGAAGGTAGGATCCGAACAACGCAGCGGCATACCGCCCCCCGTAGTGACGTGTACGATCCCAATTTACTCCTGGGACGATTGGAGGAGAAAAATACATACCAGAAGCTACCAACATAAAGTCTTCGGTAAGAATATGAAACCCGTCGTGCACAGGGCATTCCTGCTCACCAAGCGCAGCGAGGTGGGAAGCCAACGTTCCCTTGGCAAGAGTTGGTTGTTCGTCAGTCAACGCACAAACAGGTAACTCCGTCACACCATCCCACACAATGACCCCAAGGCCGGTGAAGGCAGAAGTGGTACAAGATTGTGCCTTACGAAGCATCGCAGCTAGACGTGTCGCGATTTCAGGGCTACTCATCAGCAGAAAAATTCAAGTTTGGTGGACGACTCAAGCATGGCTCTCTGACGCGCAGCTTGCCGATTGCTTCCAAATCAGCTAGGAGAAGTAGGATCTCTAGGCTTTTGCAAATATGTTAAAAAACTAATCCATACATCCTAACCGCGCCTACCTCGACGTGTCCGCAGCTTAACCCATGCGCGAGGAGCCTGCGCAGCTAGCTTTTGCTGACCAGGATTGATGGAGACTGTCACTCTTCGCACAGCAAAAACCGATCCGTCACAAAAAACGACACAGTCCATATAGTGTTTTCCAAGATACGCAGTGCTTTCCTCCACAGTGAACATGCCGCGCCCCTTTTTCGAGTGCCCCAAATCACCGATGTAATCAGCCTTTTCTCCATCATTCCTTACGGTCCAGCCAATCTCAGCAGAGTCAGGAACCGCTTGCTTATTAACAATGTTAAACACCAGCCATCGGTTCCGTTCTACGTTAGGTACCTCATTGCGGTAGGTTGTTAGTAAGGCTCCTCCCTTACGGTCATACACCGCGATATCAATATCCGGGACCTGCATCAGCGCCTTCTCAGTGGCGGACTCGACTACCTCAAGCTCATCTGTTTCGGGCAGAGGCATCAAGAACGAAAATGCCTGCTCCCAAGCGAGGACCGCAGAGGATTCATCTTCAGCAGCGTTTGCAGCCTGAGCCGAATCGTTCAGCCCCCTCAGCCTTTGCAGGAATGCATCCCAAGCGTCCATAGGTATGCGATTAAGGTCCTCGGTTTTATCGACTGGATTCGGAACGCTCCGATCTTGTGCCAATCGCTTGTAAATCCTGTCAACAACCGCAACAAGGACATCATCATCGCCAATACTTGGAATATGCACCCCCCATACCTCGCAACATGCCTCAGCAGAGGTCACTGTAAGGAAAATAGAAGACGGGCGAGCCTCCGGCACATCATCGAACGCCACAGCAGCCCATCCCTTTAGATAGCGAACAAGGCGTCGCAATTGTGAGCGGCTGTCGGGATCTACGGTATCCCTGAACCATTTATAGAGCTGCTTAGGATCGCTGTCTTCCCATCTACCGGAGAGACAAGCAAGTCGACGCTGATCCGTCGAAGGAATGAGACGATATGTCGGCGTATCAATATGAAACTGCTTCACATAGACCGCACGGGAGCATCGCTCCTTGGGAGGTTCCAGTACCTCCGTTAGCTCGACGCAGGAGCTCTTATATTCACATAACACGCTTTGCACCCAACTCCTCAATTCCTGAGCTGTGGGCGCTCCATCTTCCTCTTCTGGGTTCCACGCAAAATATACACCGACATCAACATCGTACTCCTCTCCCTTATGAACTGGCTTAATGAGTGTCCCATATTTGTAGGAACCTTGAAGCCAAGTTGAAACCGGGTAGCCCTGCACCGCAAGCCGTTCCTTCAAATACTCTGCCAACGCATTCCACTGTTCTTGCAGAAACGCTCGCTGTTCCGTTGTTGGAGTGACACGCGAATAAAGAGTCTGCTCGGCGGTACCATTGAACAAGCGTACGGCTTTTCCCATTGTCAGGAATCCTTCAATAATTGAAGTTGCGGTTGGTGATTAAGGTATGGTTGGAGCTTGGACCCTAGAATGTCTGTAACTGACTTTTCAGCTAAAGCCAAAAGCGTGCTTCTCGCAGCATCGGTTGTAACATCTAGGCCCAAGTCCTGTGCTTGCTCATTCGACGGTACCTGATCAATACGTAGGTAATTGCTACCTAATCGGTGCGCGACAAGTTGGTCGACCAACTGCTGTTGGGACGAAATAATGACGTTAAACAGTCGCTGTTCAGACATCCAATCAAGTATTCCGAATTCGCGGCCGGCAGCGTGAGAAATGGAATACTTTTGAGTTGTAGTACCAATACTTAAAAGCCGAAAGGCGTCTTTAGGTACGTTGAAAAAGTGCTCTGCCTCATGCTGCGCGACTAAATCTGGAGCATTCGCGAAAAGTCCTCCATCGGCATAAAGGCTATCGCTAATTTTGGCCAGTTCAAAAAATGTAGGTGCAGCTGCGGTTGCCAGCGCCACTTCCACAGCCTTCAGCTTCCAGTCGCGATTCCATTCTTGAAAGTGTCGGGTTTTAAATACTTGGGGTTTACCCTCAGTAACATTAACCGCAGGTATTGCCAATGGGTGTAGTGCATCGCCGATTAAGGCATTTTCTGGGATGAGCTTTGTTATGACGGCCCGAAGCGGCTCGGTTCTGTAGCGTGGCTTGGACCTATGGACCCATAAATCCCATGCTTTCGCTGCTGCATGACTTGGTTTTTTATAAAGAGGAAAAATGGAGGGGCCGTGTTCGACGAACACTTTAACTACTTTCGCCATGGGCACCTCAAAAGCTGCAGCCAAAGCGATGATGCCTCCGATGGAGGTGCCGCAAACAAGGTCAAAACGCCTCGCAATCGGATGCCCTACCTCTTTTTCCATCACGTCTAATACACGAGCTGTGAATAGACCACGGTAGCCTCCACCGGTAAGCGCTAGTGCCTGAAAAGGTGCTTCTGCAGTCCATTCCATGAGTAATGCCTATGAGCCAAGAGGTCCAAATTGCACCATGCCACCAGCCGTAATTTACCGCAGCGTTCATCTCTGAACGGAGCTCAGTACTGACTACGGAAGCTTGAATAGTTCCTTACCATCAGGTGTTACCCAAAAAAATCTTCGTATGGAGTAACTCTCGAATTGCTAGAACAGCTTAGCTCATCCAATGGGGAGAAAAGGCATTCAAACTCCAGCGCATTTAACCATTAAAACGCTCGGTTAAATTACTAAATAGTATTAAAAACCATGACATATTTCTTTTTTAAATCGGCCTAAGGGCAACATCCACCAAAAATATTCTCAATATTTTTGAGGTAGTTTTAGGGGTAGAAACAGATACCAACTCTGAAAAAAATATTATTTCATAATTAGTTAGCACTCAGTTCGACTCCTGGTGCCGCACCATACAAAACAAGGCCTCGCAGCGATGCGGGGCTTTGTTGTTTCTGGGCTTTGCTCCCGACTCGCTTAAACTCCTGACAACGTCCACAGAATGTCCACACCCCTCTGCCAAAGGGTTGAGATTGACTACATCTGCAAGGTGACCAGGGCTGAAGTGTGCGAACTTCATCGTCATGGCCAAGAACGCATTCCGCCTCAGACCATCGAGTACCTGTCGCGAGGCAGATCCGCGCAACAACACCCGCAGCTGGCGATCGAGCAGCGGTTTGGTCTGCTCCGGCTCCAGGTAAGCCATCTCGGCTTCGTCACATTTCAATCCCCGCACTTTGCCCAGCGGGTTTCACCCTGAAACTCTCCCAGACGGTCCAACTCGTTGAACAAAGCGCGCAGGTACTGTGCTGTCATAGCGCGGCTTTGGTAAAAGCTTTGCTAGTGTTTCCCTGCGAGCCAAGACGGTTTCAAGTGCATTGCCTTTAAAAACAGGTGCGCCCCCCCATGACGAATGCTACGCCAGCCATCAAACTCAGCACTCTTCGGCAAATAGCCCCCTATCTGAGCATGCGCGGGGTGTTGCCGCTGGAGTTCTTTCGGCGCTTTGGTATTTCCCCGAATGTTTTTCAGAGCCCTGATGCATGGGTACCACGCGCGGCCTGTTTTCATATAGCCAACGAAATGGCAGCTATCGCACAGGACCCCTTCGGCGGTGCGACTGTGGGGCACCTGACCGAAGTGCGCTCAACCGGTGTATGGGGCGAATTGATATTGGGCTCAACCAACCTCGCTCAGGCTTGTGCGGCGGCGGCGGTCCATACGGCTTTACTGCATCAAGGAGCAGAAGTAAAAATCCTCACCGAAGGTCGTACGACGAAACTGATCCAACAATTTACCGGGCAGCACGGGGCCGATCCGAAGCAAGTCATTTTCGGCACCCTGGCGGTTCTTAGAAAAGTCCCGCTGCTGTCCGGCGAGGCTGGCGCCATACGCGTACATCTAAAAAATTCGAGAGAGCATGGAGACGAGGCGCTTGAAGAATTCCTGGGCCCGAACCTCGAAATGAACGCTGAGTACAACATGATCGAATTCGATCGTGAGTTGCTCGAAATCCCTCTGCAACATGTTCGAGACAATGCCTGGAAAACCACCCAAGCCTTGAATTCGACCTCTGACGCAGCTGACGTGCTCATCAAGCAGATAGCGGATCAGGAGCAATCCAAACTTCTGACTATTTCAAGGACGATTGGACTGTCTGCTCGAACCTTGCAACGTCGCCTCGAACATTGCGGCATCGACTTCGACGCGTTACGTGACGAGACACGTCGCAGCGAGGCCTTTCAGTTACTGGCCAGCGGTAAATACAGCTCGACTGAAATTGCCTATATGGTCGGCTACAGCGATCCAGCGCACTTTACGCGGGCCTTCAAGCGCTGGACCGGGAGCACGCCGTCGCGCTATCGCTCCGTCTTGAAACATGATCGTTAACATCCTCGCCTAACCCCTCGCCCCCTCCAGCCTAATCATTTGGCCCCTCTCAAGAGCGGCCTTCAGGTACGCGCTCGCTTTGCTTTTGGCACCAAATGGCAAGTTTCCGCCGAGGCGTTCTTATACAGTCAAAAAGTTAACGCCAACTTATAAGTCCAAGAGGTTTAAATGTCCCATTCATCCACGGCCTGCATCATCGCCATGGCGCTGGCAGCGTTTGGAAGTGCGAACGCTCAGTCATCCTCAGATGCATCGATAGCGGTTGGCGTGAATAACTTTATCCGTGCTGAGTCCGATCTCTACATGGGCAAGATGGTAGCGAGTGGAGGCTTTGCTCGGTTTGTGCATAGCCGCGAACCTGTACCCATCGACGCTCAGAATGTCATCCGGATGAATCGGGACACACTCTACTCGTCAGCGGTGTTCGATCTCGATGCCGGTCCAGTCACGATCACGTTGCCTGAGGCCGGTGGAAGGTTCATGTCGATGGCGATGGTCAATGAAGATCACTACGTACCCGCCGTCGTTTACGGCGCCGGCCGCCGTACGCTGACGAAACAGGCTATCGGCACACGCTATGTATTTGTCGCTATCCGCATATTCTTCGACCCCACAGATCGCAAGGACCTTGAGCAGGTGCATGCACTGCAGGACGCAATCAAAGTCAGCCAGGCCAAGGCGGGGGAATTCGTAGTACCGAAGTGGGATCCGGCGAGCCAGAAAGCGATGCGTGATGCCCTGGCTGTGCTGGGCTCGACGATTCCCGACTACAACCAGTCCTTTGGCCCCAAGGGCACGGTCAATCCGATCCATCACCTAATCGGCACTGCGACGGGGTGGGGCGGAAACCCGGCAAAGGACGCCATCTACCTCGGCGGTGTGATGTCGAAGAACGATGGGAAAGCCGTATACCAGCTCAAAGTTGGAGATGTTCCGGTCAACAGCTTCTGGTCTGTGAGTGTTTACAACGCGGACGGTTACTTCCAAAAGAACCCATATGACGCCTATTCGTTGAATAACCTTACAGCCAAGAAAAGTGATGATGGCTCGATTGTTATTCAGTTCGGCGGGTGTGACGGAAAGATCGCTAATTGCCTGCCTACTACGCCTGGCTGGAACTATACGGTCAGACTTTATCAGCCGAGCGAACAAATACTGAATGGCAAATGGAGTTTTCCACAGCCGCAGCCCGTCGCACTCTGATTAACAACACAAGCCAAAAATTTTCGACCCTTATAAGTAAACGCACGCGCTAATAAGTCGGGGACTCCCCTGAACTACTGAGTTTCACACCAAAGGAAAGTAACAATGACAGCCATAGGTGGTTCAAGCTTTTTTAAGCATCAAGCGATGCTCATTACAGGCGCGACCCTCGCCTTTGCGACGGTGTTGCCTGCACATGCAGACGATGCAAACAGCTCTCCCTCGGTAACAGTAGGCGGCGGAGTTGCCGTTGGTCCTTTGTACGAAGGTTCTTCCCGATACGCCGCGTTCCCCTCACTGAAACTCAAAGCGGTCTTGCCTACCGAAGACTGGGGCAAATTTACCGCAGCCTTCCCGGAAGGGCTGCGTTGGGACTTGCCCGGACTTTCTCCTTTCGGCGTGGCCCTGCTGATTGGCTACGACCCAGGACGCAAGGAAAGGATTCACACCCTCGACGGTCGTGATAGCTACTTGAGGGGAATGGGCAACCTGGACAGCACTGCCTTGGTCGGCGCAGAAGCGTATTGGGTCCTGCCGGCCGGCCGCCTGTTTGTTCGAGGCCTGCAATCAAGCCAGAGCCGCGATTACGGTGGCGAAAGCCTGGGGCGTACCGCGTACCTGGAGGCCGGGGTAGCCACTGCATATGCACTGTCTTCGACATTGACCCTGGACTCGACCCTGTACGGCACCTGGAGCAATGAGAACGACATGATGGCCCGCTTCGGTGTCACTGCCCAACAGGCTGCACGCACCCGGTTCGACGAATACCACCCGGGTGGTGGGATGCGGGATGTGACCTTGAAACTGGGCCTCACTTGGCAATGGCAACCACAGGTGGCACTGGAGGGTGGCATCAAGACCTACGCCCTGGTCTCCGATGCCCGCAACAGCCCGCTGACGGGTGAAAAACTGGGCGCAGGCGCCTATCTGAATGCCCTCTACCAGTTTTGATCAGCCGGCAATACCGGGATAGATAAAGGAACACTCGATGAAAACAGTACATAAGCAGTTGGGGCTGGCCAGCTTGCTCTGGTCGGGGCTGGTGCTTGCCGACGATGCCGCCACCAAGGTCACGGACCCTCACTTCAAACTAGCCCCAGGCTATCTTGACTCGGCAGACCTGCCACTGCGCCTGGCGTTGCTTGGCGCCCCACCAAAGCCCGACTCTGCGGCGCTTGCGCGGGATGAGGAAGCACGGCGTACGGCGCTGTCGCTACGTGGAACCGCCCGGGAGAAGCTCGCGGCAGCGGATGCGGAGCTGTCATTCCCAGGCCCGGCGAAAGCATTCTCCTGCGCGATGGGCACGCCGATCACCGAGAAAAGCACACCGCATCTTTATACCCTGATGCAGCGCACCCTGACGGATGCAGGCGGTTCTACCTATGCCGGGAAAAATGCCTACAACCGCACCCGTCCATTCGTGGCGCACAACGAAGGGACCTGTCGCAAAGACATGGAGCCGGTGCTGCGCACGGATGGCTCCTGGCCGTCCGGCCACTCCGCTGCAGGTTGGGCCTGGGGGCTGTTGCTGGCCGAGATTCAACCAGCGCGCGCCACTGAACTGATGACCCGCGGATTGTCATTCGGCCAGAGCCGGGTCATCTGCGATGCACATTGGCAGAGCGATGTGGATGCAGGCCGCATCATGGGGGCTGCGACTGTGGCGAGCTTGCATAGCAATCCGACGTTCCTGGCGGACCTGGCAGCCGCGAAGGAAGAGGTCAAGGCGGCTCAAAAAGCGGGCCTCAAGCCTACAGAGGACTGTGCGGCCGAGGGCGTGGCGCTCTCGCTGACTCAGCACTGATCGGAGAAACAGCATCATGCACAGTGACAACCCACGCTCGGTTTTGCGGCGCAAGCACGCACGCCTGGCACTGATGGCTGGCGCCTTTGCGGCAGCCGCGGCCAGTTTGCCGACGGGGGCCGAGGCGGCAGACGGCGATGAATGGACGTTCAACGGCGGGCCTTACGTGTGGGGCGCTGGCATTCGTGGACACGTAGGCCACCGCAGCACCGGGACCCAGTTTATAAAGTCCGATTTCTCTGATATCGCGCGGACTGTCGATATGTCGGTGATGCTGATGGGCGAGGCTCGACGGGGCCCATACAGCGTACTCGCCGACCTGATGTACATCGACACCGACACCCGCAACCGTCTGCCTGGGGGCCTCTCTGAGTCCAAACTTGAGGTAGAAAGCAAGACGGCCTCCGGATTCCTGGGGGGCGGATACACGGTTTTGGGTGATGAAAATCGTCGCTTGGACGTCGCTGGCGGCGTGCGCGTCTGGTACAGCAGCACCGCCATCAGCCTGCATGGTGGGCCTGTTGGCGGCCTGTCTGGCTCCGACAAGGCTACCTGGGCCGACGCCATGACGGGGCTGCGTGGGTACTATGCCGTGAATGACCGATTCTGGTTGTCATCCTGGGGGATGGTGGGCGCCGGGCAGTCCCGGGAAGACTGGGACCTGGCAGCGCTGGCAGGCTGGGAGTTTTTGCCCGGATTTTCGGCGGTGGCCGGTTACCGGGCCATGGGGGTTAATTACCGCCATGATGGCTTTGTCTACGACATTGTCCAGAAGGGGCCACTGTTGGGTATTAGTGGGCGATTCTGAGGCTTTCATAGTGAAGCTCCCGCGCCGTTCAACGAGCTGCCATGGCCAACTGTAAACAGAATGGACGGCAAATCACTACGACGCCGTTGGCTGCAGCCACTTCTCAGAGGTCAGTGTTCCCGGGGGCCGCTCCCGCCTGTGGGCCTTTGCCGAGAAAGGGGGCAGTTTCCACTTCAAGCATCAGCAACACCATTTCCGTCAACTCGGCGTCGGACTTCTGTCCCGTATAGAGATCATGCAGTGCCTTGGCGAAAGGAATGCGCAGGTCCTGGTTCTCTTCGCGGGCGGTGTCGCTGTATTGCATCAGTTCGCCGATGGCTCGCAACACAGCCGCTTGCCACCGAGCGGTGGTCCTCGGACCATCGCTGGTGATTGCAATCAACTTATCCTTCGTCAGCTGGCGAAGGGCTGGTTCGCGCAACAACTCATGCGGCTTTGGCTTGCGAGTGATCTTTGACATACCGGACGATACTCAGCGTCTCTTGCCGGAACTGCTCGTAGTCAATCTGCTGGGCATTAATAAAGGTGCTGCCCATCATGGTCAGCGAGCCCATAAAGCTGGCTTCGGAAATTTCCTCGTCACTCGCGCCAAACAAACGCGCGGCTTCGGTATGGAACAGAGCGCAATACTTACAACGGGTCGCCCCGGACACCGCCAGACCTATCAACTCCTTGTACTTGTTGGGAATCTGGGTCTCCGCCAGCCAGAAGTCCCGGGCCACGCCCCAGAATCCATTCGCGGCGCCTTCCGGCATCTGCTTAATCCACTCCGGTACCAGACCCAGGGTCTGTTCAATCTCCCGATAAGTATCATGAATGGCCATTTGACACCTCCTTGCCTCTCTGGAGGCATCTGCTCCAGAGACACAAGAAGTAGTTTAGTTCGCTGGTAGCCATGCCAAAGCCGGCAACAGGAAAACTCCAGCAATGAATGGTTAAACGTCGTAGAAACAATAGGATGGATTTAGATTTTTTTGGCGCAATGACGTACCACTCAGTATCTGCAGTTATCAAGCTTGGCGGGGGGCTCCGCGACCCGCTTTGGCTTGCGCTTTTCCCTTCCAGCAGAGCAGTCCAGGCCAGCACAAGCTGAGCAGCAGATGAAAGCGATTGCCTGAACTCCCTGCCATTTCGTCAACCTGCTTGCTTCGCTTGCACCTGTTCTGGACAATCACGTTGCTTCGAGTCGTCGGGCAAAAAAGACCTACGCCTGCGATGCGGTAATGGACAAATGGACTATCAGAGGAAGAAGGGTGTGAAAAAACTGTTCAAGTGGGTTGGCATCATCATCGGTGTTCTGTTCGTTATTGGATTCATCAGCAATGCGATGAAATCTCCAGAGCAGAAGCAAGCAGATGCGGTTGCGGTTGCTGAGGCGAATAAGGCTCGTGCACAGGCAGAGCTGGAAAAATCCAAACAGGAACTGGCTGCAACGCCAACCGTAACGGCTGGTGATATTGCTGTTGCTTACAACGAGAATACAGTCGCTGCCGATCAGAAGTTCAAAGGCAAGAAGTTCAAGGTGTCGGGTACTGTGGCAGACATCAATACGGACTTCATGGGTAATCCGTATCTCACGCTGCGCGGTGGGGTGAATCAGTTTATGGAGCCACAATTCTCATTTGAGAAGTCTGATGCCGACTCCCTCGCTTCGCTTAAGAAAGGGACAAAGGTGACATTGCTCTGCGTAGGCAAGGGTGATGTAGCCAAGATCCCAATGTCTGGCTCTTGCGCTCTGCTTTAATTTTCAAGATGTGAAAAAGGGACTCTGCCAGATGAGTCCTTTTTTTATTTTTGTCTGTCAGGTCAGTGGCTGTCTTCTGGTTGCTCAATGCGTAGCGATGGCGGCCCATGAGTAGTTTTTCCCAGCACCTGCTCCTGATTGCGCGCGTCCTCGCACTGTAATCACTCGCTCCCGGGGTCGACCTCTGGTGCCGTACCCTGCAAGACGAAGCCCTCGCAGAAATGCCAGGGCTTTGTTGTTTCTGGACAATCTTCCCACCCCACTGAAAGTTGCCGCAATGCCTCCCGGGCCGATGCACTTCATGATCAAATAGCCGCCGATTTCAGCTGTACGCGTTATCCGGTCTGGAGCAGAACATGAAGCGAATCGCCGTCTCGACCCTGGCCCTGCTGGTCAGCTCAGTGCTACTCACCTCCCCCGCCACAGCCGGTGATGCCGAAGCCGGCGCCAAGCTGTTCAAGCGGCTGTGCAGCGGCTGCCACAACATTGGCCCTGCGGTGCGTAGTTCATTCGGACCGCAGCTCAACGGCATCATCGGGAGACCGGCCGGTAGTGCCCAGGACTATCAATACTCGGCGGCCATGAAGTCGTCGGGCATTGTCTGGACCCGAGAAAAACTCATCCAGTACCTCGAGGATCCGAAAGCCGTGGTTCCCGGCACCCGGATGATTTTCTGGGGGCTGAGCGATGAGGAAAAAATCGACAACCTGCTGACCTACCTGCAGACGTTCCAGACGAACTGACCCCTGCCTCACCTTCCTACAAGGATGTTTTGATAAAGCTCCCTTTACTGTCGCTGGCAGCTACGGCTCTTGCCCTGGCCGCGCTCATGCCTAATGTGCAGGCCGCTGGTTTCGACTGCAGCAAGGCCTCGACCCAGGTGGAAAAGACTGTCTGCGATACGCCGAGCCTGTCCGCCCAGGACGAAGAGCTGAACCGCCGCTACAAGGCACTGAAGCACTTGCAGGTGTTTCGCCTGTTGCAGGTGCGCTGGCTGCAGGAGCGCAACACCTGTAACTCCACGGACTGCCTGGAAGGCGCCTATCGGGCCCAGTTGAAGATGCTTGCGCCGCAGCCGCTGCCAATCCCGCCGGCACCGAGCAAGGAGCAACTGCGGCCGATGGCGCCTACGAGCCAATACAGCCTGCTGGACCCCGACGGCTGGCAGCGCTATCCCCTCGCAACCTTCAACGCTGCGCCCCCGCAGGGCGATCAGCAGATCGTCGATACCCAGGTGATTGCCGGGGTGTTGCATGTGGTGCTGTTTGTCGGCCAGTACCAGCAGGGCCAGACGGGGTATATCGGCACGCTGTACGAGTACGCCGATGACCAGCCAGGCCTGCACCCCATCGCCCAGGATATTGGCTTCGTCGGCTGGTCCTCGCCGGGCTCCAACGATCAGGGCATGCGCTTTGCCGGCATCGCTGACGGGTTGTTCTACTACCGCCAGCGCAGCGGCGGCGATCTGCAGCAAAGCATGACTTACCACCTGGGCTCACGCCGGGCACCCGAAGCCAGCCAGCAGCTGTTCCAGTCGCCGACCAACACCCTGCGCCATGCGCGGGCGCGGGTGGCGCATGACCTCAACCAGGAGAACTACAGCCTGTCCCTGGACTACGACCAGCAGAGCAACGGCACTTACTCCGAGAACGTCACCGAGCACAACGAAGTCGACTCGGGCTGGAGCATCGTCAACCCGACCTGGAGCGAAACTCGTCCGGTGATGTATTTCGACAACGAAGGACCCAGGGCCTGTATCTGGCGGGTCGACGTACAGCGCAAGCTGCTGTCCAAGATCGTCCCGGAGCATGAAGCGGTATCGGCGCGCCCGGTGGATATCCATGGCCGCGAGGCGGTGGTGTACCTGGAGCGGAATCAACTGAAGTTCGCCCTCAATCCCGACGATTGAGGACAACCGATCTTGCTAAAAAAGGCTCGCGCTCAGGCGAGCCTGTGGCGTAATCAGCGCCTTGCTCAGGGCAGGGTGATCTTGTACTCGGTCAGCTTGGCCTGGTGCTGTGGCTCGACGTACTTCTGGTTTACCAACTTGGCGAACTGGCTGAAGTCGCTGCGGGCGTCATCGGTCAGGTCGAGTTTGTCGTAGGCCAGGCCCCGATGGTAAAAGGCCCAGGCATAGTCCGGCTGTTTCTGCAGGCCGGCGCTGTAGGCTTCGGCGGCCTCGCGGTATTGCCCCAGGTCATAGAGGGCCTGGCCCAGATGGTAGTAGGTCGGCATGTTGAAGCCACTGCCCTTGCCCGCCTCGCCAAGGTTGGCATCGAGGTTGGACTGCACCAGTTGCAGGGCCTTTTGCGGGTTGCCCGCCTCGCGGTACAGACGGCTCAGGTCCAGCACTGCTCGAGCATCGGGCTTGGCTCCCAGCTCGATGGACTTTTCCTTGGCGCTGATGGCTTCCGGGTAACGCTTGAAGCTGGCGTAGGCGTCGGACTTCAACCAGTACACCAGGCTTTGTGTGGACTTGGACAACTGGTTCCTGGACAGGCACAGATCCGCCTCTTGCAGCACCACATCAAACTTCTCGGCTTTGGAAGCCTGGCTCGCCAGACGGCAATGGGCGAAGTTGATCTGGTCCTGGCTCTGCAGGCTGGCGCAGCCGGTCACAGCCAGAGCACACAAGAGCAGGAGCAACCCGCGAATAGACAATGAAGGCATGTTTTTCAATCCAGCAGGTGAGCGTTGAGGTCAGGGCGATACACTTGCAGCAGCGGCGCAGTAACCGTGCCCTGCAAGCTGCAGAAGATCGTGGTGCGACCAGAGATCGGCGCGCTGCTGGTACCGTTGTCGATGCTCAATATGCGCTCGACGTAACCGAACGGCGTGGCCACGCCACCGCCCGCCAGACCTTCGGTGCGCCATTGCTGGATCGGGTCGCCGACGCGACGGATCTCCACCCGGGTCATGGCGCTGCGATCCGCCTGCAAGCGGGCGTTGTCCATCAACAATGGTTTGAGGCTCGCGGCCACCGCTTTAGGCTCACCCTCGGCGATGAATCCCCAGAACAGCAAGTTGCCCACCGACTTCAGCGACTGGGCCTCGTTGTAATAACCCACCAGGCGCACGCCATTGACCGTCAGCGGTTGCTCGAAGGCTTGGTAACGGCCGCCTTCCTGCAAGGGGTTGATGACCTTGGGCGCCTTCACCGCACCATACTGGGCCAGGCTCAGGGTACCGGCCGGCAGTTGGGCCGTGTTCAGGGTTTGGAAGAATTGCGCGTCACAACGGGAGAAGTCGGCCAGCAACTGCTCGGGCGAGATTGCTTGCTGGCCATGGGCGATGCTGGCGACGCTCAGCAGGCACAGGCCGGACAACAGGGAACGGAACATCGAGATCATCCGTGATGGAAAAGTGAGGGGCGTGACTCTATCAAAGTCACGCCCCTCACGTGCCATCGGAAAGCGCCGAGCAAGGCGCCCTCCTTTTCCTTCAACGGCTCAATGGTGCATAGGCGCGGTTCCGCCCTGGCCGTCGGACAGCTCGATGCTGACGTTCTGCATCATGCCCTGGTCCTCGTGGTCGAGGATGTGACAGTGCAGCACGAACTCGCCGATGTAACGTTCATAGCGAGTGCGCACGTACAAGGTGTAGCGCCGGCCATCCTTGTCCGGTCCCTTGACGAACAGCGTGTCTTTCCACACCCCCTTGAGTCCGGCGTACTGCTTGTCGTCAGGGTCGGTTTTGTCGATCGCTCCCGGCTCGCTGAGATCCGTGCCGTCCGGGCCGATGATCTTCTCCACCTGGAACGGATTGACATGGATATGGAACGGGTGGCTGGCAAAACCCGAGCTCAGCATCCAGGTTTGCGCCGTGCCCAGGGTCAGGTGGCGATTGATCTTGCCGGGCTCATAGGGTTTGACGTCATCCATGCTGGTACCGACTTCAAACTTGGGATTTTTCTTGTCGTCGCGGTTGATGAAGAACATCAGCGACTCCACAGGCCTACCTTTCACTTCATCGTCACCGATGCTTTTATGAGGCACGAACTTGGTCAGCAGCAGACCGTTGTTGAGGTCGCCGATGATCTGGTTCTGCACACTGTCCGGCATGTTGCGACGGGCCGAGTCGACTAGCAGCTGAGTCAGGTAGGCGCTGGTGTCCTTGACCTCGGTGCCGCCTACCACATCGACAAACCCCAGTATCTGCCGACCGCTTGCCGCCTGGGCCACGCCGCCGTCGGCAGACTGCGCGGCATCCACCACGCAATAGCGTCCGGTTTGCGGGAAGACCATCAGCAGGTCGTTACGGTAACCAGGCTGCAGGGTGACCTGGCTGAGTTTCTGCGCCTTGCCCAGGGTCAGGCCATCGGCGGCGACCACTTGGTAGTCCACCGGTTCGCCCACGCATTGCTGGCTGACAAAAGCATCGGCGTCGACCGCGGCAACGCCCGCGTTACTCTTTTGCAGACCGCTGTCGGCGAGCTTGCGAAACTCCAGTTTGATGGTGTCGCGAATGCCCGCATGCACCAGGCGCCAGCGCTCCACCTGGCCGGCACGGGCCTTGCGAAAGATCGGCTGCACCAGGCCATTGATGCTGGTGTAGCGACCCGACTGGCCCCAGCTCTGCGGCGTGAACTGGGCAAAGTCCTCGACCACGCCCACCTCCCCCGCATCGCAGTTCCAGTTCACGCTCTTGTCGCCGGTCACAGGGTCGGTCTTGACCCCCTTGCAGGCATAGGGGATCTGCTGCAGCACTAGCAGGCGTTCAGGAAAGGCCTTGCCATCGGCCGACTTGAGCAGGGTGTCGAGGTCGCCGTTGGCCCTCTTGCCTGGAAGACGGCTGCCACGGATGATCAGCGCACCGGCCATGCCACTGGCGACCTGCAGGGCGGTGGAGCCATGGCGGTGGGGGTGGTACCAGAAGGTCCCGGCCGGATGGTCGGCGGGAATGTTGTACTCGTACTGGAAGCTGACACCGGGATTGATCGACAGCATCACGTTGTCGCTGTTACCGGCGGGACTGACCCACAAGCCATGGGAGTGCAGGTTGGTGCTGTTGAAACACTGCGGCTTGTCCGGTTCGCCGGAGTGTGCGTTGCAGGGCTGTTCATCCTTGGGCTTGAGCTTGTTGTTGAGGGTGATGCGCACGGTGTCGCCCGGCGTCACGTTGATGGTCGGAGCCACGAAGGGGGCCAAGGGGTTCACGCCTGTGCCACGGTAGCTGCGCAATCTGACCGGTACCTTGCGCCCGGTCGCCGGATCGAAAAGCGTGCTCTGGGTGTAGTCGATGTTCAGCACCAGGGCGCGTTCGGTACCGCCGTGGGGCGGTAGCGCCAAGGGGCTCAAGGTCGTCGCCTTGGACGACATCAACTGTGTGGTTTCCGTGGTTTCCTGCTCCGGCACCTGCTGCTCCAGGCTGCTGGGGTTCTCGAATATTCGTGTGACTTCTTCGGCCGCGACAGGGGGGATACTGCAAGCCACAGACAGCAGGATACATCCGCCATAGGCGGTTATCGGCAGGGTTACTTTCATGGTGATCTCCTGTGCTCCAGGAAGGTAAGGACCAAGCGACCCGCAGCAGAGCGGCGGCAGGGCGCAACAACATCGGCCAAGCACAGGGATGGGCGGCACGCCGCAATTTCTCCCGCATCCATTACGGCTGGAACCTCATCCCTGATGGCATAAAGCTAGTGGGAAATACCCGGAAAGCAACGCGCCGCCGCTATCCATTCCAGCCAGGTCCAGCCTGTCGACTCCAGCGCCGGCTGACAGCCCAGAAAGTTGTTCCAACGGAGGTTTTTCCAGCCGTACCACAGGCATGAAAAAGCCCCGAACCAGTCGGGGCTTTTTCCAGTGCAGCAACCTGCGGTCAGGTCACGATCAGACGTTTATCAGAACACGTTGATCGGGTAGTCGACGAACACACGCAGTTCGTTGCCACCCACGTTGTACTCGGAAGACTTCTGCGACACGCGCAGTACCGAGCTGCGTACTTTCACGCTCAAGTCCTTGGCCGGACCGCTCTGAACCACGTACTTCAACTGGTTGAAGATTTCGCGCTCGCTGCCGCCGCTCGAGGTGGACGTGGTGATGTTGTCGCCACGGATGTAGGCCACGTTGTAGCTCAGGCCAGGTACGCCAAAGGCGCCGAAGTCCAGACCGTAACCCAGCTGCCAGCTGCGCTCGTCTTCAGCATTGAAGTCGGACCAGTAGGAGTTGGCCAGGTAGATGGTGTTGCCACCGTCACCCACACGGTTCTGACCACGCTGGTAGCCGCCGTAGGCGTAACCCAGGTGGCTGTCGCCGGTGCTGCGCTGGTGAGCCAGAGTGAACGAGTGCGGACCTGTGGCGAAAGTCGCTGCCAGGCTCCAGATCTTGTTGTCCTGGCCGCCGGCGCCGGAGTCCTTGGCGTAGGACTTGTCCAGCTTGGTGCGGTAGCCGTTGAAGTCCAGGGTCAGGGACTGGTCGGTGGCCAGAGGGAACACGTAGTTCAGGTTCACGTACTGCTTCTTCAGCACGTCTTCGACGTCGGAAGCATACAGTGCAGCCTTGAACTGTTCGGTGAACTGGTAGCTACCGCCCAACACGTCGATCGACTTCAGGCCACCACTGTCACGGCCTTCAGCGCTTTTACGCGACTCGGCGGTGAAGTGACCGGCGTTCAGCTCCAGGCCCTTGATCTCCTTGGAGGTGATCAGGGTACCGGTATAGCTTTCCGGCAGCAGGCGCGAGTTGTCGTAGTTCAGCACCGGCAGCGCCGGCATCTGGTCACCGTAGGTCAGTACAGTGTTGGACAGGCGGAACTTGACCGCCGCACCGAACTTGCTCAGGTCATCGGCGGCACTGCCGCTGTCACCCTGCTTGAAGAAGTCGATGCCGCCGGCGCCGCTGCGGCCCTTGCCGCCATCCAGACGCAGTGCGTACAGGCCAAAGGCGTCAACGCCCACGCCGACGGTGCCCTGAGTGAAGCCGGAGGAGAAAGTACCGATGGCCGCTTGGCCCCATTCGGCCTTGTCATCGTTACCGTCTTTGTAATCACGATTGATGTAGGCATTGCGCAGCAGCACTTTCAGGCTGCTGTCTTCGACAAAACCCTTGGCATCAGCCTGGCCGTCGGCCATGGCCTGTGTAGCGCTCAAAATCCCCAGTGCAACCAAGCAGATCCGCTGTTTCAACATTTTATTTTCCTTATTACGGTTTGGTGACGCGCTGTGAGCTCTTGCGGCTATGGCGTTTGAACGCTCTTTTACCGCCGAAACAAAAAAGCCCGCCCACGAGTGATCGCGGCGGGCCTTTTATTATTCTGATTTATGGCTCGTGGCCACAGGCGTTGGGGCGAATCCTATCTGCGCCCTTAACAACGTGTCAATTTCGTGAATCGTCTTTGAATAGCTGAAAATGTTCTAAGAACACCGGGTTAGAGCATCGCCAGCTGCACACTGTGGCTGTCGACAAATTGCTCGAAATGGGTGACCTGGCCGTCTTTCAGCGTCCAAAGGTGGGCCACTCGTACATCAATGGGCTTACCTGAATCCTTATAGATGCCCTGGTAATTGCCATAGGCAAACACCTTGTCGCCTTGGGCCACGTAGTTTTCGACCTTGAACGTGAAGTCGTGCCACTCCGAGCCCAGGCGCTTGAAGACATGCTCCAGCACCGCCTCGAAACCGACGTAGGTACCGGCATAGGGAAAACCCGCCGCCTCGGTCCAGCGAGCATCGGGGGCCAGGGCGGCTGCGGTATTTTTCGCATTTTCCTGGGAGTTGGCACCTTCATAGGTGCTTCTGATCAACGCTAGGTTATCCATGGGTGACTCCACGCAGGTCAAGTGAGATCAAAGCGCACAACCGTCCAGGCCACAGGCCTGGATCGCGCCATCATGAGGGCCGCTGTCCGCGCCCAGAGAAGTCTTCAGCCACTCGGCAAAGGCCTCGGGTTTGCCCAGCCAGGAGCTGATATCGAGCAACTGGTAGCGGCCATCGCGCTCCAGGGCCAGGGTCGGAAAGCCCTGCCCGCCGACCTTGGCCAGCAAGGCCCGGCTGGCCTTTATATGCTCATCCAGCTCATGCCCGACAACCTGGTCGAATGCTGCCTCGAACTCTACCGTGGCAAAACCCAGGGCCTGTGCGAGTTCCAGCAATACATCCCGATCGGCGATGCGCCGCCCCTCCAGGTAATGAGCAGTTTGCAGGCGCCCCAGTAGCTCCAGACCGCGACCACCGAGGGCTTCGGCCGCCAGCACTGCGGCAATCGGTGGTGCCGAGTCGAAGACCGCCGAGTGATCCCGCAGCAACCCCTCGAAGTAGGCCTGGCCGAAAGGTTGCCCGGTGTACTCGGCAATCCGCCGGTCGTGGGGCATGACGTAGTCACGTAGCTGCGACGAGACCGCTTGGCGGTTGCGACCGGTCATCATGCCGCCGGCGTGGGCCTGCACCGGAACCACCGCCTGGGCGGCCTGCACCAGCGGCTTGGCGCCATAGCACCAGCCGCACAGCGGGTCATAAATGTAGTGAAGGGTGGCCGAGGACATACGGGACTCCAGCAAGATCATGAGAATTTGATGGTTTGCAGACTATGCCGCGCATGCCACGGGAAAAACCTCGAAATGGCTTTTAGTCTGTTTCTGTAACCGGTCGAATCTGTCTGCTTAGCCCTTGTATCTGGGCAGATACTCGGATGAAATATTTTGTAATAATAGCTGTGAGGAACTCTCGAGAAATAACAAGCATAAGCAAATAGCACTCATTGTCATTCGCATCCTAGAATTACCCCCCTCTCTCGGATGCGTTTCAGATGCCTGCCCATTTCCGCCTTACGCCCCTGTCCCTGGGACTTTGCACCCTGCTGTCTGCCGGTTTCGCCTGTGCCGCCGGCACCACACTGCCGATAACCTCCATCAGCGCCCAAGCCGAGGCCGACCCTGACGATCCCCGGGTCAAGGAGGTCAGTACTGCAACTCGCACCGCGACGCCCGCGCGCTACGTGCCCCAGGCCATCGACACAATCAAGACCGCCAATGCACTGGACTACGGCAACAATGACTTGGGCAGCGCCCTGAGCGGCATCCCCAACGTCAGCAGTGGCGCCGACACACGTTTCGACAGCCTGCGGATTCGCGGTTTCGACGCCAGCAACGACTTCTACCTGGACGGCATCCGCGACGACAGCCAGTACGTGCGCGACTTGCACAATATCGAGCGCATCGAAGTGCTCAAGGGCCCGGCTGCAGTACTCTACGGCCGCGGCAGCCAGGGCGGGATCGTCAACCGGGTGAGCAAGCTGCCGGAGTTCGGCCGGCGCTCCAGCGTCGAAGTCCAGGGCGGCAGCGAAGACTTGCGCAGCCTGTACGCGGACTTGAGCGCCGACCCGACCGAAAACATCAGCCTGCGCCTGAACCTGGGCAACCAGGACAAGAACAGTTTTCGCGATGGCGTCAGTGGCAATCGGCAATTGTTCGCGCCCTCCATGAGCTGGCAATTGACGCCGGAGCTGAACTGGCTGGTGCAGTACGAATACAGCCGCTACAACCGCACCCCGGATCGCGGCATTCCCGGGGTCAACGGACGCCCGGCGGATGTCAGCCGTGAAACCACCTACGGCGACAAGCGCGACTACATTGACGACAAGTCCCAGTCCCTGCGCTCCAAGCTGACCTACGAGCTCAACGACAGCTGGCAACTGCGCCATACCCTAGGGGTGTTCAAGCTCGACAGCGATTTCGACAACACCTACCAATATGGCTACAACGCGAAAACCGCAAAAGTGTTACGCCAACGCTGGCAGCAGGACCTGAAGACTCGCAACATCTACAACAACACCGAGCTGGAAGGCCGTTTCGACACCTTCGGCCTGGAACATCGCCTGCTCACCGGCATCGAGATCGGCAGCCAGCGCCGCGACCCGATCCTCTACAACGCCGCCACCTCCGGCCCCGGCAGCCAGGCGGTGCCCGCGGTGGACTTGTACAACCCCAATCCGTACCAGAGCCACACCGGCCGCATGCAGGTGTCCAGCAACAACCACACCGAAGTACAAAGCCGGGCCCTCTACCTGCAGGACCAACTGCGCCTCAACGATCAATGGCAATTGCTCGCTGGCCTGCGCTACGACAACTTCGATATCGAAACCACCAACCGCCGCACCGGGGTCTCCGACAGCCGCGACAGCCATAGCGTCAGCCCGCGCCTGGGGGTGGTCTGGACGCCACTGGAGCACCATTCGTTCTATGCCTCATGGAGCAAGTCGTTCTCGCCCGTGGGTGGCGGCCTGATCGGCATCACCCCGAACGCTGCCGGCAACGGCAACGACCTGAGCCCGGAGCTCACCCGGCAGAAGGAAGTCGGGGTCAAGAGCGACTGGCTCGACGAACGCTTGAGTACCACCCTGGCCGTGTATGAACTGGAACTCTACAACCGTCGTACCACCGACCCGCTCGACCGCAACATCGTCCTGCTTACCGGGCTGCAACGCTCCCGAGGCATCGAGCTGACCAGCAGCGGCAAGATCATCGGCAACTGGTACCTGCGTGGCGGCATCGGCTTGCAGGATGCCGTCGTGGTCAAGGACAACAACGGTTTCGAAGACAAGCGCGTGAATAACGTGGCCAAGCGCAATGGCAGCCTGTTCATCACCTGGAAACCTGAATTGGGCTGGTACGCCGAGACCGGCCTGACCCTGGTCGGCGACCGCTTCGCCGATAGCGCCAATACCGTGGTGCTGCCGGGCTACGGTCGCTGGGATGCCCTGGCCGGGTATCGGCACAAGGACTGGGATGTGCGCGCGGCGTTGAACAACATTGCCGATCGCGAGTACTACAGCTCCGCCACCAGTGCCTTCCAGATCCAGCCCGGGGATCCACGCAGCCTGGTGGTCACCGGTAACTACCGCTTCTAAAGAACAGGCAAAAAAAAGCGCCGCCCTCCCGGCAGCGCTTTTAACAATCCGTTGTCTTTCTATCCTTTCACCACATCCCACAATGCTTGCAGTTCCGCCTCGCTGAGCAATCCAGCGGGGTAACGCTCAATGATGATCCGGCGCGGATCAGGTTCCCTGATCTGACGCGTTCCATTGGACTTCAACCATTGCACCAGAACCTGCAGCGACTGGTTATTGACTGCCAAGGGATGCGCTACCCGCTCGCTGACACTATTCATTCCAGCGCTCTCTCCTGGTTCCTGAGCGGCCTAACTTATCCAAGGTTTATGACAGAACAACAGAGTTCCACATGTCTCAGAATCACCCCAGAACAGATACAAAAGCTGTGCCAATGTGTCCAGCGCGCCAACAGACAAGCATGAAAAAGCCCGCAGACCTTCTGGGCTGCGGGCTCGTTGAGTGGTGTCAACGCTGGCGCCGGCTCACCTGTCTCAAACAATCGACAATTTCTGTTACAACGGCACTCAAACCCGCCGCGGTGCAGGCTGTTGTTGAGTAAGGCAATGGATATTCCCGCCCCCCAGTAACAGTTCACGCCCCGGCACCATCACCACTTCGTGTTCAGGGAACAGCGCCTGCAGGATGGCCTTGGCCTGGGCGTCCATCGGGTCGTCGAAACTCGGCGCGATGATCCCGCCATTGACGATCAGGAAGTTCACGTAGGAACCCGCCAGACGTACCGAAGGGTTGCGCTCCTGGGTACCGTCCACCGCATCGACACCGGCACACTCCTCTTCGGTGGCGTACAGCGGCCCGGGAATCGGGATCTTGTGCACTTTGAAAGTGCGGCCCTTGGCGTCACGGGTATTTTCCAATACCTGCATGGCCGCCTGGCAGCGGGGGTAGTTCGGGTCCTGTGGATCATCGGTCCAGGCCAGCAACACTTCACCCGGGCGCACGTAGCAACAGAAGTTATCCACATGCCCGTCGGTTTCGTCGTTATACAGGCCGTCCGGCAGCCAGACGATCTGCTCCACCGCCAGTTGTTCGCGCAGCACCGCCTCGATCTGCTCGCGGGACAGGTGCGGGTTGCGGTTGTGGTTGAGCAGGCACTCCTCGGTGGTGATCAGGGTGCCTTCGCCATCGACGTGAATCGAGCCGCCTTCAAGCACGAAGCCCTCGGTGCGGTATTCCTGGCAACGCTCGATCTCCAACACTTTGCTGGCCACCTGTTCGTCACGGTTCCAGGGCGAATACAGTCCGCCTTCGAAACCGCCCCAGGAATTGAAGCCCCAGTGCACGCCGCGCACTTCGCCGCTGTCATTGATGACGAAGGTCGGACCGGTGTCACGCACCCAGGCGTCGTCGCTGGACATCTCGACGACCCGGATATTGGCCACGTCCAGGCGGACCCGGGCGTTTTCATACTGGGCCGCAGAGACCGCCACGGTCACCGGTTCAAAGCGTGCAATGGCCTTGGCCACTGCGGCGTGAGCGGCTTGGGCCGGCTTGCCACCCAGGCGCCAGTTGTCCGGGCGCTCGGGCCAGATCATCCAGGTCTGGGTCTGCGTTGCCCATTCAGCCGGCATGTAGAAACCGTCGGCGCGAGGCGTGCTGTGCAAAGTGCTCATAGTGTTCAGGACTCCAGGGAACCGTCGAGGGTTTTCAACGCGCCATAGAGGTTCGGACGGCGGTCACGGAAACTGCCCCAGGCGCTGCGGATGTGCTCGAGCTCGTCGAGGTCGAAACTGTGCACAAGAATACCTTCTTCGCTTTGGTTGAGCTCCTGAACCTTCTCGCCGAACTGGTTGGCAATGAAAGATGAACCATAGAAGGTGATGTCGGAGCCATCCTGCTCTTCATTGCCGATACGGTTGCTGGCGATCAGCGGCATCAGGTTGGCACCGGCGTGGCCTTGCTGCACACGCTGCCAGTGATCGCGAGACGAGATGCTCTGGTCGTGGGGCTCGCTGCCGATGGCGGTGGGATAGAACAGAATCTCCGCGCCTTGCAGGGCCATGCTGCGGGCGCACTCGGGAAACCACTGGTCCCAGCAGATGCCCACGCCGATCTTCGCGTAGCGGGTGTTCCACACCTTGAAGCCGGTATCACCCGGGTTGAAGTAGTACTTCTCGTGATAGCCAGGGCCATCCGGAATGTGGCTTTTCCGATAAATCCCGAGGTTGCTGCCGTCCGCATCGATGATCGCAATGCTGTTGAAGCGCGCACGACCGGCCAGCTCGAAGAAGCTGATGGGCAGTACCACCTGCAGTTCCCTGGCGACTTTCTGGAAGTGCGCGATGGCCGCGTTGGCTGCCACCGGAGTGGCCAACTGCAGGTAATCCGGGTTGGGTTTCTGGCAGAAGTACGGGGTTTCGAACAACTCCTGGATCAGGATGATCTGCGCGCCCTTGGCGGCGGCTTCCCGCACCAGCTTCTCAGCGGTTTCGAGGTTGGCTTCAAGGTCCCAGGAACAGGCCATCTGGGTAGCGGCGACGGTAACGGTACGGCTCATGGAGCAACTCCTGGGCAAATGCGCAGCGGTCGATGACAACGGATCGGAAAAGAGCCGGGCACGGTAGGACCCTACCCGACAACGGCCAATTTATATCCGATAAATATCGACTTTAGAAGCTGAAAAAATACATATTTAGTAAAACAACCAAAAAAAGACCGATAACCATCGGGATCATGCAAGGACCCAAGGCCCGCGCCTAGAGATCTTCGCCCAGTACCTTCGACAGCATGTCGACGAAGAAGTCCACGCTCTGTCGGGTGGTGACCATCGGCGGCTTGATCTTGAGGATGTTCAGGTGATCGCCAGTGGGCTGCATGAAAATACCCAGCTGCCGCAAGCGATCGCACAGCAGGGTGGTTTCCTCGGTGGCCGGCTCCAGGGTCTGATGATTGCGGATCAACTCCAGCCCCAGGTAGAAACCGGAACCGTGCACCGCGCCTACCAGCGGATGAACATCCTTGAGTGCCTCCAAGCGCTGCTTGAAGTGCTCGCCGACTACCTGGGCATTTTCCCAGAGCCGCTCTTCCTGCATCACATCCAGCACCGCAATGCCGATGCGACAACTGACCGGGCTGCCGCCTGATGAAGAGAAGAAGTAGCCCTCGGCCTCCAACGCCTCGGCAATTTCGCGCCGGGTGATCACTGCGCCCAGGGGCTGGCCGTTGCCCATGCCCTTGGCCATGGTGATGATGTCCGGCACCACGCCCTGCTCTTCGAACCCCCAGAAGAACTTGCCCATGCGCCCGTAGCCCACCTGGATCTCATCGGCGATACACACACCGCCACGGGCCCGGACCCGGGCATAAACCTCGCTCAGGTAGCCCGGTGGCAGCGAAATACCCCCGGCATTGCCATACACCGGCTCGCAGATGAAACCGGCCAACTGGCGGCCCTGCGCATCCAGCTTGTGCAGTTGCTGATCGACGCTGCGCAGGTACTGCGGGGTGCTGTCCAGCCCGCGGAACTCGCCACGATAAGTGTTGGGCGCCGTCACCGGGTGCACCCAGTCCGGGCGGCTGGTGAGGGCCTGGGGATTGTCGGCAATGGAGGTGGAGATCGCATCGGCCGCCACCGACCAGCCGTGATAGGCCTCCAGCACGCTGAGCATGTCGCGCCCGCCGCTGTAGGCCCAGGCCAGGCGAATCGCCAGGTCATTGGCCTCGGTGCCGCTGTTGACCAGGAATACCCGGTCCATGGAGTCCGGCGCCAGGGCCAGCAGGCGCTCGGAAAACTCGGCGATGGCTGCATAGTGAAAGCGCGAGTTGGTGTTGAGCAGCGACCACTGGCGCGCGGCCTCGGTAGCCATGCGCGGATGACCATGCCCCAGCACCGCGACATTGTTGAGCATGTCCAGATAGGAACGCCCCTGCATGTCGATCAGGTGATTGCGCCAGCCCCGCTCGATCCGTGGCGGGTCGACGTAATAGTGCTTTTGCGAGCGGGCAAAGCTGGCATCACGACGCTCCAGCAGAGCCTGTGGATCCAACTCCGGCTCGGCATCGCAGGCCAGTCCCAGCAGCGCCGCCGGAGAGGGGCACAAGGCCTGCCAGGCCGGGGCCCGGGAAGGCGTGCAGAACAGGGGTGGATCAAGCTCGGCAACTCGACACAACTGCACCTTGAGCCGGCCGTCGGCCGCCACTTCACCCAGCACCTGCCCCTTGACCAGGGCGGCGCCGGCTCGCAGCGAGGGATCGACGCCCCACAGGTGCACACTCAATGCCGGGCCATCCAGACGTAACAGGCCATTCCCGGCCCGGTGCAGGACCCCGGCAAACGGCGCCTCTACCGCGGTGCCCGCCGGTACTTGCAACTGGACATGCAGAGGGCAGGTTTCCGGCTCCAGCGCACTGTCCGGGCAGGTGCGCGACAAACGGTATTGGCCGTAGCGGCTGGCAGCCAGGTCATGGGTGGCACCGGCCTCAGCCAGCAAACGATCGTCGATCCCGGGCTGCTCCCAGTTACCGGCTTCGAAGTGGGGGCTGAGCACTCCCAGGTCGATCAGGGCAAACTCGCGGCCCACCAGGCTTGGCAACAACGGAGCGAAGCCTTCACTGCCGATGGCCGGCAGTGACTGCCCGACGGCGCTGAGGATTGCCGCCTCCATCAGTTCGAACGCCACGGAGTTGGCGACCCGGAAGATCTCCCATTCATGAGTCAGATTGGCGCGCGAGTACTCGTTGCCAGGATCGATGCTGACCTGCTGCTCGCCACTGAGCACCAGTACCGCGGCCCGGGTCACGATCAATGGCCAGAGCGCCGCCAGCTCCGCAGGTTGCAACGGGTTCACCTGATGGTAGGCCTGGATCGCCGGCAGGATGCGCAGCGGATCGCCTTCGACGTGATGTAGCAATGCAGCGCAGGTTACCGACAGATCGGTGACACGCCAGGTGCGGATCAGGTCGCCGAAATCGATGACGCCCTGCAATTGCCAATGGCGCGCCGCATCCCGCTGGCAGACCACGTTGTCATCGGTAATATCCATATGGATCGCCTGCACCGGCAACCGCTCCAGGAGCGGCTGCAAACGGCGCTCGGCGTGTTGCGCGGCCGTGGCGATCAGGGCCTGTTGCTGCGGGTCCTCGACCACCGCAAGCAAATGCTCGATTAGCGCGGGGGCATGGCGAGCATCCCATTGCAGGGTGCGCTCGAGGCCCGGGTGCTGGAAATCCTCCAGGGCTCGGTCCATCTGCCCGCAGAGTCGGCCCAGGCTCGCCGCCAACTCCGGCCCCAGGTGTGGCAGGTGAGTCAGCGAGCGCCCGTCTATGTAGTCCAGCAAGCGTACGTGCAGCGCTTGCCCGGCAATTTCCAGGGACAGCAAGTCCGCACCGCTTTTCGCCGCAATGACCTTGGGCACCCGCACTGCGCAGTGCTGCAGGTGCTTGAGGCCTGCGTGCTGTGCCTGCAATTCCAGGATGGAGTAATCACCTCGACAGATTTTCAGGACAAAACGTCCCTGGGGGCTGTCGACACGAAAGTTGAGATCCTGCTGGCTACCCAGGGAATGCACGGTGGCGTGCAGGCCGTAATGGGTTTCCAGTATCTCCAGCGCTTGCTGCGCAGTGACCTGTGGACTGGGCAGGCTGGCACGGTGGATCAAGGTGGCGAGCAACATACAACGACCCCTGGAATTGTTATTGGCCGCTTATATCGCCACTGCGCAAGGCGATACGCAAGCCCCTCGAAAGGTGACCGACCCAAAGAACTCCAGCAGGTCGTGAACGGTTCCCCACCAATATTCCACACACTTCTCGGACAAATCACCCTGCAGTCCCTATTGCACCGCAAGCGCCGTGCCGACAAGCTATGCTGCATTGGTTGTAGTAAATGACCGTTTTAAGGATACAGGCCACCTCACATGCGCATTCTCGTCACCGGCGGAGCCGGTTTTATTGGTTCGGCCCTGATCCGCCACTTGATTGAGCACACGGAACACGAAGTGCTCAATCTGGACAAGCTGACCTACGCCGGCAATCTGGAGTCACTGCACAGTATCGCCAGCAACAGCCGCTACGAATTCGTCCAGGCCGACATCGTCGACCAGGCCACCGTCAGCGCCGTGCTGGCACGCTTCCAGCCCCATGCGATCATGCACCTGGCAGCCGAGTCCCATGTCGACCGCTCCATCGACGGGCCGGCCGATTTCATCCAGACCAATATCGTCGGCACCTACAGCCTGCTGGAGGCCACCCGTGCCTACTGGCATAAACTGCCCGAAGCGGAAAAGACCGCCTTCCGCTTCCACCACATCTCCACCGATGAGGTCTACGGCGACCTGCATGGCGTCGATGATCTGTTCACCGAAACCACGCCTTATGCACCCAGCTCGCCCTACTCCGCCAGCAAGGCCGCGTCCGACCACCTGGTCCGCGCCTGGCAGCGTACCTATGGCCTACCGGTGCTGATCACCAACTGCTCCAACAACTATGGCCCGTTCCATTTCCCCGAGAAGCTGATTCCACTGGTGATTCTCAACGCCCTCGCTGGTAAACCGCTGCCGGTCTACGGCAACGGCCTGCAGGTTCGCGACTGGCTGTATGTCGAAGATCACGCCCGGGCTCTGTTCAAGGTAGTGACCGAAGGCGTAGTGGGCGAGACCTACAACATCGGCGGCCATAACGAGCAGAAGAACATCGATGTAGTGCGGGGCATCTGCAGCCTGCTGGAAGAGCTCGCACCGCAGAAACCCCAGGGGGTTGAACATTACGCCGACCTGATCACCTTCGTTCAGGACCGTCCCGGCCACGATCTGCGCTATGCCATCGATGCCGGCAAGATCGAACGCGAGCTGGGCTGGGTGCCGGAAGACACCTTCACCAGCGGCCTGCGCAAGACCGTGCAGTGGTACCTGGAAAACCTGGAATGGTGCGGCCGGGTACAGGATGGCAGCTATCAAGGCGAACGACTGGGCTCCACCAACATCAAGGATCTGATTGCATGATCAAAGGCATTGTTCTGGCGGGCGGCTCCGGTACCCGTCTGCACCCCATCACCCTCGGCGTTTCCAAGCAGCTGCTGCCGATCTACGACAAACCGATGATCTACTATCCGATCTCGGTCCTGATGTTGGCCGGTATCCAGGACATCCTGATCATCTCCACGCCTCAGGACCTGCCGCAATACCGCAACCTGCTGGGTGACGGCAGCCAGTTCGGGGTGCGCTTCAGCTATGCCGAACAGCCTTCGCCGGACGGCCTGGCCCAGGCGTTCCTGATTGGCGAAGCGTTCATCGGCAATGACCCGGTGTGCCTGATCCTCGGCGACAACATCTTTCACGGCCAGTACTTCGGCGAACAACTGCGCGATGCTGCCAAGCGCACCTCAGGCGCCACCGTGTTCGGCTATTGGGTCAAGGATCCGGAGCGCTTCGGGGTCATCGACTTCGACAGCGAGGGCCGTGCCCTGTCCATCGAAGAGAAGCCCAAGAACCCGAAGTCCAGCTACGCTGTGACCGGCCTGTATTTCTACGACAACGATGTGCTGCAGATCGCTAAGGAGGTCAAGCCCTCCCCCCGTGGCGAGTTGGAGATCACTGACGTCAACAATGCCTACCTCAAACGCGGTGACCTGCATGTGGAGCGTTTTGGCCGTGGTTTCGCCTGGCTCGACACCGGCACCCACGACAGCCTGCTGGAGGCCTCTCAGTATGTGCAGACCATCGAGCACCGCCAAGGTTTGAAGGTCGCTTGCCTGGAAGAGATTGCCTACGAGAATCGCTGGATCAGCCGTGAGCACCTGCTGGAGCGCGCTGCCTACTTCGGCAAGACCGGCTATGGCCAATACCTCTTCACTCTGGCCGGAGAGACCCAATGAACGTCATTCAGACTGAACTCCCTGGCGTCCTCATTATCGAACCCAAGGTCTTTGGCGACGAGCGTGGTTTTTTCTATGAAAGCTTCAATGCCAAGGCGTTCGAAGAAGCCACCGGCCTGAGCAAGCAGTTTGTCCAGGACAACCATTCACGCTCAGCCAAGAACGTCTTGCGCGGCTTGCATTATCAGATCGAGCACCCCCAAGGGAAACTTGTCCGAGTCATTGCCGGTGACGTGCTGGACGTGGCGGTCGATATCCGCCGCAGCTCGCCTAACTTCGGCCGCTGGGCCAGCGTCCGCTTATCCGCGGAGAACAACCGTCAACTATGGATTCCAGAGGGCTTCGCCCACGGTTTTGTGGTGCTCAGCAAGTTCGCCGAGTTCCTCTATAAAACCACCGATTACTACACGCCATCCGCTGAGCGTTGCATTCGCTGGGATGACCAGACTCTGGCTATCGATTGGCAGTTGCAGGGACTGCCAACACTCTCAACCAAGGACCAGAATGGCAAGAGTCTGAAAGAAGCCGACCTGTTCCCATGAACACTCCCCTGAAAACTCTCATCATTGGCCAGTACGGCCAAGTCTCCCGCGAACTGCAGCAGCGGCTCGGCGACCTGGGGGAGTTGGTAGTGCTTGGCCGTGACCAGTTGGACCTGAGCCACCCGGAGCAAATCCGCCAGCAGGTCCGGGCCATTCGCCCAGGCCTGATTATCAACGCCGCCGCCCATACGGCCGTCGACCAGGCCCAGAGCGAGCCTGACCTGGCCTTTGCGATCAACGCGGTTGCCCCCGGGATCCTGGCCCAAGAAGCCTTCGAGCTGGGCGTCCCGCTGATTCACTACTCCACCGACTATGTGTTCGATGGCAGCAAGGAGTCGCCTTATGTGGAGGACGACGAGCCCAATCCACTGAGCGTCTACGGCGAGAGCAAGCTGGCCGGCGAGCGGGCCATCAACCTGGTGCAAGGACAACACCTGATCCTGCGCACCAGTTGGGTCTATTCCAGCCACGGCAAAAATTTCCTGCTGACCATGCAGCGCCTGCTGCAGGAAAAACCGGAGCTACGGATAGTGGCCGACCAGATCGGTGCACCGACCTGGGCCGGCACCATCGCCAACAGCACCCGGGCGCTGATTGAACGCTGGCGGGCTGGAGCGCCTGGCACCTGGGGCACTTACCACCTCACGGCCAATGGCGAGACGTCCTGGTTCGGTTTCGCCCAAGCCATCGGCGAGCAACTGCTGGCCATGGGTAAGCCCTGTGCGGTGCTCGAAGCCATTCCTTCCAGCGCCTATCCGACTCCGGCCCCCCGGCCACTGAACTCGCGCCTGGACTGCAGCCGCCTGGCCCGGGAGTGGGGAGTCATCCAGCCGGACTGGCACACCGCACTGCGCGAGTGTCTTGCCGAGCAGGGCTAGGGCTTTGTCCGAAAGCCCGCCTGACCGCGGGCTTTCGTGCATGACACTGGCATAATGCGTCTATCTCCATAGGCGCCGCTCCCATGACTGCACCCCTTCCCCGTCGTCCCCGCTGGCGCAGCCTGGCCTTGCTGGCGCTGTGCCTGGCGCCGTTGCTATGGCCGCTGGAACACCTGGCCGAGCGCTACTACCGCAACGAGCTGACCAGCCAGAACCGCCAGACCCTCGACCTCTACGTGGCCAACCTGCTGGGCACCCTGCACCGCTACGAAGTACTGCCGCAGATACTTGGCGACCTGCCGGCGCTGCGCTCGGTACTGGGCGCCCCGGACGATGGCGTGAGCCAGGGCAACGCCAACCGCCTGTTGAAGAACATCAGCGCCCAGACCGGCGCCGAAGTCATGTACCTGATGGACACCAGCGGCAAAACCCTGGCGGCCTCCAACTGGGACAAGCACGACAGTTTCGTCGGCCGCAATTTCTCCTTTCGCCCCTATTTCAGCGAAGCCATGGCCGGGCGCCTCGGGCGCTTCTTCGGCCTGGGCACCACCTCGGCCAAACGCGGCTACTTTTTCGCCGCCGCGGTCCGCAATGGCGAAAAGATCCTCGGCGTACTGGTGGTCAAGGTCGACCTGGACCACACCGAAAGCCTGTGGGGCAAGACCCCGGAACAGCTGCTGATGACCGACCACAACGGCGTGGTGATCCTCACCTCGCGCCCGGAATGGCGCTTTCGCTCGACCCGCCCACTGAGCGAAGAGGAGCGCCAGGCCATCGTCGCCATCCAGCCCTACCCAACCCGCGATCCTCGGCCGCTGAACCTCGACCCCAATGCCTGGCTGACCCAAACCCAGCAGATCGAGGAAACGGGCTGGAGTGTCAGTATTCTTGCCCCACGCACCCTGATCGATCGCCCGGTGCGCACTGTGGTGGCGGTGGGCGCCGCGACGCTACTGGTGCTGATGCTGCTGCTCGGACTGATGATGCAGCGCCGCCGCCACTATCTGGAACGGATCGCCTTCGAAGCCAAGGCCCGCCGGGAGCTGGAAATGCGCGTGGCCGAACGGACCAGCGACCTGGAGAGCCTCAACCGGCGCCTGAAACAGGAAGTGCTGGAGCGTGAAACCGCCCAGCAGGAACTGGTGCGCGCCCAGGACAACCTGGTCCAGGCGGGCAAGCTCTCGGCCCTGGGCACCATGTCCGCGAGCATCAGCCACGAACTCAACCAGCCCCTGGCGGCGATCCGCAGCTATGCGGAAAACGCCGAAGTACTGCTCGACCACCAACGCACCGATGACGCCCGGGGCAACCTCAAGCTGATCAGCGAACTGACCGGACGCATGGCCTCGATCATCGCCCACCTGCGGGCCTTCGCCCGGCGCGATCACCACGCCCCGGAAAGCGTCGCCCTGCAACCGGCCCTGGACGATGCCCTGGCCTTGCTGGCCAAACGTCGCCGGGCCATGGAAGTGGAACTGATCCGCGACCTGCCGGCCGCCACCCTGTGGGTAGAAGCCGGGGAAACCCGCCTGCGCCAGGTGCTGGGCAACCTGCTGGCCAATGCCCTGGACGCCCTGACCGAAAAAGGCCCGCCACGTAAACTCTGGCTGAGTGCCGAATCCACCACCACGGGCGTCAATCTGTACATTCGCGATAACGGCCCGGGCTTCTGCATGGAAGCCCTGGGACGCGCCGGAGAGCCGTTCTACACCACCAAGACGCGGACCCAGGGACTGGGGCTGGGCCTGGCGATCTGCGACACCCTGATGCGCGCCTTCGGGGGTGAGCTGTCGTTTGCCAACCACCGCGAAGGCGGGGCCCTGATCACTCTGCGCCTGCGGGCCGGGGCACCAGGGGTGAACCTGCAACCCTCCGAGGACCGCGGGGTATGAAGCGCTGCAACAGGCTGTTCAAGCTCTCAATCCACTGGCCCGAACCGGCGTTGCCGGCCCTGACACGACCTGGAAAGTGACCGATGACTCGTCCCGAGACCCTCGACCCTCAGCTGCAAGTGGTGTTGATCGATGACGATCCCCATCTGCGCCAGGCCCTGAGCCAGACCCTGGACCTGGCGGGACTCAAGGTGCTGTCCCTGGCCGAAGCCCAGGGCCTGGCCCCACGCCTGGAGCGGGACTGGCCAGGAGTGGTGGTCAGTGACATCCGCATGCCCGGCATGGACGGCCTGGAGCTGCTCAACCAACTGCATGCCCAGGATTCGGAACTGCCGGTGCTGTTGATCACCGGTCACGGCGATGTGCCCCTGGCGGTGCAGGCGATGCGTGCCGGCGCCTATGACTTTCTGGAGAAACCCTTCGCCAGCGATGCCTTGCTGGACAGTGTGCGGCGCGCCCTGGACTGGCGGCGCCTGGTACTGGACAACCGCAGCCTGCGCCTGGCCCTCAGCGACCGCCAGGAATTGAGCGCACGGCTGGTGGGCCAGTCGGCACCGATGCTGCGTCTGCGCCAGCAGATCGGCGCCTTGGCAGCGACCCGGGCCGATGTGCTGATCCTCGGTGAGACCGGCGCCGGCAAGGAAGTGGTGGCCCGCGCGCTGCACGACCTTTCGGCACGGCGCAACGGACCGTTCGTGGCGATCAACGCCGGCGCCCTGGCCGAGTCGGTGGTGGAAAGCGAACTGTTCGGCCACGAACCGGGGGCCTTCACCGGCGCGCAGAAACGCCGCATCGGCAAGTTCGAATTCGCCAACGGCGGCACCTTGTTCCTCGATGAAATCGAAAGCATGAGCCTGGATGTCCAGGTCAAGCTGCTACGCCTGCTTCAGGAGCGGGTGGTTGAGCGCCTCGGGGGCAACCAGCTGATCCCCCTGGACATCCGCATCATCGCCGCAACCAAGGAGGACCTGCGCCAGGCAGCGGACCAAGGCCGCTTCCGCGCCGACCTCTACTACCGCCTGAATGTCGCCCCGCTGCGCATCCCCCCCCTGCGTGAACGGGGCGAAGATGTACTGATGCTGTTCCAGCATTTCGCCGACGAAGCCAGTGCCCGCCACGGCCTGCCGCCCCAGGAATTGCAACCCGGGCATCGCGCCCTGCTGTTGCGCCACAGCTGGCCGGGTAATGTGCGTGAACTGCAGAACGCTGCCGAACGCTTTGCCCTGGGCCTGGAACTGGCCCTGGACCACCACGACCCCGCTCACGGCGCCGCTATCGCACCGACGGTGATCGAAGGCGGTCTGAGCGAGCAGGTGGAGCACTTCGAAAAGGCCCTGATCGCTGCCGAACTGGCACAGCCCCACAGCTCGATGCGCAGCCTTGCCGAAGCCCTCGGCATACCGCGCAAAACCCTGCACGACAAATTGCGCAAGCATGGCCTGAACTTCGCCGACGGCGGCAGCCATCCTGGCGATGAAGCCGAATGAGCCGCACCGTGACTCCCTTGACCCTTGAGGCCCATGCATGAACCGCGACAGTCGATACCTGGAATCCATCCTCCACCACGATATTCCCCTGACCCGGGACATGGGGCTGAAGGTGCTCGACTGGCAGGCGCAGCAACTGCGCCTGCAACTGCCCCTGGACGCCAACGTCAACCACAAGAGCACCATGTTCGGCGGCAGCCTGTATTGCGGCGCCGTACTGGCCGGCTGGGGCTGGTTGCACCTGCGACTCAAGGAGGAAGGGATAAATGACGGGCATATCGTCATCCAGGAAGGACAGATCAGTTACCCACTGCCAGTCACCGGCACTGCCGTGGCGATCTGTGCGGCCCCGGATGAAAAGGTCTGGAAGAAATTTCTCTCGATGTACCAGCGCTACGGCCGGGCCCGGCTGACCTTGCACACCCGGGTGGTGAATGCGGGCCAGAATGAAGACGCCGTACGCTTTGCCGGCCAGTACGTCCTGCATCGCTGATGCCCATTGCCTATGGCAGGCCCCTACAAGACCCCGGAACGCGCATCCCTGTAGGAGCTGGCTTGCCAGCGAAGAGGCCCGCCCATGCGCGCAAGACTCAAGGGCCCATTCGCCGGCAAGCCGGCTCCTACAAGACCCCGGAACGCGCATCCCTGTAGGAGCTGGCTTGCCAGCGAAGAGGCTCGCCCGTGCGCGCAAGGCTCAAGGGCCCATTCGCCGGCAAGCCGGCTCCTACAAGACCCCGGAACGCACACCCCGTAGGAGCTGGCTTGCCAGCGAAGAGGCCCGCCCGTGCGCGCAAGGCTCAAGGGCCCATTCGCCGGCAAGCCGGCTCCTACAAGACCCCGGAACGCGCAGCCCTGTAGGAGCTGGCTTGCCAGCGAAGAGGCCCGCCCGTGCGCGGGATGATCAGGAGCGCGCCAGTTCCAGCAGTTTGCTGCGCCAGGGCGCCTTGGCCGGCAGCGCCAGGAAGAAGCCGTTGAGCAACGACTCCCGCGGCGGATAACAGAATGGTGAGCCCTGAAGATCCACCACCTCGCCCCCTGCCCCCTCGAGCACGCCCTGGGCTGCAGCCGTGTCCCACTGGGAGGTAGGTGCCAGGCGCGGATAACAATCCGCCGCCCCTTCGGCCAGCAGGCAGAACTTCAGCGAACTGCCGATATTGGCCAATTGCAACTCGCCCAGAGCCGCCCCCAGACCACTGAGCAGGTGCTCCTGCTCCGGGCTCGAATGGCGTCGGCTGGCCACCACGGTAAAGGCCTCACCAACGCCCGGCTGCTCACGCACCTGGATCGCTTGCGGCGGCTGCCCTTGATCAACGCGCCAGGCGCCCAGACCGGCGCCACCCAAGTAGCAACGACCATTGGTGGGCATCGATACCACACCGAATACCACGCGCCCCTGTTCGATCAGGGCGATGTTGACGGTGAACTCTTCACTGCCGGAAATGAACTCCTTGGTGCCATCCAACGGGTCCACCAACCACCAGCGCTGCCAGCTGGCCCGAGTGGCCTGGGGAATGTCGGCGTCCTCTTCGGACAGCACCGGAATGCTCGGATCCAAGGCCGTCAGGCCGGCCACGATCAAGTGATGGGCCGCGAGGTCAGCGGCAGTCACCGGCGACTCGTCGGCCTTATGATTGACCGCCACGTCGGCGCGCCAGAACGGCAGGATCGCTTCACCGGCACGCAACGCCAGCTCCGCCACTGGTGCCAGCAAGGGATGGGGAAAATTCATCGAGATACTGCTCATGCTGGAAAAACTCCACGCTGGCTCAACAGGTCGCGGGTCAGGTACAGCGCAGCCAGGGCCCGGCCTTCAGTAAATTGCGGATTCTGCGCCAGGCTGACCAGCTCTCGCAGGTTGATCTTGTCGACCCGCATTGGCTCGGGCTCATCGCCCTCCAGGCGCTCCTCATACAGATCGGTGGCCAACACCACCTGGATCTTCTGGCTCATATAGCCCGGGGACAGTGACAGCTCGGTCAGGTGCTCCAGTTGCCGTGCGCCAAACCCGGCCTCTTCCTTGAGTTCACGCTCGGCGGCTGCCAGCACATCTTCCCCGGGTTCGATCAGGCCCTTGGGCAGGGACAACTCGTAGGCATCGGTGCCACCGCAGTATTCTTCTACCAGCACCGCGTGCTCCGCATCGAGCATCGCCACGATCATCACCGCACCGTAACCCGCACCCTTGCCCACCAGGCGTTCATAAGTGCGCTCTACGCCATTGGAGAACCGCAACTGCACCTCTTCGACACAGAACAGACGACTGGTGGCGACGATCTCGCGGGCAAGTACGGTGGGTTTCTGGCGCATAACGGGCTCCTTGGCGATAGCGGGTTACTATACAGCCTGTTTGAAAGTGACTGGGTTGCAGATTGCAGGAGCACAGCCCCGCTCCAACACCTATTGTTTACTGCGTGTGACCGCCTTGTGCAGAGTGGCTTTCCTCTATCCTTCCAGTGACCGGTTCCCCCTGCCTCACTGACCTTGTCGACCCTGCCGGTCGGCTGTTTTCTTACCGCTGGAGAAGTGTTCAATGGCCCTGCTGCCCTGGCGCGATATCGATACCGTCCTGTTGGATATGGACGGCACCTTGCTGGACTTGCATTACGACAACCATTTCTGGATGGAGCACCTGCCCCAGCGCTACGCCGAGTTGCACGGGGTCAGCCGGGCCATGGCCGAGCTGGAACTGCAACCGCTGTTCGAGCGTAACGCCGGTCAGTTGCAATGGTATTGCCTGGATTTCTGGAGCGCCGAGCTGAAGCTGTCGCTGCGTGAGCTGAAGCTGGAGACAGCTCACCTGATCGCCCTGCGTCCGGACGCCGACACCTTTCTCGCGGCGATCAGACAGGCCGGCAAGCGGGTGATCCTGATCACCAACGCCCACCGTGATTCCTTGTCGTTGAAGCTGGAGCGGATTGAACTGGCGCCATACTTCGAGCGCCTGATCAGCTCACACGATTACGGGTTCCCCAAGGAGAACCCGCAATTCTGGGATGCGCTGCAGGCCGACATCCGATTCGACCCGGCCCGCAGCCTGTTCATCGATGACACCTTGCCGATCCTGCGCAGTGCGCGGGACTTTGGTGTGGCGCAGTTGCTGGCGGTGAGCCAGCCGGACAGCCGCAAAGGGCCGAAGGACACGGCGGAGTTCGCTGCAGTGAAAGGCTACCGGGAGTTGATCGAAGGGCTGTGACACCACTCGCGGGCAAGCCCGCTGCTACTCCCGGCAACCACTGGCCGGTTACTCGGGAATACGCAGGACCTGCCCCGGGTAGATCTTGTCCGGATGAGACAGCAGCGGCTTGTTGGCCTCGAAAATCTTGTTGTACTTGTTGGCGTCGCCGTACTGCACCTTGGCGATCGCGCTCAGGGTGTCGCCCTTCTTCACGGTAACGAACACCGCCGACACCACCACTGGACCGGTCACGCTGATCTGGTCCTCAACGGACTCGACACCGGCGATGTTGCCCAGGGCCAGGAGGATCTTTTCCTTTTCTTCCTGGGTTGCCACTTCACCGCTTACGATGACCTTGTCACCCTCCACGGTGGCATGAACATTGGGATTGCCCAGGCCGACCTTGGCGATGTGCTCCTTGAGTTGCTCACTGGCATTGGCATTACCCGGGGTTACCAGACCGATCAGTTTTTCACCGGCTTCTTTCACAAAGCTGAAAAGACTCATGTCACACACTCCTTGGTTGATAGATCCAGACGCGAAAGACTAGACCAGCATGGCCCCATGAGGTTCCCAAGCGACCAGTGACTCAAGGTCGCACAGGCGCGGTAGAATCCCGGCCTTTTGGCGTTCTGGAGCGAAGATGGACCTCAAGCAGCTGAAATTCCTCATCGCCCTCGACGAAACCCGCCACTTCGGCCAGGCCGCCGCGCTCTGCCATATCACCCAGCCGACCCTGTCCATGCGCCTGCGCAGCCTCGAGGAAGAGCTCGACCTGCAGTTGGTCAACCGTGGCCAGCGCTTCGAAGGCTTTACCGCCCCTGGCGAACGGGTCCTGGCCTGGGCCCGCACCGTCCTCAGCGCCTACGACGGGTTGCTGGCCGAAGCCGCCGCCTGCCGGGGCAACCTGGTGGGCACCCTGCGCCTGGGGGTGGTGCCGTTGTCGAGCTTCGATCCATTGCCATTGATGCAGCGCCTCCACGCCGAACACCCGAACCTGCGTTTCGAGCTGTCGTCGCTGAGTTCGGAGCAGATTCTCGAGCAACTGGCGAGCAACCGCCTGGACCTCGGGGTGTCTTACCTGGAGCGCCTGGACAGTGAGCACTTCGACTCACTGACCCTGGACCCGACCCACATGGGCCTGCTCTATGACCAGCGACACTTCAGCTTCGGCGAGCAGCCCCTGAGCTGGGAGTCGCTGATCGAGTTACCCCTGGGCCTGCTCACCAGCGGCATGCACTTTCGCCAGTCCATCGACCACAACTTCCACATACGCGGGCTTCACCCACAGCCGGTGTTGCAGACCGACGCCGTCCATCAGTTGGTGCAGATGGTCCATGGTGGCCTGTGCTGCGCAATCATGCCCCTGGACAGCGGCCTGGAGGCGCTGACCGAGCACCTGCGCCTGCAACCCATCGAAAATGCCCAGACCCTGGCCCGCCTGGGCCTGATCATGCGGCGCAGCGCGCCGCGCTCAGCCCTGGCAGAAGCCTGCTTCGCCCTGTATCAGAAATCCTTCAGCGGCTCTTGATCGACGCTATCTATCAAGGGATCAGTACTAGCAATTAGACGCGACAGATTGCCGCGCTTAGTCTTGGACCCCGATAGGCGCCGGCCCCGCAATCAATGCCAAATGCCGGGCCTGCGCGGCACCAGCCCTTGCAACGCGCACACCGGCGCTCGCCGCCAGCCAGACCCACAGCACCCCTGAGCGCTCGCAAGCGGATAGCACCCGCCTGGCCGTGCTATGGCCGCGTCATCACCGCCCCAACCTTGTCCACCTGCCGCAGAACAGTGCGCCGCGGGTCCACAGCCCCGCTATGGAGAGTCGCCCGTGAGTACACACAACCAAGCCGATCAGAAACCCGTTGCCCGCTACAAGCCCTACAAGGGTCCTGCCGGTGGCTGGGGTGCCCTGATCAGCGTGGCCCAGGCCTGGCTGACCAGCGACAACGCCCTGAAGAACCTGCGCATGATGCTCAAGACCAACCAGAATGGCGGCTTCGACTGCCCGGGTTGTGCCTGGGGCGACTCGCCGGAAAGCGGCCTGGTCAAGTTCTGCGAGAACGGCGCCAAGGCGGTGAACTGGGAAGCCACCAAGCGTCGGGTGGACGGGGCGTTCTTCGCCAAGCACAGCGTCACCTCGCTGCTGGAACAGAGCGACTACTGGCTTGAGTACCAGGGCCGGCTGACCGAGCCGATGAGCTACAACACCGCAACCGATCGCTACCAACCCATCAGTTGGGAGCAGGCTTTCAGCCTGATCGCCAAGCATCTGCACAACCTGCCAAGCCCGGGCATGGCCGAGTTCTATACCTCGGGCCGGGCCAGCAATGAAGCGGCCTATCTCTACCAGCTGTTCGTCCGCGCCTACGGCACCAACAACTTCCCCGACTGTTCGAACATGTGCCACGAGGCCAGCGGCGTGGCCCTGGCGCAAAGCGTTGGCGTCGGCAAAGGCACCGTGACCTTCGATGACTTCGAGCACGCAGACGCGATTTTCGTCTTGGGCCAGAACCCCGGCACCAACCATCCACGGATGCTCGAACCACTGCGTGAAGCAGTGAAGCGCGGCGCCCAGGTGGTGTGCATCAACCCGCTGAAAGAGCGCGGCCTGGAACGTTTCCAGCACCCGCAAAGCCCCATCGAGATGCTCACCAACGGCAATCGCCCAACCAACACCGCCTACTTGCGCCCGGCCCTGGGCGGCGACATGGCGCTGCTGCGAGGCATGGCCAAGTTCCTTCTGCAGTGGGAGCGCGACGCGCAGAAAACCGGCGCCCCAGCGGTGTTCGACCACGACTTCCTCAACGCTCACACAGCTCAGGTGCTCGACTATCTGGGCAGCATCGACGACACCCCGTGGGCGCATATCGTCGAGCAGTCCGGCCTGCCCCTGGTAGAGATTGAACAAGCGGCGCGCATGTACGCCAAAAGCAAGAACGTGATCATGTGCTGGGCCATGGGCATCACTCAGCACCGCCACTCGGTGCCGACCATCCAGGAAATCGCCAACCTGATGCTGTTGCGGGGCAACATCGGCAGACCCGGCGCCGGCCTGTGTCCGGTGCGCGGCCACAGCAACGTGCAGGGCGACCGCACCATGGGCATCAACGAACGCCCACCGCTGGCCTTCCTCGACTCCCTGGAACGACGCTTTCAGTTCAAGGTGCCCAGGGATGAAGGCCACAACGTGGTCGAGGCGATCCACGCAATGCTCGAAGGGCGCTCCAAGGTGTTCATCGGCCTGGGAGGCAACTTCGCCCAAGCCACCCCGGACAGCCCGCGGACCTTCCAGGCCCTGAGCAACTGCGACCTCACGGTGCAGATCAGCACCAAGCTCAACCGCAGCCACCTGGCCCACGGCAAGGACGCGCTGATCCTGCCGTGCCTGGGACGTACCGATATCGACCAGCAGGCCGGTGGTCCACAAGCGGTGACCGTGGAGGACTCTTTCAGCATGGTCCACGCTTCCAACGGCCAGTTGCAGCCGCTGTCGTCGCTCATGCGCTCCGAGCCGTGGATCGTCGCGGGCATTGCCGCCGCGACGCTGGGTACTCAGCCGGTGGACTGGAACTGGCTGGCAGCGGACTACGGGCGCATCCGCGACCTGATCGCCGACACCATTCCCGGCTTCAAGGACTTCAACGAACGGCTCAAGCACCCAGGTGGTTTCTACCTGGGCAATAGCGCCGGTGCCCGCCAGTGGAACACGCCGTCGGGGCGCGCCAACTTCCGCGCCAACCTGCTGCCCAAGGACCTGGTCCATGAGCGCACCCGGGCCACCGGCCAACTGCCGGACCTGATCCTGCAATCAATGCGTTCCCATGACCAGTACAACACCACCATCTACGGCCTCGATGACCGCTACCGCGGGGTCAAGGGCCAGCGCGACGTGCTGTTCGCCAACGAGGCGGACATCATCCGCCTGGGCTTCAAGCCGGGGCAGAAAGCCGACATCGTGTCCTTGTGGGATGACGGCCGCGAACGCCGGGTCAAGGGTTTCACCCTGCTGGCGTTCGATATTCCGGCGGGCCAGGCTGCAGCCTACTACCCGGAGGTGAACCCCCTGGTGCCATTGGAAAGTACCGGTGACGGCAGCCACACCCCGACGTCGAAGTTCATCGCCATCCGCCTGGAGGCGGCCAGCGACAGCGGCCTGATCATGGCTCGTTCGGCCTGATCCCTGACTTGAGGGCCTCTTCGCTGGCAAGCCAGCTCCTACGCTTGACAGGTAAGCCGGCGAACGCCTCTTCGCGGTCTTGAATCGCGGGCACAAAAAAGGCCGCTTTTAGATAAAAGCGGCCTGTCCGAAGTAGCTAAAGACCTGCAAAAACCACTTAAGTTCCGCAATCAAAACAATAGGTTACGAGATTGTGTACAACTCGTGCTATTCGTCGGATTTCGTTTGTAAGCATTGCGGTACAGCCTCAGGATCGCGCCGTCATCCCTTTGAGGCTCCCCTATGAAGTTCTCCTCGATTCTCTTGTTGTCCCTTGGCCTGATCAGCGGCGTTGCCACTGCCGGCGGCACCACTGAAGCAGGTGTGGGCGGCGCATTGGGCGGGGTTCTAGGCTCGGTGGTCGGCCAGCAAATCGGCGGCAATACCGGCTCGGCCATCGGCGCAGCCTTGGGCGGCGCGGGCGGCAGTGCGGTGGGTGCCGACAAACGCAGCCGTGGCCAGGCGGCCATTGGTGGCGCTCTGGGCGCAGCCGGCGGCAACGTCGTGGGCCGCAGCATGGGCGGCAACACCGGCAGTTTGATCGGCGCAGCGGCAGGTGGTGGCGCCGGCGGCGCGCTGGGCAACTACATGGGCAATGAAAGCGCCCGTGAAGATCGCAACTACCGAGGCCGTGATGACCGTCGCTACTACCGCGACGACCACCGTGGCCGTGGCCATGCCTATGGGCATCGCAAGCATCGTCACTATCGCGACTGATCACCGCCGTAGTCGCGACAATCCCGGGCCACGCTGCTCGAAGGGCCTTCCGAGGCCCTTGACGGTACAGCGTCTCCTACAAGCGCGGGACCGCCCCACCGATCGCACCACCCGTCTGACTCATGCCACCAGCAAGTCTTCCAGGGCCGCCCGCAATGCGGGCGGAATCGGCACCGGCTGGTTCGAGGCACGATCCACGAACACGTGGACAAAACGCCCCGCCGCGCAGGCATCCGCATCTCCCGTCTTGAACACCGCCAGTTCGTATTGCACCGAACTATTACCCAGCTTGCCGACTCGCAGGCCGACTTCGATACGCTCGGGAAAGGCGATGGAAGCGAAGTAGTCGCAGGCCGAGCTGACCACCAATCCCACCACCTCGCCATCATGGATATCCAGGCCGCCCTGCTCGATCAGGTAGGTGTTCACCGCCGTGTCGAAGAAGCTGTAGTAGGTAACGTTGTTCACATGACCGTAGAGGTCATTGTCGTGCCAACGGGTAATGATTGGCTGGAAGTGACGATAGTCACCGCGTTGCGGCATAGGCTCGGACATCAGGGCTCTCTCCCATCGATTGAAGGCGGGACGATCGGTTGATCGCCCAGCAGATACCCCTCGCACCACTCCCGCACGGCGGCGTAAGGATAATCTTCCAGCGCAGCGAAACCGGGAATGCTCCGCGCCTTGAGTTTGGTGAACAGCGGCACGCTGATGCCACAGAGGAAGCGCGTCAGCCGCTCCGCCCCAGGCACATCTCCCGTGTGCTGTTGGTGCCTGTGGATAAAGTCGCCACACAGGCCATTGAAGTTTTTATCCACAAGCGCCGGCAAAACCGGAGGCTCCGGCAAGCGCGCCACTTGGCCATGACAGACCGAGCAGTGCCCGCAGCGCCGAGGGGCCTGCTCATCGGCAAAGTACTGCGCCAGGCGAAAGCCCAGGCATTGCTCGGTGGCGAACAGGTCGAGCATGGCGTGGATCCGCGCAATCTCGCCGGCCTCATGCCGGGTGAAGTATGCGTGCAGATCCGCACTCAAGGCCGCCGCATCGAAGTCCGTGCGCAACAGGCTGTAGACCTCGGTCATCTGCTTGCTTTCCAACTCCACCCAGCCCTTTTCCTGGAAGTAATCCAGTGCCTTGACCACCCGGTTGCGCGGCGCCTGGTACTGCTCGTAGAGCGCGTCGAAATTCACCGTGGCCCAGGTCCGCGCACGGCTGGAGGTGTGGATGACGGCTTCGACAAAGTCTCGCCGCTCACCTTCGAAACGCGCCAGCAGGGCCTCCGGCTCCAGAAGGAACTTGAAGCGGTATTCGGCGAAATAGGCGTAACGCGGAGCGATCAGGCCGCGCAGCTCCAACTGCACCAGCAAGGTCTTGAGCGGCAGTTGGCGAATGTTGCTCTGGTCCGCCAGTGGGCCGAGCAGGAACTCCCACTGCCCTTCCGCCACCGATGCCTGCAGTTCATCCAGCACGCAGCGGATGCCGCTCAGCTCCGGGGTGTCGCCATAGACGAAGTTCTCCAGCACGTTGAGGCTGTCGCGGTTAGCCAGCACCAGGCAGTCCGAAGGCTGGCCGTCACGCCCGGCGCGGCCAATTTCCTGGCTGTAGTTCTCGATGGACTTGGGCAGGTCGAAGTGCACCACATTACGGATGTCGCTCTTGTCGATGCCCATGCCGAAGGCAATGGTGGCGACGATGCAATTGCTCCGGCCCTCCATGAAACGCCGCTGGATCGACTCACGCTGCTCATGGGGCAGGCCGGCGTGATACGCCTCGGCAGCGATGCCCTGCCGGCTCAGGTGCTCGGCCACCTGCTCGGCGGTCTTCTGCAGGGTCACATAGACGATGCTGGGCTGACCGGCCCGCTCGCCCATCCACTGCAGCAGGCGCCGGCGCTTGTCGGCACCGCGCACCGGCTCCACCAACAGGTTGAGGTTGGGCCGGTAGAAGCCGGTAGTCACCACATCGGTGACAGCAATGGCGAACTTGTCCTGCATGTCGGCGATCACCTTGGGGGTGGCCGTGGCCGTCAACAACAGGACCTGGGGAATGTTGAACTGGCGCTGGTAGTCCGGCAATTTCAGGTAGTCGGGCCGGAAGTTGTGACCCCACTCGGAAATGCAGTGCGCCTCATCCACCACCAGCAGGGAGATGGATACCTGCTGCAAAAAGTTGCGGAAGCGTTCGTTCTTCAAGCGCTCCACGGAGATCATCAAGATCTTCAGTTCCCCGGAACGCGCCCGGGTCATGACCTCGTTGGCGTCATCCCGGTTCTGGGCCGAATCGATGCTGGCAGCAGCGATGCCGTGACGCTGCAGGAAGGCCAATTGGTCTTGCATCAACGCCAGCAACGGCGAGACCACCAAGGTCAGGTGCGGCAACAGCACGGCCGGCAACTGATAGCACAGCGACTTGCCGGAACCGGTGGGAAAGATCGCCGCCGCCGAGCGCCCGGCCAGCACCGCGCTGACCGCCGCCTCCTGGCCCGGGCGAAACTGTGGATAACCGAAGACCTGTTCGAGGGTGCTGTGCATAAGGGTCACTCCTTTGACCGCTGACCGGTCATTCAAGACTAGCGTGACGGGTCGGCGGGTCGAGAAAAGGTCGCGGGAAAAGGGCTACTGGATGATACCGGTGAGGGTGCTCCGCCGCTTGCCGGCGAAGCACCGCAGAACCTAGCGCAGGCTTCGGCAGTCCAGCCAGTGCACGCCATTGTGCCGATTGTTCTCGACCAGCACCGGCACTGCCTGAGCCGCCTTGGCGTGGGTGTCATGGAACAGGATGATGCCGCGCCGCCAGAGCAGCATCAGCGTCTGTACCCGCTGGGTAGCGGCCCCAGCGCTGATTTTCTTGCTCCAGTCTTGGGAGTCGATGTTCCACAGCATCAGTTGTTGCCCCTGGGCCTTGAAGAACCCGGCGCTATCACTGCGACGCTGCCCATAGGGCGGACGAAACAGCGGCAAGTATTCATCCGCCAGGGTCCGGCTGGCCAGGTTCGCGCTGTGGATCACCGAATTCTGCCACTCGCTCCACGAGGAATGGGATTTGTGTTCCCAGCCATGTACGCCCACGCATTGGCCGTCGTACAGCGTCTGCATCTGCTCTGCCGAAGATTGACTCAGGCGCACCTGAAACGAGTCCCCCAGGACAAAAAACAGGCTATGCAGATCGTGGCCCCGCAGCACATTGACCAGTTCATCCGTGTGCCCGCCACGGAGGCTCGGACCGTCATCGAAGGTCAGCAGAAACTGTCGGTCCGCCAACTCATCTCCCAGTTTCTCGGCCGGGTCAAAACGTTGAATTTCACTGCTGACCGTTGGGAACAGGGCTGCCAGTCGCAGTTGCTCGTTCAGATATTGCTGATGGAACTGAGCACTGGCCTGAGCCCAGGCACCGTAGGTGGATTTGCTCTCACCGGTGAAACTGGCCACCAGTTGCCGCAGCTCCCCGAGGTTGCGCACCGGCAGGCAGAACGGTGCACCGTCGCAGTCCTGGCTGGCCAGTCGGTAGTTGCTCAGCAGCAGTTCCCAGAAGCGTTGACGTACCTGGTTGAGCGACTTGAGGTGCAGCTGCCGGACTCCAAGCCGCTGCTTCAAGGCCTTCTCGTCCAATGCCTCACTGGCCAGCAAGGCCTTGCCGAACATCAGAATCTCCCCCCGGGAGGCGGTGTCGAAATCCGCCGCGCTAGTCAGAGGGTTCGGCCAGCCACTGCGGTCGATGGTGGCGAAGACCAGCGGCCCGGCTGCCTGGGCCACGCCCGCGGACAGGCACAGCGCCAGCAGCCAGGGGAAAACACGAATTCGCATATCAACCTCCATAAATGCACAACGCGCCACTGCTGGCGCGTTGTGGAGATAACTTCTACCTGTGTGATCAGCGGGTCTGTAGCCGCTCTATCGCCTTGTCATAGACCTCATTGGCCTTTTGCTCCCTGGCCTTCTGGTAATGCTCCAGGGCCGTGGGCAACAAGCCGGCGTCTTCGTAGATACGTCCCATGTCGTAATAGGCGCTGGCGCGCACTGTGGACGCCGCCGGGCCACTGGCCAGGGCAATGGCCTGACGGTCGGCGACAATCGCCTCGTCCGGCCGGCTGTTCTTGCGCAACGCCAAGGCCAGGTTGCTGTAGGCCTGGGCGTAGTTGGGGTCCATCTCGATGGCGTACCGGTAGTAGATGGTCGAACCACCGAAGTCACCCTTGCGGTAGCGTTCCTCGCCTTGCTGGTTGAGGCTCTTGGCATCCACCGGCCCGCTGTCCTTGGCCACCACCTGGTCGATCGACTTGGCTGGATCGAGCAAGACGTCCAGATCATTCATCACCGAGCCTGGCTCCAGATTGCTTTGCAGCACCCGATCAATGTCCTGCAAGCGGCCATCGGCGGTCAGGCGAAAGACCGCCCACAGATTGCCCTGGCGATTCTGCGGCACCTGATAGCTGCGCATCAGCGTCGGGCCTCTATAGACGTCAACCCGTGCCTGACTGCGGCCCAGGCGCAGGGAGTCGGGGTTGTTGCCGTTGGTGAAGTCATGCACGGCAAAGACGTAGTTGTCACCGGGCAATGGCTCGTCGATGGTGACGGTTTCCGGGCCATGGCTGTCACTGCTTTCAACGTCCAGGCGGGTTCCCGGCCCCTTGCCGGTGGCGAAAAACAGCAGCTTGTGGGGATAGGCCAGATACGCATCGAGGTCCTCCCCCGGCGCACTCCAGCTCAGCACCACGCGCCGGCTGTCAGGGTTGGCCAACACCGGGCTCAAGGCATAGTTCAAGCCCAGGCACGGACACTTGACCCGCAGGTCGGCGTAGCCAAGCTTGCGAATCAGCAGCTCGCTGGTGGGAGCCTCGACAACGTCCGTCGCCAGGCTCAGTCGGCCCTGGGCGTCAGTCCGCCCGGAACTCTTGAGCGTGCCTTGCTGCACCAGTACTTCGGCATCGGCGAGCACGCCGCCCTTGACCACCGCGTCCAGTACTACGATCGACAACGACTGGGCCTGTGCTGCACTCGCCACCAGCCCCAGCCACAACCCCGCCACCAGGCGCAAAACTGCCATAACAAAATCCCTGTAGATGAAGATGGCCGAAGCGCTGTCCCAGCCCATCCGCCAGCGGCGAACCATACACAGTTTTGCCCGCCAATGCTCGGCCCGGGCCCGCTAAATCGCCGTACACTAAAGCCTCCACGATCAGCGAACGAACCTCGAACATGCACCTGGCCTCCGATTTTCCCGACGATGCGACCATGCGCCAACTGATGCAATTGCTGCATGAGGAAATCGGCTTGCCCGAGCGCAAGACCCTGCGCCTGAGCACCGCGATCAACCTCGACCTGGGCTGCGACGGCGCCGATGCCCGGCATTTGCTGCAGGCCCTGGAAGAGCAATTCGTGATCGACTTTGTCGACTTCGACAGCTATCGCTACTTCCAGCCCGAAGGCTACGATGTGTCCCTCAAGCGCCGCGCCAAGGGCCGGGGAGACAAGCTCCCGCTGACCATTGGCATGCTGTACCGGGCGCTCAAGGAGCAACGCTGGGACACTCAGGAGCTGGAAGGCCTCTAAGGTTCACGGCAGTACACAAGGAAATGCCGTGGACGTACTGATGGGTCTGCTCGCCGCCCTGCTCTGGGGCGTCACCGATTTTCTCGTGGGCCTCAATGTCCGCGCCGTGGGCGTGAAACGCGCGGTGTTCTTCAGCCAGGCCCTGGGCTTTACCTTGATGTGCCTGCTGCTGGCGGTCTTCCCCGCCTTCCTCCTCAAGGCCATGACCGCCCCCCTGGAGGTCTGGCTGATGGGCGTGGTTGCCGCGGCCTTTATCGTCTCTGGCGCCCTGGCCCTGGGCAAGGCTTTTGCCCTGGGCAAAGCCTCCATCGTCGCGCCATTGGTGACCTCCTACGGCGTAGTCACCACCTTGCTGTCCTGGGCCAGTGGCGAACAGATCAGCCTGATCCAGCTGCTGTGCATCCTCGTATGCGTGGTCGGCGTGATCTTCTCCGGCATCCACCCCGGGCCCAAGCTGCCCCACAGTACCGACGCCGGCCGCTCGATCTTCTACGCCCTGTTGTCGGCGACCCTGTACGGCACCAGTTTCTGGCTGCAGGGCCGCTACACCCTGCCGCAACTAGGGCCGATCGGCATGCTCTGGCTGGGGTATGCGGTGGGCAGCAGCGTGATGCTGCTGATGGTGCTGAAAATCGCGGACGGACTGAAAATTCCGCCGTTGAAAAACTGCGGCCTGCTGGCCTCCACCAGCCTGATGAACCTCGGCGCCTTCTTCGCCTTTTCCTGGGGCGCCATGAGCGGCTCGGTGTCGGTGGTGACGGTGATCAGCACCCTGTCCGGCGGCATCGCCGCGGTGCTGGGCTATGTGTTCTTCAAGGAGCGGTTGTCGCCGCTGCAGGTGACGGGAGTGGTGCTGGTGTTGGCTGGAGCGTTAGTGCTGCACCTGAAGACGTAAGCCTCCTACAGCAGCCGCTAGAAGATTTCCAGCGCACAAAAAAGCCGCCCCGAAAGGCGGCTTTTTTACTTCTGGTCGAGGCTTACAGCTTCGGACCAGCAGCCTTGATCGCGTCGCTCACGTCGAACTTCTTGAAGTTCTCGGTGAACAGGCCAGCCAAGGCCTTGGCCGCTTCGTCGTAGGCGGCTTTGTCAGCCCAGGTGTTGCGTGGGTTGAGCAGGCCAGTCTCGACGCCAGGAACGGCTTTTGGCACGTCCAGGTTGACGATGTCCAGGTGCTCGGTCTCGGCACCGATCAGCGCGCCGCTCTGGATCGCTGCGATCACGCCACGGGTGGTCGGGATGTTGAAGCGCTTGCCAACGCCGTAGCCACCGCCGGTCCAGCCGGTGTTGACCAGGTAGACCTTGGAGCCGAAGCCGCGGATGCGCTTGATCAGCAGCTCGGCGTATTCGCCAGCCGGACGCGGGAAGAACGGTGCGCCGAAGCAGGTGGAGAAGGTCGACTTGATGCCCGAGCCCGAACCCATTTCAGTCGAGCCCACCAGCGCGGTGTAGCCGGACAGGAAGTGGTAGGCGGCTTGTTCTTCGCTGAGGATCGACACCGGTGGCAGTACGCCGGTCAGGTCGCAGGTCAGGAAGATCACGGCGTTAGGCTCGCCACCGAGGTTCTTCGGTGCACGTTTTTCGATCAGCTCGCGCGGGTAGGCGGCGCGGCTGTTCTGGGTCAGGCTGTCGTCGGCGTAGTCGGCCTTTTTGTTGGCATCGAGTACGACGTTTTCCAGGACCGCGCCGTGCTGGATGGCTTTCCAGATCACCGGCTCGTTCTTCTCCGACAGGTCGATGCACTTGGCATAGCAACCGCCTTCGATGTTGAACACCACGCCAACGCCCCAGCCGTGTTCGTCGTCACCGATCAGGTAACGGCTTTCGTCGGCCGACAGGGTGGTCTTGCCAGTGCCCGACAGGCCGAAGAACAGAGTCACGTCGCCTTCTTCGCCCATGTTGGCGGCGCAGTGCATTGGCAGCACGTCCACAGCCGGCAACAGGAAGTTCTGTACGGAGAACAGGGCTTTCTTCATTTCGCCGGCGTAACGCATGCCCGCGATCAGCACTTTCTTGGCCGCGAAGTTGAGGATCACGGTGCCGTCGGAGTTGGTACCGTCACGCTCAGGTTCGCAGACGAAGTTCGGTGCGTTGAGGATCTGCCATTCACCCTTGCCACCGGCGTTGTATTGCTCGGGGTTGATGAACAGGCAACGGCCGAACAGGTTGTGCCAGGCAGTCTCGGTGGTCATTTTCACTGGCAGGTAGTGAGCCGGGTCGGAACCTACATGCACGTGGGAAACAAAACGCTCGCGCTCGCCCAGGTAGGCTTCAACGCGGTCCCACAGGGCGTCGAACTTGGCGGCCGGGAACTTGCGGTTGATTGGGCCCCAGGCGATAGCGTCCTGGGTGCTGGGCTCTTCTACGATGAAACGATCCACTGGCGAACGGCCGGTACGATGACCGGTGCGAACCACCAGAGCGCCGGTATCGGCAAGCTCGCCCTCACCGCGGTTCAGGGCTTCTTTGACCAGATCATCCACACTCAGATCGGTGTACACGGCGTTATTGGCTTGCGTCATGAGGTTCCCCGTCGGCCATTGGCCGAGTGCTCCAAACGTTTTGTAGTAGAAACTCGCGCACTACTACCGCGAAAAAAGTGCGCCGGATTATGCCAGAAAAGCCCAAAAATAGTAGGGTCCTCCCGTCAGCACGGCGTAATTCCGGCGTTTGTCAGGTGATTTACCTGCGCTGAATCGTTTTAGTGACGAGTATCTGACGGTGTGTCGACGCCCGCTCCGGCGAACAATTGAGCAATATCGGCGGCATCGAACAGGTAGCGCTCGTTGCAGAACTGGCAGTCGATCTCGATGCTGCCACCATGTTCCACCACCAGTTCCTGCGCATCCTCCAGACCCAGGCTGACCAGCGCATTGCCCGAGCGTTCCCGCGAGCAACTGCAACGGAAGCGCAGCGGTTGCACATCGAACAGGCGCACGGCCTCTTCGTGGTACAGGCGGTGGAGCACGGTTTCGTTGTCCAGGCTCAGCAGTTCATCAGCCGTCAGGGTACCGGCCAGGGCGGTAAGGTGCTGCCAGTTGTCTTCGCGATCTTGCGGATCGCGCAGGCGGTCGGCAGGCAGCTGTTGCAGGAGCAGGCCACGGGCATTGCGGCCATCGGCGTAGAGCCAGAAGCGGGTCCCGACCTGTTGCGACATGACGAAGTAGTTGGTGAAGCATTCCGAAAGCGTAGCGCCATCCAGGTCAACGATGCCTTGGTAGCGCTGGCCCTGGGCCGGGTCGACGGTCAGCGCCAGGACGCCGTCGGGCATCATGTCGGCAAGGGTCGCATCGGCGGCGATGCGGTCCGCGTCGTAGCGGGCCAGGCCACGGATCTCGCGCTCGCTGGAGCACTCGATCATCAGCAACGGCACCGGACCTTCGGAGCGGGCCTGGAGAATCAGCAAGCCATCGAACTTCAAGGTGCCGACCAGCAACGACGCCGCCGCCATCAGTTCGCCAAGCAGCTGCGCCACCGGCTCGGGATAGGGGTGTTTGGCGAGGACCTCAGCGTAACTGCGCTCCAGCGCCACTAGCTCGCCGCGGGCATCGCTCTCATCAAAGATGAAGCGTTGAGTGAAGTCGGTATCCGGCAAATCAGTCATAGGTCTGGGTATCTGAATGATGACAAAAAGGTTACAAGCACCGAAAATTACGACGCTTGCACCATTAAGGTGCAATTTTTTTGCTGCGTTTGGAGATATTTTATGAACAATCCGGGTTTGTTCCAAGCAAGGTGGAACCTCGGCAAACTGGCTCTGTGCAATTTACTCCCTTTGGCCCTGTTGGGTTTCTGGTTGTGGCCTACCGGGCAAATGCTCTGCGTGCTCTTCGACGAATGGCTGTTCCGCTTGCTCAACACTCCCCTGGCGACCAACGCCACCTGGCTGCACATCTGGGCCGTGGCCAGCCTGCGCCCCTTCGACATCGTGATCGGCCTGATCATGCTCGGCCTGCTGATTCGCGGCGACTGGGTGTTCAAGGCCGTGGACGTGCGCCGGGCATTTTTCGGCTTCCTGTCGATCCTGATTCTTATGGTGGTGATTCGCGCGCTGTTTTCCAAGCTGGTGGCCTTCATGGGCTGGCAACACAACAGTCCGTCCATGGTGCTCGAAGGCTCCGTGCACATGAGCGACTACTTCCCGGGCTGGGAAAAAACCTGGGAGCTCAAGGATCGCTCCAGCCAGAGTTTCCCTGGCGATCACGCTTCGGTCTTGCTGATCTGGGGCCTGTTCATGGGCATCTTCAGCCGTAGCATTGGCCAGTTCGTGATTATCTGGGGCCTGACCCTGCTGTTCATGATGCCGCGCCTGGTAGCCGGTGCCCATTGGGGCCAGGACGACTACATCGGCGGCGTGCTGCTGGCGGTGCTGGCCCTGGGCTGGGGCTACTACACCCCGTACGCGGCGCGGATGTCCAACGCTCTGCTGCGCCTGACTCATCCGCTGTTCAAGCTGCTAAGCCAAACGCCGGTGCTCTCACGCATGAACGTGGTCCGTTCCAGCAACCTGTTGCGCTGATCAGGCCTGTAGGAGCCGGCTTGCCGGCGAAGGCGTCCTCAAGGGCCCATTCGCCGGCAAGCCGGCTCCTACGGTTTCATTCGTGGCTGCTGCCATGGAACTTGAACAGGTCACGGCGCTGTTTCTTGCTCGGCTTGCCGTCGGTGCTGACGCCAAGGGCGCCAGCCTTGCGCTGGGCCGCGGCGGTTTCGCGCTTGGCGATGCTCGCTTCGGTTTCCGCGTACAGGGCCTGAGCCTCGGGAGCGCCACGGCGCACGATTGACAGGGCCTGGACCACCACGCTGCGCTCATCGAAACCGGTACGGACCTGATATTCGTCGCCGATGCGCGGCTCCTTGCCCGGCTTGCAGCGCTCGCCACGGTGATGCACCTTGCCACTTTCAATGGCGGCCTTGGCCAGGGCGCGAGTCTTGTAGAAGCGCGCCGCCCATAGCCATTTATCCAGACGAACCTTGTCCTCTTCTTCCTGCTTATGCGCCACTGGAATTCCTCTTGCTGAAAAATGTCGCAACTGTACAGCCTGCAAGCGAGCTCTCATAAACTCTGCCACTCACCTAAAATAACCCAGGTTGCGCCCTGATACGCGAGGAGTCCCCGTGACTGATTTCCCCACTTCCCTGACCTCGCCCAACAGCCGTTGCGAAGGTTGCCAGCAAAGCCAGCCACTGGGCTTCGATTTTTCCTTCGCCTATCAACCCATAGTCGATCTGCGCGACCGCTCGATCTTTGCCCATGAAGCGCTGGTGCGCGGGGTCAATGGCGAAGGCGCCAACACCGTGCTGGATCAGGTCGACGACCACAACCGCTACCGTTTCGACCAGAGCTGCCGCACCCAGGCCATCACCATGGCAACGCAGTTGGGGATGCAAAGCCACCTGTCGATCAACTTCATGCCCAACGCCGTATACCGGCCGGAACTGTGCATTCGCAGCACCCTGGAAGCCGCCCGCGCCCAGCACTTTCCCCTGGATCGGCTGATTTTCGAAACCCTGGAAAGCCAGCACGTAGATAACAGTCGCCATTTGACCCATATTCTGCGTGAATACCGCGAATTCGGCTTCAAGACCGCCATCGATGACTTCGGTGCGGGGTACTCGGGGCTGAACCTGCTGGCGGATTTCCAACCTGACCTGATCAAGCTCGACATGGCGCTGGTGCGCGATGTCCACCAGGATCGCGTACGCCAGGCGATCATCCGCGGGATTGTCACAATCTGTGCGGAGTTGGGCGTTACAGTCATTGCCGAAGGCATTGAAAGTGCCGGTGAACGGGACTTTCTCAGCGACTGTGGAATTTATCTGATGCAGGGTTACTGGTTCGCCAAACCTGCATTCAAAGCCCTGGCCGAGGTTCCGGCCTCGGCTTGGCAAGGCTAATTGCGGATTTCCCTTATTGAAGACTTTTGACCATTTGACCGTTGTCGGTCTACGCGAGTGGGTGGCGCTGCCTGATCTGGGAGTGGCTGGCCTGCGCGCCAAGATCGATACCGGGGCCAGTACCTCCAGCCTGCATGCCACCGAGATCGAGCCCTTCGAGCGCGACGGTGAGCAGTGGGTGCGTTTCACTGCCCACCTGGGCAGTGTGCTGCAGTTGCGTCATCGGCGTTGCGAAGCGCCGCTGGTGACGATGAAAACCATTAAAAGCTCCAACGGCCATGCCCAGGTACGCTACGTGATCAGCACTACCCTGGCCCTGGGTGACCGCGTATGGCGGGTGGAATTCACCCTCGCTTGTCGCAAGGCCATGCGCTATCGCCTGCTGCTGGGTTCCAAAGCCTTGATCGACGGCCAACTGGTGGTCAATCCGGGCATCAAATACGTACAAGACAAGCCGGTGTTCCCGGTATCCACTACCTCTGCCACAGGTGTTGCATGAAGATCGCTGTGCTGTCGCGTAACCCGCGTCTGTATTCCACTCGTCGTCTGGTCGAGGCCGGCACCGAGCGTGGCCATGAAATGGTAGTGGTCGATACCCTGCGCGCCTATATGAACATCGCCAGCCACAAGCCGCAGATCCATTACCGCGGCAAGCCACTGGAAGGCTTCGATGCAGTGATCCCGCGGATCGGTGCCTCAGTGACGTTCTATGGCTGCGCGGTGCTGCGCCAATTCGAAATGATGGGGGTGTTCCCCCTCAACGAATCCGTGGCCATTGCCCGCTCCCGGGACAAACTGCGCTCGCTGCAGTTGCTGTCACGGCGCGGCATCGGCCTGCCGGTGACCGGCTTTGCCCACTCGCCGGACGACATTCCCGACCTGATCGAAATGGTCAACGGCGCGCCCCTGGTGATCAAGGTACTGGAAGGCACCCAGGGCATCGGCGTGGTGCTGTGTGAAACAGCCACCGCCGCGGAATCGGTGATCGAGGCGTTCATGGGCCTGAAGCAGAACATCATGGTCCAGGAGTACATCAAGGAGGCCGGCGGCGCCGATATCCGCTGCTTCGTGGTGGGTGACAAAGTGATTGCGGCGATGAAACGCCAGGCCAAGCCGGGGGAATTTCGCTCCAACCTGCATCGTGGTGGCAGCGCCAGCCTGATCAAGATCACCCCGGAAGAACGCATGACTGCACTGCGCGCGGCCAAGGTCATGGGCCTGAGCGTGGCGGGGGTGGATATCCTGCGTTCCAATCACGGGCCGTTGGTGATGGAAGTCAATTCCTCTCCGGGCCTGGAAGGGATCGAGACCACCACCGGCAAGAACGTGGCGGGGATCATCATCGAGCATATCGAGAAGAACGGCGGGCCGAACATGACCCGGACCAAGGGCAAGGGCTAGGGCTAGGGATTGCGTTGCCGGCCTTTCGCTGGCAAGCCAGCTCCTACGGGCTATGTACTGCCAGTAGGAGCAAAGCCCTGATCAATCTGCATCGCGGGGCAGCAGCAGGCCCAACGGCAGGCGTACCCTTGCCTCCAGGCCGCCATCCGGACGGTTACGCAACTCGACGTTGCCGCCGTGCATGGCGGCAATCCGCTTGACGATGGCCAGGCCCAGGCCGGTGCCCTTGCCGCCCCGGGCGCGGTCGCCACGGGTGAAGGGGTTGAAGATCGCCTCCAGCTCCGAAGGATCGATCCCGGCACCACGGTCCATCACGCTCAGCACCACGTAAGGGGCATTGGTATCGCCTGATACATAAGCCGCCACTTCAACTTCCGTGCCCGCATGATTCAAGGCGTTGCCGATCAGGTTGTTCAGCAGGCGCTTCATCGACACCCGGCGCAGCGGGAATGGCTGGATCGGCTCCAGGCGCAGATGCACCCGTTCTTCATTCTGGTTGTACGGCGCCGCCACTTCCCGCACCAGGTCGCTCAGGTCCACCTCTTCCACCGACTCGTCGCGACCGTCGCGGATGAACGCCAGGAACTGATCGAGGATGGCGTCCATGTCCTCGATATCCCGCACCATGTCGTCGGTCAGGTCGGTGTGCTCGCCCATCAACTCCAATGACAGGCGCAAGCGGGTCAACGGCGTGCGCAAGTCATGGGAAACCCCCGCCAGCATCAACTCGCGCTCGCGACCCGCCTGCTCCACGTCCTCGGCCATCTGGTTGAAGGCGCGGTACACCTCGGTCATCTCGCTCGGGGTGTCGCTGATCGGCAGGCGCACGCTGCGCCCCTGGCCCAGTTGCCGGGCGGCATACACCAGGCGTTTGAGGGGCTGGTTGAGCTGACTGACGAAGATCCACGCCGAGGCAGTGGACAACAGGCCGATGGCCAGGAACCAGCCCAGCACGCTCCAGATTTTCTGCCCGCGCAATGGATGCGGGTACAGCGGCACCTTGAGCCAGCCATCGCCCAGGCTCGGCGCTCTCACCCACAACGCCGGCGGCGCATGCATGCGCAGCCGTACTTCGGTGTCGGCGCCCAGCTCGGCCTGCATCTGGCGCTGGTAGATCTCGCTGTAGGGCCAGTGCTGTTCACCGGCCGGCACACCGCTGCCCACCACCTTGATCAGGCCGGCGGCCTCGGCGATCTGGTCGCGGTTGGACTCATCGGCGGCCCAGTAGGCGCGCAGGGTCAAGGCCACGCCGTGGCTGTACTGGCGGTCCACCAACACGTCCTCGTTCATCAACAGATAAACCAGGGTCAGCGCCTTGGAAAACAGCACCACGATCAGCACCAGCCACAGGGTGCGGGAGAAGAAACTCTGGGGGAACCACAGCGGGGTTTTCATAACAGCCAATACACACTTTGCAGGAGCGAGTCGCGCTCGCAGCGTTGTGGAATGCGAACGCCCGGGTCGTTACCGGCCCGGGCGTTCGCTCCTACCAATCACTGATCACTTGGTCGCAGTGCCATCCGGCACAAAGACATAACCCACGCCCCAGACGGTCTGGATATAGCGCGGCTTGGAAGGATCGGGCTCGATCATCCGGCGCAGGCGCGAGATCTGCACGTCGATGGAGCGCTCCAGGGCGTCCCACTCGCGGCCACGGGCCAGGTTCATCAATTTGTCCCGGGTCAGCGGTTGCCGGGCATTCATCACCAGCGCCTTGAGCACCGCGAACTCACCGGTGGTGAGCATATGAATTTCATCGCCACGCTTGAGCTCACGGGTTGCCAAGGACAGCTCGTAGTCACCGAAGGTCACGCTTTCGTCTTCGCTGCCCGGCGCGCCTGGCACCGGTGCCGACTGGCGGCGCAGCACAGCCTTGACCCGGGCCATCAGCTCATCGGGGTTGAACGGCTTGGCCAGGTAATCGTCGGCACCCAGTTCCAGGCCCTTGATCCGGCTCAATTCGTCGCCCTTGGCGGTGAGCATGATGATTGGGATCTGGTTGTTGGCACTGCGCAGGCGGCGGCAGGCGGTCAAGCCGTCTTCGCCGGGCAGCATCAGGTCGAGTACCACCAGGTTGAACACTTCGCGACCCAGTAGACGGTCCATTTGCTCGGTGTTCGGGACTGCGCGGGCACGGTAGCCCTTGCTGACGAAAAAGCGCTCCAGCAGGCTGCTCAGCCCCGGATCGTCGTCAACAATAAGAATTTTTTCGCCTTCAGCAGTTTGTGCAGTGCTGCTCATTGGATGCTCCTCTAATCTCGGTGCGCATTATGGCGTAGCTGCCGTTATACGCACCGTGTGCATTGTTAGCAGATTTTTCCTCTGTCGCCAGCAAACCCGCCGTCGGCCTGAGGCCCGCGATCACCCAGAAGACAGTAACGCTGGTTATAATGCGCCGCCTTTTGTGTTGGGCAATATCTGATCAGTACGACTTCGGCCGGTTTATTTATTTGCCTCGGCCGGCAGTATTTTTTCGATTTCACGGGTCAACAGGCAGCCTATTGATCCAGGTGGCGGCGCGGGCCAGGCCGCTCAACCAGACTCGCCGGGCCTTTAATTTCGCGCCCGCGGGCCTGCTTTCACAATTTGTCAGGTGGTTTTATGGACAGCATCAACAGCCGCATTGCCGAGGAACTCGGTGTACGCCCACAACAGGTCGAAGCGGCCGTCGCTCTATTGGATGAAGGCTCCACCGTGCCCTTCATCGCCCGCTACCGGAAAGAAGTCACCGGCAGCCTCGATGACACCCAGCTGCGTCATCTGGAAGAGCGCCTGCGCTACCTGCGAGAACTCGACGAACGGCGGATCAGCATCCTCGCCAGCATCGAAGAGCAAGGCAAACTGACCCCGGAACTGGCCCGCGACATCAAGCTGGCCGACACCAAGACCCGCCTCGAAGACCTCTACCTGCCTTATAAGCAGAAGCGCCGCACCAAGGGCCAGATCGCCCTGGAAGCCGGCCTCGGCGAACTGGCGGACGGCCTGTTCAACGACCCGAACCTGGCCCCGGAAGCCGAAGCCGCACGTTTCGTCGACGCCGAAAAAGGCGTGGCCGACGTCAAGGCGGCCCTGGAAGGCGCCAAGTACATCCTCATGGAGCGCTTCGCCGAAAACGCCAGCCTCCTGGAAAAACTGCGCAGCTACCTCAAGCAGGAAGCCACCCTCAGTGCCCGCGTGATCGCTGGCAAGGAAGAGGAAGGCGCCAAGTTCCGCGACTACTTCGAACACGACGAGCCGCTGAAAAGCATGCCGTCGCACCGCGCCCTGGCGATTTTCCGTGGCCGCAACGAAGGTATTCTCAGCTCCGCGCTGAAGGTCGGTGACGAGCTGCCGGGCACCATGCACCCCTGCGAAGGCATGATCGGCCAGCAGTTCGGCATCCAGAACCAGAACCGTCCCGCCGACAAGTGGCTGGGCGAAGTAGTGCGCTGGACCTGGAAGGTCAAGCTTTACACCCACCTGGAAACCGACCTCCTGGGCGAGCTGCGCGACGGCGCGGAAACCGAGGCGATCAACGTCTTCGCCCACAACCTGCATGACCTGCTGCTGGCCGCTCCGGCCGGCCCGCGCGCCACCCTGGGCCTCGACCCAGGCCTGCGTACCGGCTGCAAGGTGGCAGTGGTGGATGCCACCGGCAAGATGCTCGATCACGCGACCGTCTACCCCCATGTACCGCACAACAAATGGGACCAGACCCTGGCCGTGCTGGCCGCCCTGTGCGCCAAGCACTCGGTGGACCTGATCGCCATCGGCAACGGCACTGCCAGCCGGGAAACCGACAAGCTGGCCGCCGAGCTGATCAAGAAATACCCAGCCATGAAAATGACCAAGGTCATGGTGTCGGAAGCCGGTGCATCGGTGTACTCGGCTTCAGAACTGGCATCCAAGGAATTCCCGGATCTGGACGTATCGATCCGTGGCGCGGTGTCCATCGCCCGGCGCCTGCAGGACCCACTGGCGGAACTGGTGAAGATCGATCCGAAATCCATCGGCGTCGGCCAGTATCAGCACGACGTCTCGCAGCTGAAACTGGCACGCGGCCTGGATGCGGTGGTGGAGGATTGCGTGAACGCCGTCGGCGTCGACGTCAACACCGCTTCCGTGGCGCTGCTGGCGCGGATCTCCGGCCTCAACGCGACCCTGGCGCAGAACATCGTCAGCCACCGTGACGAGCACGGTGCGTTCAAGACCCGCGCCGCGCTGAAAAAGGTCGCCCGCCTGGGTGAGAAAACCTTTGAACAGGCCGCCGGCTTCCTGCGCGTGATGAACGGCGACAACCCGCTGGACGCCTCGGCCGTGCACCCGGAAGCCTACCCGCTGGTGCAGCGCATTGCCGCCGATACCGACCGGGACATTCGCTCGCTGATCGGCGACAGCGGCTTCCTCAAGCGCCTGGACCCGAAGAAATTCACCGACGAAACCTTCGGCCTGCCCACCGTCACCGACATCCTCCAGGAACTGGACAAGCCCGGCCGCGACCCGCGCCCCGAGTTCAAGACCGCCGAGTTCCAGGACGGCGTCGAAGACCTCAAGGACCTGCAGTTGGGGATGATCCTCGAAGGCGTGGTGACCAACGTCACCAACTTCGGGGCCTTCGTCGACATCGGCGTGCACCAGGACGGCCTGGTGCACATCTCGGCGCTGTCGGAGAAGTTCATCAAGGACCCGCGTGAGGCGGTGAAAGCCGGCGACGTGGTCAAGGTCAAGGTCATGGAAGTCGACATCCCGCGTAAACGCGTGGGCCTGTCGATGCGCATGGGCGACACCCCGGGCGAGAAGATCGACGGTGCCCGTGGCGCCCGCCCAGGCTCGACGCCACGCGCCTCCCAAGGCAGTGCACCGCGCAAGGAAGCCGCCCCTGCGGCCCCGAGCAACAACGCCATGGCCTCGCTGTTCGCCAACGCCAAGCAATTGAAGAAGCGCTGATGGAGATCCCTGCCGGCCTGACCGAAAGCGCCTTCAGCCAACTGCTCGGCTGCCGTCTGCAACGCCTGGAAACCGGCGAAGCGGACGTCGCACTGGAACTGACCCCACAGTTGCGCAATCGCGGGCAGAAGCTTCACGGCGGGGCGATCTTCAGCCTGGTGGACATTGCCATGGGGCTGGCCTGCTCCAGCTCCCATGGCTTCGATCAGCAGAGCGCGACCATCGAGTGCAAGATCAACTACATCCGCGCCGTGGCCGAGGGTGAGGTGCTGTGCCGGGCCAGGGTGATCCATCCCGGCCGCCGCACCCTGGTGGTGGAAGCGGACGTGGTACAGGGCGACAAACTGGTCGCAAAAGCGCAAGGCACCTTCGCTGTCCTATAGCTCCCTGTCATGAATCTGGGTTAATTTCGGCGCTGCGAAAGCGGTGCCGAGGTTTCCTGCCGGCACTGAAGCCAGATTCAGGGATGGAGCATTGGCGTTTTCAAACGAGTCGACTTGACTCAAAAACAAGGCGAAAACGCCAGTTTCAACTTCACCCTTGTAGACCGTCCTGCCCACCCCCATATTGGGGCGACTGACGCGTGAAGGAATCCAACTTGAGCGAACTTCTCAACCGCCGCCTGGCTCTGCTCGGCGAGCGCGCTAACCTCTCCCTGCTCGAGCAGTGCCTGCACGGTATCGAACGTGAATGCCTGCGTGTCACCGACGAAGGCCGACTGGCACAGACCCCGCACCCGGAAGAACTGGGTTCCGCGCTGACCAACGAACAGATCACCACCGACTATTCCGAGTCGCTGCTGGAATTCATCACCCCGGCCCTCGCGGACCCGGCGGATACCCTGGCCAGCCTCGACAAGATTCATCGCTTCGCCTACAGCAAGCTCGGCAACGAGTACCTGTGGAGTCCATCGATGCCGTGCCCGTTGCCGGCCGAGGAAGATATCCCGATCGCCTATTACGGCACCTCCAATATCGGCCAGCTCAAGTACGTGTACCGCAAGGGCCTGGCCCTGCGCTACGGCAAGACCATGCAATGCATTGCCGGGATCCACTACAACTTTTCCCTGCCGGAACAGCTCTGGCCACTGCTCAAGCAAGCCGAAGGCTTCGTCGGCAGCGACCGTGACTACCAGTCCTCGGCCTACATCGCGCTGATCCGCAATTTCCGCCGCTACAGCTGGCTGCTGATGTACCTGTTCGGTGCCTCGCCGGCCCTGGATGCAGGCTTCCTGCGCGGCCGCTCGCACCAGCTGGAACAGCTGGACGCCGAGACGCTGTACCTGCCCTACGCCACCAGCCTGCGCATGAGCGACCTGGGCTACCAGAGCCAGGCCCAGGCCGGCCTGACCCCTTGCTACAACGACCTGAACAGCTACACCGACAGCCTGCGCAAGGCCGTGGCCACGCCCTACGCGCCTTACGTGGAAGTCGGTACCCACAAGGATGGCGAGTGGGTGCAGCTCAACACCAACATCCTGCAGATCGAAAACGAGTACTACTCCAACATCCGCCCGAAACGCGTGACCTATACCGGCGAGCGGCCGATCCAGGCACTGATGGCCCGGGGTATCCAGTACGTCGAAGTCCGTTGCCTGGACATCAACCCGTTCCTGCCCCTGGGCATCGATGTCCAGGAAGCCCGCTTCCTCGACGCCTTCCTACTGTATTGCGCGCTGAACGACAGCCCGCTGTTCGAGAACAACGAATGCGGCAATGCCACCTCGAACTTCCTCGCGGTGGTCAAGGAAGGTCGGCGCCCGGGCCTGCAGCTGCAACGCCGGGGCCAACCGGTGGAGATGAAGGAATGGGCGGCCGAGCTGCTGGAGCAGATCGCGCCGTTGGCCGCGCTGCTGGACCAGAGTCATGGCAGCGACGTGCACAGCAAGGCGCTGGACGCCCAGCTGGCCAAGGTCAAGGACTCGTCCCTGACCCCTTCGGCCCAGGTGCTGGCGGCCATGAGCGAGCACAAGGAAAGCTTCAGCCAGTTCTCCCTGCGCCAGAGCCAGGTCCATGCCGAGTACTTCCGCGGCCAGCCACTGTCCAAGGAAGAACAGACCGCCTTCGAAGAGGCGGCGCGCAAATCCCTGGAGCAGCAAACCGAACTGGAACAGAACGAAGTGGGTGATTTCGACGTCTTCGTCGGCGCCTACCAGGCCAGCATCCTGGCCATCAGCAACTGACGCTTCGCCGGCCAGCCGGCTCCTACACCCATCCCGTAGGAGCCGGCTTGCCGGCGAACAGCGCGCTGCATATTTCCCCTCATAAGCTAATGCAAATAAGTTATTTATTTCTGCATTCTTAGATCATTTAGTCTCCTCCGACGCCGATCACCGGCCGCCTATGAGGAGCTCCCCAATGAAACTGCACTTCCCCCTTCGCCTCCTGGCGGCCGCATCCCTGGCCGCAGCGAGTTTCTTTGCCCAGGCGGCCGACGTCACCGTCGCCTACCAGACCACCGTCGACCCGGCCAAAGTGGCCCAGGCCGACGGCAGCTACGAAAAAGCCACCCAGGCCAAGATCAACTGGCGCAAATTCGATAACGGCGCCGATGTCATCGCCGCCATCGCTTCCGGCGATGTGCAGATCGGCTACCTGGGTTCCAGCCCGCTGACCGCCGCCATCACCCGCAAGGTGCCGGTGGAAACCTTCCTCATCGCCACCCAGATCGGCGCCGCCGAAGCCCTGGTGGCTCGGGACGGTTCCGGGATCAAGAGCCCTCAGGACCTGATCGGTAAAAAAGTCGCCGTGCCGTTCGTTTCCACCGGCCACTACAGCCTGCTGGCAGCACTGAAACACTGGAACATCGACCCTTCGAAAGTGCAGATCCTCAACCTCGCGCCACCGGCGATCATTGCCGCCTGGAAACGCGGCGATATCGATGCCACCTACGTGTGGGACCCGGCCCTGGGCGTGGCCAAGGAAAACGGCAAGGTGCTGATCACCTCCGGTGAACTGGCCAAGTTCGGCGCGCCGACCTTCGATGCCTGGATCGTGCGCAAGGACTTTGCCGAGAAGCACCCGGAAGTGGTCACCGCCTTCGCCAAGGTGACCCTGGATGCCTACGCCCAGTACCGCAAGGACCCGCAAGCCTGGCTGGCCAATCAGGGCAACGTCGACAAGCTGGTGAAGCTCTCCGGGGCCAAGGCCAGCGATATCCCGCTGCTGTTGCAAGGCAACGTCTACCCGCTGGCCGCCGACCAGGTGGTCAGCCTCGGCGCGCCGACCACCAAGGCCATCACCGACACCGCGGTGTTCCTCAAGGAGCAAGGCAAGGTCGAAGCGGTACTGCCGGACTACGCCCCCTACGTCAGCGCCAAGTTCATCACTGAATAATCCGCGACAGGACAGGAGATAGCCGTCATGGCCTTGCTACAACTGGAGCGCATCAGCGCACAGTACCCCGGCGCCGCCGAGCCGGTGCTGGCGGATATTTCCCTGACCCTGGGGCCACAGCAACTGCTGGTCGCCCTGGGCCCTTCCGGCAGCGGCAAGACCTCGCTGTTGAACCTGATTGCCGGGTTCGTCGACCCCAGTGCCGGGCGCATCAGCCTCGACGGCGTGCCGGTCAAGGGTCCCAGCGCCGAGCGTGGCGTGGTGTTCCAGGACGACGCCCTGCTGCCCTGGCAGGACGTGCTGGCCAATGTTGCCTTCGGTCTGGAACTGGCCGGCGTAGCCCGGAACAAGCGTGAAGCCCGCGCTCGGGAGATGCTCGCCCTGGTGGACCTTGCCGGTTTCGAAAAGCGCCGTGTCTGGCAGCTCTCCGGCGGGCAGAAGCAGCGCGTGGGCCTGGCCCGTGCCCTGGCGGCCGAGCCGCGGGTGCTGTTGATGGATGAACCCTTCGGTGCCCTGGATGCCTTCACCCGCGAACAGATGCAGGAGCTGCTGCTGCAAGTCTGGCGGCGCACCGCCAAGCCGGTGTTCCTGATCACCCACGACATCGAGGAAGCGGTATTCCTCGCCACCGACCTGATCCTTCTGGCGCCCAACCCGGGGCAGATCGTCGAACGCCTGAACCTGGACTTCGGCCAGCGCTACGCCGCCGGCGAGTCGGCCCGTTCGATCAAGTCCGACCCGCTGTTCATCGAGACCCGTGAGCATGTGCTGTCCCGGGTGTTCTCCCAACGCAGCGCCACCCAGCAGCAGGAGCGCCCATGAGCAGCTATGAGATTCCCGCCACCGCGACCCGCGATGCCACCCCGAAAGCACCACTGCCGGTGCGCCGCAGCCTGAGCACGCGCTGGATCAGCGTGCTGACCCTGGCCACCCTGCTGGCCCTGTGGTGGGCCGTCACCGCCACCGGCCTGATCGAACCGCTGTTCCTGCCGCCCCCTTCTGCGGTGCTGCAAAAGGGTTGGTTGCTGGCCACCAGCGGCTACATGGATTCCACCCTCTGGCAGCACCTGGCGGCGAGCCTGCAACGCATCGGCCTGGCCCTGGGCTTTGCCGTGCTGACGGCGATTCCGGTGGGCATCGCCATCGGCGCCAACCGCATCGCCCGTGGCGTGCTCGACCCCTTGATCGAGTTCTACCGACCGATTCCACCCCTGGCCTATCTGCCGCTGATCGTCATCTGGTGCGGCATTGGCGAACTGTCCAAGGTGCTGCTGATCTACCTGGCGATCTTCGCCCCGATCGCCATCGCCACCGCCACCGGCGTGCGCACCGTTGACCCGGCCAAGCTGCGCGCCGCGCAGTCCCTGGGCGCGACCCGGGCGCAACTGATTCGCCACGTGATCCTGCCCAGCGCCTTGCCGGACATCCTCACCGGGGTGCGCATCGGCCTCGGGGTCGGCTGGTCGACCCTGGTGGCGGCGGAGCTGATTGCCGCCACCAGCGGCCTGGGTTTCATGGTGCAGTCCGCCGCGCAGTTCCTGGTCACCGACGTGGTGCTGCTGGGGATATTGGTGATTGCCCTGATCGCCTTCGCCATGGAGATGGGCCTGCGCGCCCTGCAACGCAAGCTGGTGCCCTGGCACGGCCAATCCCACTAACAACAGATCCCCCTCTCCTGCGTAGGAGCTGGCTTGCCAGCGAAGAAGCCCCCAGCCCAGCAAGCGCAACGCCGTCCGGCCGGCTCCTACACACAGCGACTACGAGAATGACCATGAGCCTGACCATCACCCCTTTAAGCTCCGCCCTCGGCGCCCAGATCAGTGGCGTCGACATCAGCCAGCCATTGAGCATCGAGCTACGCGACGCCATCGAGCAGGCGCTGCTCAAGCACCAGGTGCTGTTCTTCCGCGATCAGCCGATCACCCCGCAGCAGCAGGCGCGCTTCGCCGCCAACTTCGGTGACCTGCACATTCACCCGATCTACCCCAACGTGCCGGAACAGCCGGAAGTGCTGATCCTCGATACCGCCGAAACCGACGTGCGCGACAACGCCATCTGGCACACCGACGTGACCTTCCTGCCGACCCCGGCCCTGGGCGCGGTGCTCAGCGCCAAGCTGCTGCCGGAGTTTGGCGGCGACACCCTGTGGGCCAGCGGCATCGCCGCCTACGAGGCGCTGTCCGAGCCGATGAAGAACCTGCTCCAGGGCCTGACCGCGACCCATGAATTCATCAAGTCCTTCCCCCTGGAGCGCTTTGGCAATACCCCGGAAGACTTGGCACGCTGGGAGGAAACCCGACGCAACAACCCACCGCTGTCGCACCCGGTAATCCGCACCCACCCGGTGAGCGGGCGCAAGGCGCTGTTCGTCAACGACGGCTTCACCACCCGCATCAACGAACTGTCGGAGACGGAGAGCGCCGCCATCCTCAACCTGCTGTTCGCCCATGCCACCCGCCCAGAATTCACCATCCGCTGGCGCTGGCAGGAAAACGACGTGGCGTTCTGGGATAACCGCGTGACCCAGCACTACGCTGTGGACGATTACCGTCCGCAGCGCCGCGTGATGCAGCGCGCAACGATTCTGGGGGATGTGCCGTTCTTCCGCTGAGCAATATCTGCCCGCGCCGCTTGCCGTCCCTTCGACTCCTCTCGACAAACAGCAGTCTCCCGCGAATACGCGGGGGACCGTTTCAGGACGCAATCACTGACACGGCTCCATGGCCCCCATGAGGTCACAACCTTCCTGCAACAGGAGGTATGCCGCTTCAGTAACGCTGTTCAAATCCGCACTTTCGGCGGCCCTCACATCCATGTAGGAAAGACTTTTCATCAGATTCTTGACCGCTCGAAATCTTCGATCGGCACAGGCGAAAAAATCGAGGTTACTGGCTCGGGTATTGATTAGCAGAGCGCTGCTATCGGTAAGCGGGAGAGGCTGATCCATGCTCGTTACTCCTTCTCAAGGCGCTAAAAAACACTGCACTTCTGAAAGCAACGAGCTTGCACACCCGAGCACTGATTACAGCGCTAGCAAGACTATAGACAGTTGAGATCGATACTCACAATCAGGAAAAGACGGTGAAAGGCGTAAGGAAAATCTATTTTCGCAATCCGCCAGAAGACTGTACAAAAACACAGTAAAAAGGCTTGGATAACCAATGAAACTGTCCTAAAAGTCCGCCTATCAAATCGATTGCGGTGCACGGCCATGGTGACCAAAGAAGAAATCCAGAGTTTTATCAGAACGCAGATTCATCAGGATTTTTTTGATGAGCTGGAGGTTCTGCTTCCACAAACCTTTCAGAAAGCAGTGAAAGAAACCCGGGCACTATTGACTCACACCCCTGCCGAATACCTGCGAGGTCACTTGCGGCATTCGCTAATCCAGGATGCGCTGGCCAGCCTGCAACGCTGGAGCCCGGTCGTCCTGGCTACAGATCCAAGTGGGCATCACTACGTTCTGTTGAAGATTGGCTGTGTGCGAATCACGGCTGTCGTCCTCCCGTGGCAGAAGGAGGTGCGCGAGGCGAAACATCGGCGCGAGTTGAAAGCACTCAATGAGTCCCTCTCCCCCATCCAACTGGACTGGATTGACGGCGTGCAACAAACGGTGGACGAACAGCTGATTCACGCCCTTGTCATCGTCCATGCCCCCCACCCCAACGAAGCCAATCAATCAGAACCCAGGGCAGTTACCTTGGCTGTGCCCTATTTCAACGGCAGAGGGTTTCACCTTGATTGCCCGCTCGAAGAATTACTTGAAGGCTACTCTGGTGAGGATGTCACCCAACAGAAATCCATGGAGCTGGTGATATTGCGAGATAAAATGCGCCGAGCCGAAGAAGCCGAAAATCAAGCCACCGATGAGTCTATTTCCAAGAGGTAAACCATGAAAACTGGAGTCGCGGGCTTTCAGTCAGAGCGCCTCAAACAGGTGCGCCTCGCTTTTGGGATGACCCAAACAGCATTGGCCGAAAGGGTGGGGCGTGCCTCTGGAAACATCTCAAAATGGGAAAATGGATTGCAGGAGCCCGAGGCTGAAGCATTCCAGCGCTTGTGTGAGGTGTTTGGCGTGAGCGAAAACTGGCTGCTTGAAGAGCCGGTTGAAACCGCCCAGAACACGCCCTTTTTCTTTCGCTCCCAAGTCAGTACCACCAATAATGCACGAGACATTGCCGAGGTACGCCTGGAGTGGCTTCAGGACATTTCTTACAAGCTTCAGGAAAGCCTTGAGTTCGCGGCGGTCAATGTCCCGCATTTGACGGAGACTAACTGCCAGATGATTTCCGACCAGGAAATCGAGCAGATGGCCAGCGCATGCCGGCAAGCCTGGGGGTTGGGAATCGCGCCTATTCCCAATGTCGTTCAAGCACTTGAGAGCGCCGGAATCATCTGTGCCCGGACCACATTGGGCCATTTGAAAATGGACGGTGTTTCCAACTGGTATGAACTGGACCAGCGTCCCTACGTGCTACTCGTAGCCGATAAGGCAAATGGCATCAGAAACCGTTTCGACGCGGCCCATGAGCTCGGACATATCGTTCTCCATCGACATGTTTCCAAGGAGCAATACGAGGCCAACCACGCGCTGCTTGAGTCCCAGGCACACCGCTTCGCAAGCGCCTTCCTGATGCCTGCAGAAAGTTTTCTCAGGGAGATTCGCTGGCCCACTCTGGATACTTTGCTAGCGTTGAAATCACGCTGGAAAGTCTCTGTAGTGGCCATGGTGCATCGCTGTGTGGATCTGGAAATCATCAACGACACCACGACAACCCGGCTGTGGAAAGCCAGATCAGCAAGAGGCTGGGTCAAAGGTGAGCCGATGGATGGCGACTTTGATTTTGAACGACCACAGCTGATTGCACGTGGCGTGAAAATGCTGGTGGAAAACAAAGTGCTTTCCAGGTCCCAGGTCAGGCAACTGCTGGGCTTGCCTGTGTCCATTCTGGAAAGCCTGTGCAGCCTGGATGAGGGCTACTTTGACCTTCCAGACCAGTCACAGGTCATCAATATGCAACTCAGAAAGCGCTCGGCACAGGATCAGTTCTTCAGTGAAACCGCAGAAATCCTCGGCTTTCCAAATAAAAAATAATCCCTTGTAGGAGCGAGCTTGCTCGCGATGGACGTTAACGATAACGCGCTCGACGAAAGCGTGCGGCGCTCTCAAACTCATCGCGAGCAAGCTCGCTCCTACCATTTGCCAAGCATTACTTGGCAGTAGAACTCGCCACCGGTTTCTTCTTGCGATTGACGATATGGATCGCCTGGCCATTCACCGACAGTGCAGCCTCATGCAAGGCCTCGGACAGGGTCGGATGGGAGAAGACCATCATGCCCAGGTCTTCGGCGCTGGTGCCGAATTCCATGCCGATAGCTCCTTCCTGGACCAGCTCCGCCGCGCCTGGCCCGACCACATGCACGCCAAGAACCCGGTCGGTGCGGGCATCAGCTATCACCTTGACCAGCCCGGCAGTGTCGTTGGCGGCCATCGCTCGACTGCTGGCGGCGAATGGAAAGGTGCCGATGTTCAGCTCAACACCCTGGGCCTTGAGGGCCTGTTCGGTCTGGCCGACCCAGGCGATTTCCGGGTGGGTGTAGATCACTGACGGAATCAGCTCGTAATTGAGCGGATGCTGGTGACCGGCAAGACTCTCGGCCACCATCACCCCCTCTTCCGAAGCCTTGTGCGCCAACATCGGACCACGCACCACGTCACCAATCGCAAATACCCCGGGAACACTGGTACGGCACTCGCCATCGACATGGATGAAGCCCCGTTCGTCCAAGTGCACGCCACTGTCGGTGGCCAGCAGGTCGGTGGTCAAAGGCCGGCGGCCGACGGCGACAATCAGCCGATCGAAGGTTTGCTGCTTGTCCTCGCCGGCCTCACTGAGGCTGACCTTGACGCTGTCACCCTGCACTTCAGAGCCGGTGACCCGAGCCCCCAGGCGGATATCCAGGCCTTGCTTGCCGAGGATCTTCTGCGCCTCCTTGGCGATCTGCACGTCCACTGCCGGAAGAAAACTGTCGAGGGCTTCCAGAACGGTGACTTCAGCTCCCAGGCGAGCCCAGACCGAACCCAGCTCCAGGCCAATGACCCCGGCGCCAATCACCCCAAGGCGTTTTGGCACGCTGGTGAATTCCAGGGCGCCGGTGGAATCGACGATCACCTTGCCCGTCAGCGGCGCAGCGGAGATATCGATCGGTCGCGAACCGGGGGCCAGGATGATGTGCTTGGCACTGATGCGCTGCGTGCTGCCATCGGCGGCGGTGACCTCCACCTGCTTGCTGGCCAGCAACTTGCCATGACCTTCCAGCAGCGCCACGCCATTGGCCTTGAACAGCGAGGCAATGCCGCCGTTGAAGTTGCGCACCACGGTGTCCTTGCGCGCCAACATGGCCGGCACATCCATCTGCGGATTGCTGATGCCGATACCGTGCACTTCGAAACCGTTGCGCGCTTCGTAATAGTGCTGGGAGCTGTCGAGTAGCGCCTTGGACGGAATACAGCCGACGTTCAAACAGGTGCCACCCAGGGCGGTTTTGCCGTCCTTGCCCTTGTAGCGTTCGATACAGACCGTCTTCAGTCCCAGTTGCGCAGCCCGGATAGCGGCGACATAGCCACCGGGCCCCGCGCCGATAACGATCAAATCGTAACTTTCGCTCATACGTTGCCGTCCTTTGCACAGACAAAATCGACCACGGCCTCCATGGTCGCGCTGTCCTTGAGAATTTTCAGGTGGCCAAGCCCGCGAGTTTGCAGGACCTGCCGGTGGCGCAATCCTTCGGCGAAGGATTGCAGGTCATCTGCCGGGACTTCCTGGTCCTGCTGGTCATGCACCAGCAGCACCGGGATATCCACCTGGTGACCATAACGGCTGACCGCCAGGCTGGTCATGTCCTTCTGATAGCGTTGCTCAACCAGAAGTTGCATGCGTTGTCTGACGTCATCATTGATCCAGAGAAATGCCGCAAATCGCCGGACCACGTTTTCGATGTCGGCCGGCGCAGCCACCAGCACCGCTCGCTGGAAAGCCTTGCCGACCTGGGTGCTCAAGGCATAACCGGCAGCGGCCCCCCCAAGGGAGTGGCCGATCACGGTATCGAAAGGGCCCAGTTGCTTCTGCACTTGATCGAGCATGCTGACGAAGGTCGGCAGCGAGGCCTGCCGACCGCCACTGCCGCCATGCCCGATGCAATCGAAGGAAAGGACTTCGCAGCCTTCCTCCAGCAGCAGCGGAATCAGGTACTGCCACTGGGTACTGGCGCCGCTCCAGCCGTGCACCAGCACCACCCGGCGACGAACCTGTTGCGGGGTCCAGCGGAAGCAACGCAGCCGCCCTTCCTCGGTTTCCAGGTCCTGCACCGTGGCACTGGGCAGGGTCAGCGGAAAATGCTGGCGCAGCCGTTGTGGCGTGGTGAACATCTTCAACGCCCGCACCGCGGCACGCTGAGGAACAAGCCGCGACTCAATCCAGAAGCTGCAACGAAGCACTCCCAGAACCCCGTTATAAATGCCCTTGAAGAGCATTTTCCTGAAGCTGCCGCGCCGGCCCCTGGCTGGCGCCGACGGTTGCTCTTGGGTCGCCATCTTGCTTCCTCATCGACTACAGATTTCAAGCGTTGGGTTACAGCTTCACCATGTTGAAGTCCAACTTGCTCACGCCACATTCCGGACAGGTCCAGTCGTCGGCAATGTCATCCCAGGCGGTGCCCGGAGGCACCCCCGAATCGGGATCACCCAGCCGTTGGTTGTAGATCCAGCCGCAAATCAGGCACATCCACAGGCCGGACTCGGCCACAGCGCTTTCAGCATAGGTCGTCATGGGTGGGTAACCATTATCCAAAGGTTGTGCATTGTGCTCATGCGCTGACCTGAGCCGCTTCGGCCACCTTGATGTTCTCGGCGAGGAACTGCGCCACCTGCTCCACCACCGCGGCATCGGAAAGAATCCGCACATGGCCGAGACCGGACACCGGCTCCAGCTTCGCCCACGGCATCAGCGTGGTGATCTGTTGCGCTTCGCAGAACGGCACGATCGGGTCGTTGAGGTCATGCAGCACCAACATCGGCAATTGCAGGGCATTGCCCAATGCCGGGATGTCCCAGTGCTGAACCGGCACGCCGTTGCGCTTCCACAGTTCGCGGTGCATGGCCTGGACCACCTGCGGCTTGAGCTTCAGGTAACCATTGGCCCAGCGCTCGATGACCACCGGCAGGTTGGCAGGCGAACCCAGCAGGCACAGGGCCTTGATCCGATGGGTCTCGGCCAGTTCGGCCAGGGCACCGGTGGCTGCGATGCCGCCCAGCGAGTGGGCCACGATCCCGACCACATCACCCAGAGCGACAATCGCCGCTTTCACCGCGTCCTTGAACTCGGTCATGGTGCTCAGCGAGCCCGGCGAGATGCCGTGGGCCGGGGCGTCGAAGGTCGCGACCTTGAAGCCTTGGCGCTGCAGGGCGCGAGTGAAGGAATACAGGCTGCGACTGTCCGCACCCCAGCCATGCACCAGGAGAATGGTCTGGTTGCCCGTGCCCCACTGATAGCCGTGGGGAACGCCCGGAACACCCTTGATATGGAAACGCTGGGCGCCCAGTGGGCTCATTTCCTTGTCTGGCTGCTTGATGTATTCGCGGGTATAGCCGAACAGGTCCGTGGCCTTGGAGCCGGCGGTGTCCAGCGAGATCGAACCCAGTACGCCCATGTAGCTGCGCAGCAGCTGCTGCTTCATGGTCAGGGGACTGTTGGCAGCCCTGGCACCTGGCGTGCTTTGGTCGCCCGTCGCCTGGGCCGGCTGATCGAAGGACTCATAGAAGCCGTTGACCGGATCGTACAGGTGGCAATTGCGCGTCACATGCCACACGTCCTGCACGGTCAAAGGCTTCTCCCTGACCATGCCCGGGAAGGCCGTCTTCAACGCGGCCTGGGCTTCAGTCAGGTTGTAGTGCGGAATGATCGGTGCCACGTGGTGCGCGGTGTGCACGGAAATATAGTGGGTCAGAAACAGCAGCCACTTGGGGTACATGTAGTCGGTGGTCAACAGCAGCCGGCTGCTGTTGAAGCTCCAGTGCTCCTTGGTCAGGAACGGCGTCTCATCGCTGATGTGATGCATCATGGTGGTCAGGCTGAACCAGGCATGAATCGCCAGCCACGGGGCGATGAAGTAGAGGAACAGACCAGTGAAGCCGGTGAAATACACCAGGGTCGGCAGATAGATCAGCGCGGCCACGGCCATGAACAGGATCGAACGGCGCACTTCGTTGCGCGCCTCGAGCTTGTGGAACATCGACGGGCGAAAGCCCGAATGACGCTGATAGTTCACCGTGCCCAGCCAGAACAGCCAGGTGCGGGTGCTGCTGTAGACCAGCTTGTCCCACCATGGCATGGCGTCATATTGCACACGCAGCACCGGGCGCCAGTCGACGTCCATTTCCAGGTTGTTGGTGTTGGCGTGGTGCATGTTGTGCATATGACGCCAGCCGTGGAACGGGTACAGCAACGGCAGCAAGGCGATATGCCCGAGGATGTGGTTGAAAGTGCGATTGCGCGAAAACGAGTTGTGCCCGCAATCGTGAGCAACGCAGAACAGGCCCCAGCCACCCAGGCCGGCAATCAGCCACAACGGCAGGTAGAAAATCCAGTGCACATGAGCGACTGCTACCACCGCACCGATGTAGAGCATGTAGCTGACGACAAAGCTGAGCATTCCGCGCCATACCCGTGGCTGGTACAGGTGCTTGGGGATTGCGTCGGTCAGACGCAAGCCTTCGATCTCCTGTGAGCGTCGGAGCAAGTCGTTGAATTTGTCCGTTTTTTGCGTAGGCATCTGTAAGAAAGCCATGGCCAAGCTCCTGCGAAGTGAAGTCAGACTTCGGATGTGGTCAGTTCATTGGCCAAGTATTTGGACAAGTCATCGATGCTCGAGTATTCGAACAGCAGGGCCGGGGACAGGCGCTGCTCCATGAACTTTTCCAGGTCGCCCGCCACTTTCACCGCCACCAGCGAGTCGAGGCCATAGGACTCGAAGCTGCGGGCCGTATCGACCTGGGCGGGGTCGATCTTCAGCAGCGTGCCCATTTTCTGCACCAGCCACTGCTTGATGCTTTCCTCGTTGAGTTCGACCGCCGCCTGTTTTTTCTCTGAGAAGCTCAGAGTGCTGAGCAAGTTGGAAATGAAGTTGGACATGGGATCTTCCTTGATGAGTTGGGTTGATGTAGCGACCTAACGATCCAGCTGCTCAGGATGCGGCCTGACGCTTACGGACTTTGTCGATCATTGCCTGGGACGGTGAACGCAGATCTGAGACCAGTCTCAGCTTGCCCATTAACGCCAGTGTCCAGCCCGACAAGTCGGGCTCCCACCAATGCACGCCATGCCGGTACCAGGCAGGGAATGCGTGGTGATTGTTTTGCAACCCCTCGCCAAAGGTGAGGAACGCGATAAGCCAGTTGTTGGTGCTCTGGTCGTTGGTTACAAAAGGCCGGCCGCCATAGCGGTGGCAGATGGAACCCACGCACCAGGCCGCCTGGTTGGCGACGAAGATCCGCGCCAGGCCGCCGAAAATCATCCCGTTCCAGGCACCGGACCAGCTCTGGGTCACCAGGCCGCCGATCAGCCCCGGCAGGATCACGCCCAGGGCGACCCAGAGCAGGTAGGTCTGGTTGTAGAAGAACAAGCGACGGTCACGCAGGATGTCCGGCGCAAAGAAATTCCAGCTCGACATGTCTGGCGCCAGCATCCAGGGCATGTGGGCATGCCAGAGGCCCTTGGCCCGTTCCCAGCGGCTCTGGCCCATCAGATTCGGCGAATGCGGGTCGCCGTGCTGATCGCTGTAGGTATGGTGCCGACGATGGGTGGTGACCCAGAACAGAATCGGGCCCTGCGCCGCCATGGAGCCGGCGATCAACATCAGGCTGCTCATCAGTCGCGAGGTCTTGAACGCCCGGTGCGCCAGGTAACGGTGGTAGCCCATCGAAACCCCGAACATCTGGATCACGTAGAACACCCCGAAGAGGATGAAGTCCAGGGCGTGCGCCTGTCCGGTGACCCACAAGCGAATCGCCTCGATGGCACCGAACAGCGGCACCAGCATCACCGCAAGCGCAATCCGGGCCTTGGTTTTCGCCGCACTCGGACTCAGCTGAGCGATCCCGCCGATCTCTGGAGTCGCTGTGGTTGTGACTAGTTCGTCCATGAATAGCTTCCTGTGAGGTGAGTACCGGCAATCAGCTTTCTGAAGGTTCCGCAGCCGCTGGCGAACCGGGCCGCTTTACATCCCAGGCCAGGCCGCAGAGAGCGAGCAGTTCGATGAACAACCCACCCAAGTCCAGCTGCCAGGGTTTGAGCCCGGCATGAGCCAGCGCCGGGAAGGCATGGTGGTTGTTGTGCCAACCGCCGCCTACCGTTGGAATCGCCAGCCAGAACACATTGCGGCTGGTGTCCCGGGTCGGGTGATCACGGGAGCCGGTGCGGTGAGCAAAGGAATTGATGCACCACGTGGCGTGGTCCACCAGAAAGATCCGCACGAAGCCGCCCCAGAGCAGGCCGCTGAGTGCACCTTCCCAGCTGCGGGTAATCAGCCCGCACACTGCGGCCGGAATCAGCAGGCCGAGAATGATCCACAGGTAGTAGCGCTGGTTGATCTGCATGGTCAGGCGGTCACGCAGCAGGTCGGGAACGAACTGGCTCCAGTTCTGCTTGCGCAAGCTGAACAACCAGCCCAGGTGGGCGTGCCACCAGCCCTGGATGTTGGCTACAAAGCCTTCCTTCAGCGGCCTGGGAGAGTGCGGGTCGCCCTCCTTGTCGGTGAATGCGTGGTGCTGGCGATGGGTCGCCGCCCAGAACAGGATCGGCCCCTGGGCCGCCATCGAACCGGCAATGCCAAAGAACGCCGTGACCACCGGACCGGCCTTGAACGCGTGATGGGAAAAGAAGCGGTGCATCCCGACTTCCACACCCAGGGCGGTCAGCAGGTACATGCTGGCCAGCGCACCGACCTCCAGCCAGCCGATGCCCTGATGCCAGGCCAGGACCAGGGCCACCACGGTGCCCACTGCCGGAACACCGACCGTCAGCCAGGCCAGTTGACGCTCGCGCTGACCGGTACGGTCGATAGGGGGATTCATGGCCGTCATGACAGGGCATCCGTAGGAGTTTTGAGGGGTTGTGCCGAGGTGGCTGTCGCGGAGCGCCCGGCGCCATAACGCGACAAGCTGTCGTTGAGCAGCGCCTGGCGGGTGGCCTGGCGCTGGACCTTGCCGCTGGTGGTCAGCGGAATGCCGCCCATGGGCGCCAGGTGGATGCGCGCCGGGGCCACGCCAAACTGGCTGACCAGGGTGCTGGTGATCAGTTGACGCAGTTGTTCCTGCTGGGCCTCGTCAAGCTTTTCACTGCGCTTGATCTCGGCCACGATTGCCAACTGCTCCTGCTGGCCATTGTCCAGCCCAACCGCCACGCAGCCATTGCTGCGGATACGCGGGTCGGCCGTTTCGACCGCCAGTTCGAGGTCCTGGGGATAGAGGTTGCGCCCGGCAATGATGATCAGGTCCTTGAGGCGACCGGTGACGAACAGCTCCTCCCGATACAACGCCCCCAGATCGCCAGTGCGCATGAAGTGCCCGTCGACACCCGGCACAGTGGCCCGGAATACCTGCTCGCTGAGTGCCTCCTTGCCCCAGTAACCGGCACCCACGTTGTCCCCCTGGACCCAGATCTCGCCGATCTGGCCGGCGCCGACCGGCTGCAGGCTGACGGGATCGACAATCGCCAGGCGCAGGCCCGGAGCCACCCGACCGCTGCTAACCAATGGCAATGCGAACCCATCGTCGGCCTCGACGATGGCCAGGGTGCCGCGGGCGAGTTGGTCCCGATCCACCTGGGTGCTGAATGCCGCCTCATCATGGCGCTTGCCCGACACCAACACGGTCGCTTCGGCCAGCCCATAGCAGGGGCCAAGGGCCGCCGGGTTGAAACCCGCGGCGGCGAAGCGTTCGGAGAAACGCACCAGGGTGCTTTGCCGGACCGGTTCGGCCCCACAATAAATCGCCTTGAGCTTGCTCAGATCCAGAGCGGCCATTTCACTATCGGTAATGTTTTCAACACACAGATCGAAGGCGAAGTTCGGTGCGATGGTGACGTCGGCACCATACCTGGACACTGCGTCCAGCCAGCGCAAAGGGCGCTGGACAAAATGTCCGGGGCTGATGAGCACGGTAGGAAAAGCATCGTAGATCGGCTGCAATATCCCGCCCATCAGGCCCATGTCGTGATACGGCGGCAGCCAACTGCAGCCCACGCGGTCCTTGGCCTCGCCCATCCACTGGCTGGCACTGCGGCAATTACTGTAGAGGTTGGCGTGGGTCAACATCACACCCTTGGGCGCCGAGGTGGAACCCGAGGTGTATTGCAGCAGGGCCAACTGACCGGGAGCGACACCCTGGGCCTGCCAGGATGAGTCGGCGCTAGGCAGTTCTTCCGGGTCGACCCATTGCGGCTCTGGCAGGTCGCCTTGCAGCAGTGCGTTGACCCGCTCCCGACTGCGCATGAACCGCGCACTGGTGAGCACAATCTGCGGGTGAGCATCGGCACAAATCAACGCCAGGCGCTCCAGGCCCCGAGTCCCGACGGGCGGAAACGCCGGGATCGCCACCGCACCGGCCAGGAGCAGACCAAACAGCGAAACGATGTAGTCGATGCCCGTCTCGAACAGCATCAACACGCGCTTTTCCCGGGGCTCGAAGATCTGCAGCGCAGCGGCCAATTGTTGACTACGCTCCCACAGTTGGGCGTAGCTGATCGGCGCCTCATCCTGCTCGCCATCGAGCAAGTGGATGAAGGCCGTCGCATCCGGTTGGCGCCAGGCGCGATAAGCCAGCACTTCGGTAACCGAACTTAAACATTCGACACCCAGGAGTTCGGCCAATGACAGATCATCAACTGCTAGATGCGCTGAGAAGGTCTGATTGACGTCATTTAGATAATCACGAGGCACGGCGTAGTTCATTCAAAATCCTTTTTAAATGGAGAGCCATATATCGACCTAATGGTCGTTTATTATTTTCAGCACTAAGGAACCGAACAAACACCCCTAAGCAGGGGAGCTTTTACTAGGCAGTATTAAAGATGTCATTTTATTGACAGAACAGCGCATTCACTTGATGAATGCATCTTTTTTTATGTCCCACAGAGAATAACGCGGGCTGCGAAAGTGGAATCTGGATGCGTTGAGAAGTCTGCCACTAGCTTGTATATTTTGCTAATGCACAAATGGACACTTACAGGGAGAAAATGGACATGGATGTGCTCACGCTTATCGCGCTGGAAGGTGCCATGGGGTCAAGTGTCGCGATCACCCTGGACGTGCTGCGTACCGCCAACCAGATTGCCGAAGTCATGGGACGACCCACCATTACCTGGAAGATCATCGGCAGCAGTGAATCTGTACGCATGAGGAACGGCATGCGCCTGGATGCACTGCCACTGGATAAGGTCCAGGCCATTGAAGGCAGCATGCTGGTCATACCGGGGCTGGGCCTGGAGAACACCCAGGAGCTGGATTTCTTTGGCTGCCGCACGGAAAAAAGGCAACCGGGCCTGAGCTTGTCCACGGAACTGGTTACCCGGCTAGGGCACAACGACATTCGCAAACTCAGCAAACTGGTGCACGAACACCACCTGCGGGGGCAGCAGACGGCAGCCTCTTGCTCGGCGGTTTTCGTCCTGGGGGAAGCGGGGATTCTCGAAGGCCAGACCGTCACTACTCACTGGCAGTTGTATGACACCTTCAAGCAGCGTTATCCCGAGGCGATACTTGATACCAAACGCATGCTTATTCATGACGGAAATATGATTACAGCAGGCGCAGGCATGTCACAAATGGACCTGATGCTCTATATATTGCGTAATAAGATGGGCAATCAAGTTGCGGAGCTGACCATGCGCTACCTGCTGATAGATGGCCGCCCCGCACAATATCACTACATGGCCTTATCCAACTTGCAGACAGAAAATCGCGAAGTGCTTCTGCTGGAGAAGTTCATCGAAGATTGCCTGCCCAACGTTCCGGCCCTCAGCACCATTGCCGAACATTTACGGATCACCGAGAAAACTTTATCCCGAAGAATTCGCAGTGCCACGGGCAAGCCGCCCATGGCCTTCATTCAGAAAGTTCGCCTGCAACATGTTCAAAGCTTATTGGAGACCACCAATATGAGCATTGAAGAAGTTGCCTTCAAAGTGGGCTATGCAGACTCAACCGCCTTGCGCCGCTTGATGTGGAAAAGCATGGGCTGCACCCCCAGCCAACTGCGTAAGGCCAGGTCCGGTCCGCCGATCATGTAGCCCCCTGGCAACGGCAACGTCGGCGGCGAGTCACTTGTCATCCTCGGCCACACCTGGTTCGGCCGGGGGCACTTTGCACAGTGGCACCAGCAGCAGCGCCACCACGAACATCATCGCCATCAGGCGGAACACATCGCCAAATGCCAGCGTCAGGGCTTCACGTCCCACCAGCCGGCCAAGTATCCCTTGGGCCATCAGGAAGGCATGGGTGGAATCCGGAGTCTCTGCGGCAATCTTCAGGGCCAACTGCCCCATGAGTTCCTGTGCGGCCACAGCCTTGGCCCCCAGTGACTCGGACAGGCGCAGCACCTGGGTCCGGGCATCGTCCTGCAGCCAGGTATTGACCGTGGCGATACCAATGGCCCCGCCCAGGTTGCGCATCAAGTTGAACAACCCGGAAGCCTGGCGCAACTCGGCCCCCTGGAATGAACTCAAGGCCATGTTGACGCTGGGAACAATACACAGCATCAGGAACAGGCCGCGCGCAACCTGGGGAACCAGTAGTTCATCGAAACCCCAATTGGAAGTAATCCGGGAAGTCAGCCACAAGCTCAACGCCAACCCCAGGAAGCCCACCGAAATGATCAGGCGTCGATCAACTTTTTCCGAAGCCCGCGCCGCAATGATCGTACTGACCAATTGCCCGATACCCACGACAAACACCGTGGTACCGATTTCCAGGCTGTTGAAGTCGCGTACTCGCCCGAGGAATACCGGCACCAGATAAGTCGATGAGTACAGGCCGAAACCGATCACCAGGTTCAGCAGGCAGGCGATGGAAAAGGTCCGATTGCGAAACGGCACCAACGACACAATCGGATTGTTCGAATACAGCGAGCGCTCGATAAACAAACCAAAGGAGACGATGGAAACCCAGGCTGCGATGAGAATGCCGTCATCACTGAACCAGTCCTTGCGCGGTCCCTCTTCCAGCACGTATTCGAAACATCCCAGCGCCAATGCCATGGCCGCAAAGTGCAACCAGTCGATACGCCGCAGCATGGACAGGTCGGGACGATCCACATCGATCAGCAGCGCAGCGCCAATGCAGATCAGCAACCCAGGCAGCACGTTGATGAAAAAGATCCAGCGCCAGTCCAGGTAGAAGGTCACCAGGCCACCCACCGTGGGCCCCAGGGTCGGCGCCAGTACCGCCGTCATCCCGAGAATGGCCGGAACCATCGCCCGCTGCTTGCCTTCGAACAGGACGAAGCCCACGGCAAACACCGTGGGCACCATGGCTCCACCGGCAAAGCCCTGCAGCGCCCGCAGCACAATCATCGACTCAATGTTCCAGGCCATGCCGCAGCCAATACTGAACAAGGTAAAAAACGCCGCGCTGGCGGAGAACAGCCAGCGAGTGGAAATCGCCTGGGCGAGGAAGGCCGAGAAAGGAATCATGATCAGTTCGGCGATCAGATAGGCGGTCTGTACCCAACTCACTTCATCGGGACCGGCACTGAGTCCGGCCTGCACATCATTGAGCGAAGCTGCAACGATCTGGATATCGATCAAGGCCATGAACATGCCAAAAGCCATGATCGTGAAGACCAGAAATTTTCGTCGAGTGGACTGCTGAGCAGGCTGGGCGCCCACGTCAGGGAGGTCAGATGCGCTTGTCGTCACGGTAGGTACTTCCCTGTAGTATTGCGACCGACATATTAATATTATGATCGTAATTCAAAACCGCACGGAGCATCAACATGGAGCAGAGCACCCAGACTCAAAACGCCATCCTGCAAGCCGCTCAAGAGCCGGAAAAGCCGCGTAGACGCTCCAAACGCCCGCTGATCGCTGGCGCAATCGCGTTGACACTGGTGGCCGTCGGGGTGGGCTGGGTGCTGATGACGCCGTCAACCGAGGCCACGGACGATGCCTATATCGCCGCCGACGCCACTTCCGTCGCGCCACGGGTACATGGCCTGGTCACCGAGGTCCTGGTCAAGGACCACCAGACCGTCACCGCCGGGCAACCACTGGTACGCATCAACAGCGAAGAGTTCGACAGCCGAGTCGCCCTGGCCGAAGGCGATCTGGCCGACAACCAGGCCCAGGTCGCCCTGGCTGAAGCAGCCTTGACGATTCAGGATGCAGAACAGCACCTGGCCAGTGCCAGAGTGCTGGCGGCGCGCACTTCGATTCGCACCACCCAGGCGGAATCCAAGCGCGCCGGGGCCGAGCGCAATCGCTTCGATACTCTGGTCACCACCGGTGCCGTAGCGCGTAACGAGGTCGAGAAATACAGCACCCAGGCGATCTCTGCGGAACAAGGTCACGCCTATGCCCAAGCCATGTTGCAAGTCGCGGAAAACGACCAGGCCGTGACGTCTGCCCAACGCCAGCGCCTGCAGGCACAACTGCAAATAGCCAAGGCCAAGGTGGTGACCGCCAAGGCCAGGCTGGAGCTGGCTCAGCAAGACCTGCGTCACGCCACGATCTATGCGCCGATGGACGGCACCGTTGGCAATCGGCAGATTCAGGTGGGGGATTACGTGCAACCGGGCTCACGCCTGCTGACCCTGGTGCCGCTGCACGACCTGTATGTACTGGCCAACTTCAAGGAAACCCAGACCCAACACATGTACCCCGGCCAAACGACCCGGATCAAGATCGATGCGCTGCCGGGTGTCAGCATTGTCGGCACCGTGGAAAGTTTGGCGCCGGGCTCGGGCTCGACCTTTGCCCTCCTGCCCTTCGAACCGGGCACCGGCAACTTCACCAAGATCGTGCAACGGGTTCCGGTACGCATTCGCTTCGACGCCGACCAACCGGGCCTTGAACGCCTGCGGCCAGGCCTCTCGGTAACCGCGAAAGTCCACCTCGATGACTCAGAGGAGCGCACCCTTGCCAGCACCCCACGCAACCCCGCATTAAAGGTCAGCGCCAACACATCCGTCACGACGAAATAGCTGGATCAGCAACCGCTCCTTCCGCCGCTCTTGCTCCAGGCGGCCCCCCCTCCCCCTGCACCTCACTTTGCAGGGGGTTTTTTCATGGCTGAACGGCTCAACGCCCTTACTCTGCCATCGAGGGTTTTTCCCAGAGATTGATCCGCCCTTCTTTGGCGAAATGATCGATTTGCACCAGCTCTTCCACGCTGAACCTCAGGTTCTGCAACGCACCGACGTTCTCGATGATCTGCTCCGGCCGGCTCGCGCCAATCAACGCCGAGGTCACTCGCGGATCCCGCAGGGTCCAGGCCAGGGCCAACTGCGCCAGGCTCTGGCCACGATTCCTGGCGATCTCATTGAGGGCGCGCACATGGGCGATATTGGCCTCGGACAAATGCGCGGCCTGCAGCGATCCGCCACCAGGACGATTGACCCGCGCATCCTTGGGAATGCCATTGAGGTACTTATCGGTGAGCAAGCCCTGGGCCAGCGGGGTAAAGGCGATCACCCCGGCACCCAACGCCTCGGTGGTGTCCAGCAAGTCCTTCTCGATCCAGCGGTTGAGCATGTTGTAGGCCGGCTGATGAATCAGCAGCGGCACCTTCCACTCCTTGAGCAATCCGGCAATCTCCCGGGTCTTGAGCCCCGAGTAGGAAGAAATGCCGATGTACAACGCCTTGCCCTGCTGCACCGCACTGGCCAGGGCGCTAGCGGTTTCCTCCAGCGGCGTATCGGGGTCGAAACGGTGGGAATAGAAGATATCCACATAATCCAGGCCCAGGCGCTGTAGGCTCTGATCCAGGCTGGCCAGCACATACTTGCGCGAGCCCCCGCCCTGGCCATAAGGCCCGGGCCACATGTCCCAACCGGCCTTGCTGGAAATGATCAGCTCGTCGCGATACGACTTGAAGTCCTCACGCAACAGACGGCCGAAATTGATCTCAGCACTGCCATAGGGCGGGCCATAGTTATTGGCCAGGTCGAAGTGATTGATCCCCAAGTCGAAGGCCGTGCGCAGCAAAGCGCGCTGAGTATCAATCGGCGTGCTGTCGCCGAAGTTGTGCCAAAGCCCCAGGGACAATGCCGGCAGCACCAGGCCACTGCGACCGACACGACGATAGGGCATGGCGTCATAGCGATTTTCGGCAGCTATATAAGTCATCGGATCCTCTCTTGGTTAGGGTCTCTCTGAAACACACAACGTTGGCACCTGCACATGGCGCCCTGGCTCGCAGAAACATTCATGCAGAAGCCGGCTTGTCGGCGCAGAGGCCTTCGAGCCTTGCCGCACCATAGCGGGCGCCTTCACTGACAAGCCAGCACCCACACAAGCCCGCGCCCACTTCAGGTTCCACCAGCTCCTGGAAGGATTCGAATTTCTCCCGGGTCTGACTTTCGCTATTGCCGACCACTACGAACACCCCGGACATGTTTTTCAATGATTTCGTACTACATCCGTACTGCCCGAGGCGCCCTTTCAGGTCAGCATAAAAATCTTGGGCACTGGCCAGGAAAGACTGCGCGGTGAACACCACTTCAGCCATGTGCGCCGTGAGGTCGCGCCCGCTCTCCGAAGAGCCAGCCTGGACGGTCACCGGATGACCCTGAGGTGGCCGAGCAACGCTTAATGGCCCTTTGACCCGGAAGAATCACCCGGAATTCCCCAGCAAATACGGCTTCTTTTGGGTGTAGTACTCGCCACCGGCCTTGTCCCGAACAAAGGCATCGTCCTGCCAACTGTCCCAAAGCCCGGCGACCACCGGATAGAACTCCCGGGCCCGACGATAACGTTCGGCATGTACGAAATACTCGTCGCGAGCAAAATTCCGCGCCTCGGCAGCGTTGCCGGAAGTCACCAGATTCCACCCGGTTCTCCCAGCAGAAAAGGGTCAAATTACGCGATTTTACGTACCACATGGCACGGTACGTTATAGTTCGCAGTGGCAGTGGCAATAAGCCCTATCCGCTCGCTCACAGCCGCCAGTGCAGAGAGCAAAGTCATGGGTGCGAAGTAATCAGAACGGGCCATGTGGCTGGCGATGGGGCCAGTAGCGGCCGCCAGACTGTCAGCGGCAAACAGTGAGTCGCAACGAGCAGCCTCGGTGATTTGTGCCAGTTCTTTATAGACCGCAAAGTCCAGTCCTGCCTGGGCCGGTACATGCGGATGGCACTAAGCGGCAACGTGGTGATCGGTGGCCATGAGAAAGGCGCCGAGCTTGATCTGGCGAGTGGTACGAAACATGGATGACTCCTTGTTTCATGCTGCAAAAGAGACACCCGCAGGGTCACTACAGACGCGGGCCTGCCAGCGAAGGCGCTCTCAAGAATGCCCCCGGCAAGCCGGCCCCTACGGACCAGGAACGATCAGAGTTCCTTGCGCAACTGCACGCCATTTATCCTCAGTAGAAGGGCACTCACCACGATCACTCAAACGGCAAAAGTCGCCATCGTCACCGGAGCCTCCCGAGGCAGCGGCGCGGTGATTGCCCGCCAGCTGGCCCGTGACAGCCAAGCCATGGCGCCGGGACCGGTGGCCACCGAGCTGTTCCTGCAGGGCAGGAGTGAGGAGCAGATCCACAACTTTGCCAGGATGCCGCCCCCGGAACGCCTGGGACAACCAGAGGATATCGCCAGCATCATCGCCTTCCTGGCAAGCCCGGCGGCGGCCTGGGTCAACGGCCAGGTCCTGCGGGCCAATGGCGCGCTGGTTTGACGCCTATGCTCGTTACATTCGCCGACAAACCGGCTCTCGGGAAATATCCATCATGCATACCACCATCATCATCACCTTCGGCCTGATCCTGCTGGCCCTGGTGTTGTTTATCGGCGAACGCCTGGGTTTCGGACGCCAGGCCCTGAGCTACGGCTTTATCGGGCTGTGGCTGGCGCTGACGGTGATCAACGGTGCGGTGGGCATGGTCACCGCCCACCAGCCCCTGCGTGAGGAGCTGGCGGTCGGCAGCCTGGTGTTTGCCGTGCCGGTGCTGGCCCTGGTGTGCTACTTGGTGCTCACCAAGGCTTGAGCGGCTGGCTCAGCGCACCAAGTGCAGGAACTGCATATGGCGTTCGTACTGGTCGAGGATGTCGTTGATGATCTGCTCCTTGGTGTAGCCCATCAGATCGTAATCCTGACTGCCCTCAGCCAGATGCACCTCGGCTCGGTAGTAACGGCGGTTGCGCAGCTCTTTCGGGCCCATGCCGCCACGGGCGAAGGACGGGGTGAAGTAACCCCGCATCTGCACCTGATAGATGAACGGATGCTGATCGCCGTGGCCGATCTCCAGGCTGACGCTGTCGTTGACCGGGTCCGGCTGGGTCACCACGTTCAAGCCCTTCTCGACGAACACCGCCGTCACCTCTTCGATGGCCGGGCGCACCGTCTGCTCAAGGAAGCGATACACCTCGTCCCGCGAGGGGAAATGCACTGCCTGGCTCAAGCGCTGGCGCCAGCCGCCCTTGCCACGACGAGACGGCGCCACCGGTGCCAGGGAATGCAACTGGGCAATGCGTCGTTGCGATTCCAGGTAGAACGCCTTGTGCAACCCCCACATCATCAACAGCAGGATCAGCGAGAACGGCAACGAGGTCAGGACCACCGCCGACTTCAGCGAATCGATGCTGCCGGCGAACAGCAAGGCACTGGTGATCAGCGCGGTCATCGCGCCCCAGAACACCCGCAGCCATTTCGGCCCGTCCTCGTCGGCATTGCCGCCCCTGGCCGAGAGGGTCGAAAGCACCACCGTGCCGGAGTCGGCCGAGGTGACGAAGAACACGAAGCTGATGAACACCGTCACCGCGATGACGGTTTTACTCCACGGGTAGGTTTCCAGCAGCAGATAGAGGGTCATCGACGGGTTTTCGATGGCCGACATGCCCAGGGCGCTCATGCCGTGGTTGAGCACCTGGTCGATGGCGCTGTTACCGAAGATCGACATCCACGCCAGGGTGAAACCCAGCGGAATCAGGAGCACGCCGAAGACGAACTCGCGGATGGTCCGGCCACGGGAAATCCGCGCGATGAACAAGCCCACGAACGGCGACCAGGCGATCCACCAGGCCCAGTAGAACACCGTCCAGCCACCCAGCCAGTCGCTGGGTTTGTTGTAGGCGTAGACATCAAAGCTCTTGACCGGCAAGGCCCCCAGGTAATCCCCGAGGTTCTGGATCAAGGTATTGAGCAGGTGCTGGGTGGGGCCGGCGAACAGCACGAACAGCAGCAGCGCCACTGCCAGCAACATGTTGATGTCGGACATCACCCGCACGCCCTTGTCGACTCCGGCGATTGCGACCAGGATCGCCGCGCCCATCATCAGGGTGATCAACCCGACCTGGATCCACTGCGTGTGGGCAATGCCGAACAGGTAGTCGAGGCCGGAGTTGAGGTGCAGCACGCCAAAACCCATGTCGGCACCGAGACCGAACACCGTAGCGATGATGCCGAAGCCATCCACCGCGTAGCCGATGGGGCCATTGATGCGCTTGCCGATCAGTGGATACAACGCCGAGCGCAGGGCCAGCGGCAGGTTATGCCGGTAGGCGAAGTACGCTAGGGCCATGCCGACGAAAGCGAAAACACCCCAGCCGTGCAGGCCCCAGTGCAGGAACAGCAACTGCATGCCCTGGCGCGCCGCCTCGGCGGTACCGGCCTCGCCCTGGGGCGGTTGCAGCATGTGGGTCAAAGGTTCGGAAACACAGAAGAAGAACAGCGTGATGCTGATCCCGGCAGCAAACAGCATGCCGGCCCAGGACAGGTAACTGAACTCGGGTTCGTCGTGGTCGGCACCGAGCTTGATCTTGCCGTAGCCGGACAAGGCGGTGACCACCACGAAGACCAGGTACAGGGTCATCGCCAGCATGTAGTACCAGCCGACCGTGTTGGCCGCCCAGTTTTGCGCCGCCAGGAGCCAGGCGCCGGCCTGTTCCGGCATGGAAATCACCGCCAGGCCGAAGATCAGGATAAAGCTCGCGGCGAAGTAGAACACCGGAGGGTTCATGCGAATAAGGCTATTCGCGGAGCTGGATGGCGCACTCATGCAGGGTGCACCTCGAAGGGATGAAACATGGCTGAAATGTACGGACTCAGCAAAGGCAAGCCTCCTGTTGTGAGCGGGCAGCGAACCACCGGTTTAACTTGAACGAGCGTTCAAGTTAAACATGGATAGGGGCTCAGGACTAATTGCAAGGCTCAGCGGTACCTCTCGTACGCTAGCTCAAGGAAGGGTATGACGGATGTCGGACGGAATCGTTCAGCCCGAAAAAAAACCTGCTCGGAACCGGCCTCTCGCCCGTAGGAGCCGGCTTGCCGGCGAAGAGGCCCGCGGGTCCTGTATCGCTCTCGGGGACGCCTTCGCTGGCAAGCCAGCTCCTACAACAGGCCGCCGTGCACCTTCCTCCGTAGGAGCCGGCTTGCCGGCGAAGAGGCCCGCAAGTCCTGCATCGCTCTCGGGGGCGCCTTCGCTGGCAAGCCAGCTCCTACAACAGGCCACCGTACACCTTCTTCCGTAGGAGCTGGCTTGCCGGCGAAGAGGCCCGCGGGTCCTGTATCGCTCTCGGGGGCGCCTTCGCTGGCAAGCCAGCTCCTACAGCAGGCCGCCGTACACCTTCTTCCGTGGGAGCCGGCTTGCCGGCGAAGAGGCCCGCGGGTCCTGTATCGCTCTCGGGGGCGCCTTCGCTGGCAAGCCAGCTCCTACAGCAGGCCGCCGTGCACCTTCTTCCGTAGGAGCCGGCTTGCCGGCGAAGAGGCCCGCAAGTCCTGCATCGCCCTCTACAGCAGGCCGCCGTACACCTTCTTCCGTAGGAGCCGGCTTGCCAGCGAAGAGGCCCGCAAGTCCTGCATCGCTCTCGGGGACGCCTTCGCTGGCAAGCCAGCTCCTACACAAGCCAGTGCCTACTTTTGCGAGCCGTCGTCGTGCTGCAGGTTGGCCTGGGTCAGGTTGCAGCCGGCCGGCACGCTGCGGGTCAGCCAGACGTTGCCGCCGATCGTCGAGCCCTGGCCGATGGTGATGCGCCCCAGAATGGTCGCGCCGGCATAGATCACTACGTCGTCCTCGACGATCGGGTGACGTGGGTGGCCCTTCTGCAACTGACCATCTTCGTCCGCCGGGAAGCGCTTGGCCCCCAGGGTCACCGCCTGGTAGATCCGTACCCGCTCGCCAATGATCGCGGTCTCGCCGATCACCACGCCGGTCCCGTGGTCGATAAAGAAGCTGCGGCCAATCTGCGCCCCGGGGTGAATGTCGATGCCGGTGGCCGAGTGAGCGATTTCCGAACTGATCCGTGCCAGCAACGGCAGGCCGGCGCGATACAAATGGTGCGCCAAGCGGTGATGAATCACCGCCAGGATGCCCGGGTAGCACAGCAGCACCTCATCGACGCTGCGCGCCGCCGGGTCACCGTGATAGGCGGCCAGCACGTCAGTGTCCAGCAGCACCCGCAGGCCCGGCAGGGCCAAGGCGAAGTCCTGGATCAGGCGGATCGCCCGGGCGTTCACCTCGGCATCCGCCTCGCCGTTTTGCCGGGCCACGTAACGCAGCTCCAGGCGCGCCTGGGCCAGCAAGGCATTGAGCGCCGCATCCAGAGTGTGGCCAACGTAGAAGTCCTCGCTTTCCTCGCGCAGGTCCACCGGCCCCAGGCGCATGGGAAACAGGGCGCCGCACAGGGCTTCAAGTATCTCCGCCATGGCCGCCCGCGACGGCAGTTCACGGCCGCCCTGCTCGCCGCTGACCCGACCGTTGCGGGTACGCCACTGGTCACGGGCATCGCGCAGTTGGCCGACGATGGTCTGCAATTGCCAATGGCTGGAACGCTCGCTCACGATAAGACTCCTTACTCGGGCGGCCGGACAATCGGGCCGCACAAACGGCGATCACTTTACGCCCCGCCAGGGCCAGCTTTAAGAACTAATTGTTCAGCGCCAAGCACTTTTTCGCATAAGCGATTGGCGGTTGCCCGGGCAAATATCGCTGCCTATAGTCCTTGCACCTTCCCTGTTCCGTGCGAACTCATGATCAAACAACAGCTTGCCCGCTTTGACCGCCTCGACCTGCTCGGTCACGCCACTGCCCTGGAAAAACTCGAACGCCTGTCGGCCTGGATCGGCCGTGATGTCTACGTCAAGCGCGATGACACCACGCCCCTGGCCATGGGCGGCAACAAGCTGCGCAAGCTCGAATACCTGGCCGCCGACGCCCTGGCCCAGGGTGCCGATACCCTGATCACCGCCGGTGCCATCCAGTCCAACCACGTGCGCCAGACTGCGGCCCTGGCCGCCCGGCTGGGATTGGGTTGCGTGGCCCTGCTGGAAAACCCCATCGGCACCGAAGACCCCAACTACCTGAACAACGGCAACCGCCTGCTGCTGGATCTGTTCGATGCCAAGGTCGAACTGGTGGAAAACCTGGATCAAGCCGACGAGCAATTGCAGGCCCTGGCCGCGCGCCTGCGCAACAACGGCAAGAGACCCTATCTGGTGCCCATCGGCGGCTCCAATGCACTGGGCGCCCTGGGTTATGTCCGCGCCGGCCTGGAACTGGCGCAGCAGATCGAAGACAGCGGCCTGCATTTTTCCGCGGTGCTGCTGGCCTCCGGCAGCGCCGGCACCCACAGCGGCCTGGCCCTGGCGTTGAGCGAAGTGCTGCCGCAACTGCCGGTGATCGGCGTCACGGTATCGCGCAGCGAAGAAGACCAGCGGCCCAAGGTCCAGGGCCTGGCCGAACGCACCGCCGAACTGCTGGGGGTGAATCTGCCGGCGGCGTTCAACGTGCAACTGTGGGACGAATACTTCGCCCCCCGTTACGGCGAACCCAATGCCGGCACCCTGGCCGCAGTCAAATTGCTGGCCAGCCAGGAAGGCCTGCTGCTGGACCCGGTGTACACCGGCAAGGCCATGGCCGGCCTGCTGGACGGCGTCGGGCGCCAGCGTTTCGACGATGGCCCGATCATCTTCCTGCACACCGGCGGCGCCCCGGCGCTGTTCGCCTATGCCGGGGCCTTCTCGTAGAAGGTGAATGCCGTGAAGTTTTGTGTAGGAGCCGGCTTGCCGGCGAAGAGGCCCGCGAGCCTTGCGCCGACCTCGACGGCGCCTTCGCTGGCAAGCCAGCTCCTACGGGGTGAGTGCCGTGGCGTTTTTTGTAGGAGGTAGTGGCGCAGCGACAACCAAACCAAATGGAATAACAACGTTAATTTATATTATTTTTAAACCTATAAACATCACTTTATAGTCGTGCCGCAGGCTCATTTGCCATGAGGCGCATAAGCTGCATTTAAGGCAGGATAAAGCGTTACTTTCGGCTCACCGATTGGCCTGCATCTCCCACCCGCATCGTGCATAAGAAATCACAGGGGCTTGTCATGAATTTTTCCGTACTGCGTCGAAATCTGCTGATCGGCACACTGGGCCTGGCCCTCGGTGCCGGATTGATGGGACAAGCGGTTGCCGGCGAGCAACTGCAGAAAATCAAGGATGCGGGAGTGATCAACGTTGGCCTGGAAGGCACCTATCCACCGTTCAGCTTCGTCGATGAAAACGGCAAGCTGGCCGGCTTCGAAGTGGAGTTCTCAGAAGCCCTGGCGAACAAGCTCGGGGTCAAGGTCAAGCTGCAACCGACCAAGTGGGACGGCATTCTCGCAGCCCTGGAGTCCAAGCGCCTGGACGCGGTCGTCAACCAGGTGACCATCTCCGAGGAGCGCAAGAAAAAGTACGACTTCTCCATCCCCTACACCGTCTCCGGGATCCAGGCCCTGACCCAGAAGAAGGATGACGGCAAGTTCAAGACTGCCGCAGACCTGGGTGGCCACAAGGTCGGTGTCGGCCTGGGCACCAACTATGAGCAATGGCTCAAGGACAACGTGCCCAGCGCCATCATCAAGACCTACGACGATGATCCGACCAAGTACCAGGACCTGCGCGTAGGCCGTATCGACGCGATCCTGGTGGACCGCCTGGCAGCCTTCGAGCTGATCAAGAAGACCAAGGACACCCTGGTGGTATCCGGCGAACCCTTCTCCCGCCAGGAAGCCGGTGTGGCCCTGCGCAAGGGCGAACCTGAACTGCTGGCCGCGGTGAACAAAGCGATCGAGGAACTGCGGACCGACGGCACGCTGAAAAAGCTCTCGGAGAAATACTTCAACGCTGACGTCACCCAGTAATGGAAGCAGGCCTGCAACTGGCGCTGGATTCAGCGCCATTTCTCCTCAAGGGCGCGTATTACACGGTCATCCTCAGCCTCGGCGGCATGTTCTTCGGACTGCTGCTGGGCTTCGGCCTGGCCTTGATGCGCCTGTCGCACCTGACGCTGGTGAGCTGGATTGCCCGGGTCTACGTGTCGTTCTTTCGCGGCACGCCGCTGCTGGTGCAACTCTTCGTGATCTACTACGGCCTGCCGCAACTGGGGCTGGAACTGGACCCGTTGCCCGCAGCGCTGATCGGCTTTTCCCTGAACATGGCGGCCTACGCCTGTGAAATCCTCAGGGCCGCCATCGGTTCCATCGAGCGCGGCCAATGGGAAGCCGCCGCCAGCATCGGCATGACCCGAGCCCAGACCCTGCGCCGGGCGATCCTGCCACAAGCCATGCGCACCGCTCTGCCGCCGCTGGGCAACAGCTTCATTTCACTGGTCAAGGACACGGCCCTGGCCGCCACGATCCAGGTACCGGAACTGTTCCGCCAAGCGCAGCTGATCACCGCGCGCACCTTCGAAATCTTCACCATGTATCTTGCCGCCGCGCTGATCTACTGGATTCTCGCCAGCGTGCTCGCGCACCTGCAGAACCGTCTGGAAGAGCGGGTCAATCGGCATGACCAGGAGTCTTGAAGCCATGATCGTGGTGGAAAAACTGACCAAGCAGTTCAAGGGCCAGACCGTACTCAACGGCATCGACCTGGAGGTCAAGGAAGGCGAAGTGGTTGCCATCATCGGCCCCAGCGGCTCGGGCAAGACCACCTTCCTGCGTTGCCTCAACTTTCTGGAAGAACCTACCAGCGGGCGGATCAGGATCGGCGACATTGCCATCGACAGCAGCATCCCCCTCAACCAGCAACAAAGCCGGATACGCCAGTTGCGCCAGCAAGTGGGTTTCGTGTTCCAGAACTTCAACCTGTTCCCCCACCGCACCGCCCTGGAGAACGTCATCGAAGGCCCGCTGGTGGTGAAGAAAACCCCACGCGAACAAGCCATCGCCCTGGGTCGCGCGCTGCTGGCCAAGGTCGGCCTGGCGGGCAAGGAAGACGCCTACCCAAGGCGCCTGTCCGGTGGCCAGCAACAGCGGGTGGCGATTGCCCGGGCCCTGGCCATGGAGCCTGGGGTGATCCTGTTCGACGAACCCACCTCGGCCCTCGACCCCGAGCTAGTGGGTGAAGTGCTGGCCACCATCCGCAGCCTGGCCGAAGAGAAACGCACCATGGTCATCGTCACCCACGAGATGAGCTTCGCCCGGGACGTGGCCAACCGAGTGATCTTCTTCGACAAGGGGGTGATCGTCGAACAGGGCGAAGCCAAGGCGCTGTTCGCCAACCCTCAGCAAGAGCGCACGCGACAGTTCCTGAGCAAGTTTCTCCACCCCGGCCACGCCTTGTAGGAGCCGGCTGGCCGGCGAAGAGGCCTGCAAGCCTTGCATCGCCCTCACGGCCGTCTTCGCTGGCAAGCCAGCTCCTACAACATCTGATATTCCTCCCTTCGCCACACCACACCCCCGTAGGAGCCGGCTTGCCGGCGAAGAGGCCTGCAAGCCTTGCATCGCCCTCACGGACGCCTTCGCTGGCAAGCCAGCTCCTACAACAGCTGATGTTCCTCCCTTCGCCACACCACACCCCCGTAGGAGCCGGCTTGCCGGCGAAGAGGCCTGCAAGCCTTGCATCGCCCTCACGGACGCCTTCGCTGGCAAGCCAGCTCCTACAACATCTGATATTCCTCCCTTCGCCACACCACACCCCCGTAGGAGCCGGCTTGCCGGCGAAGAGGCCGCAAGCCTTGCATCGCCCTCACGGACGTCTTCGCTGGCAAGCCAGCTCCTACCCGACCAACGAAATGCCAGGGGCGTTCGTCACTCAATCAGTGCCCGCTCAAGCCACCTAAGGCCTTGATCCATAACGCCTGCGGGCTCCAATTCAACCCTTCTATTGATATTCCTAAAAGTTAGTTTATTTAATTTTTATACGCGCATAGGGTATATGCACCGGACCACCGGACATTCTTGATTCTGATTTCGCCGCACGAACGCGGCATATCCATGAGATGTGAGGTAGGTATGGTCCGGAACACAATCACCCCAGTGCAGATCGCCAGGGCATTGCGTGCAGCCAAGGAGTGGCGCTGATGTCCAGTCTGGTCGAAGCTCAGGTCCAGAGTGACCTGGATATTGCTCCCCTTTTGTTGCCCGCACGGGTTCTGCGCAACGACGCCGAAGCCCTTCAGGCCGCCCATGAACTGGCGGACGTTGCTCGCCAGCAAGCCGCCCAACGTGACCGTCAGCGCAAGCTGCCGTGGGCGCAGATCGAACAGTTCACCCGTAGCGGCCTGGGCAGTATTTCCATTCCCCGGGCCTACGGCGGGCCACAGGTTTCCTTCGTCACCCTGGCCGAAGTCTTCGCGATCATTTCCGCGGCGGACCCAGCCCTGGGCCAGATCCCGCAGAACCAGTTCGGTATCCTCGGCCTGATTCTCGGCTGCGGCACCGAGCGGCAGAAAAAACAACTGTTGCAGAGCGTGCTGGAAGGCTGGCGCATCGGCAATGCCGGCCCGGAACGCGGCACCAAGAACACCCTGGAGCTCAAGGCACGGATCACCGCCGACGCCGACGGCCATGTGCTCAACGGCCAGAAGTTCTACTCCACCGGCGCGCTGTTCGCCCACTGGGTGGCGGTCAAGGCGCTCAACGATGACGGCCGCCAGGTGCTGGCCTTCGTCCGCCGCGGCACCCAGGGTTTACGCATCGTCGATGACTGGTCGGGCTTCGGCCAGCGCACCACCGCCAGCGGCACCATCCTGCTGAACAACGTGCGGGTCGAGGCCGAGCTGGTGCTGGACAACTGGCGGATCAACGACACGCCGAATATCCAGGGCGCGGTCTCGCAACTGATCCAGGCCGCCATCGACGCCGGCATCGCCCGCGAGGCCGTCGCCGATGCCATTGCCTTTGTCCGTGAGCGAGCCCGGCCGTGGATCGATGCCAACGTCGAGCGAGCCAGCGACGACCTCTACGTCATCGCCGAGATCGGCAAGCTGCAGATCGAACTGCACGCCGCCGAGGCCCTGCTGCGCAAGGCCGGCCAAGTACTCGACCAGGTCAGCTCAGCGCCGATCACCGCCGAGTCCGCGGCCCGCGCTTCGATTGCCGTGGCCGAAGCCAAGGTGCTGACCACCGAGATCTCGCTGCTGGCCAGCGAAAAACTCTTCGAGCTGGCCGGCAGCCGCGCCACCCTCGCCGAATTCAACCTCGACCGACACTGGCGCAACGCCCGGGTGCATACGCTGCACGATCCGGTGCGCTGGAAGTACCACGCCGTCGGCGCCTATCACCTGAACGGCACTTTGCCTGCTCGTCATTCCTGGATTTAACCGACCAGACCTCTGGAGAAACACATGAGCCTTTCTCAACACGTCGCGGTCATCACCAGCGATGAACAAGCCCTGATTGTCGCCAGCGACCTGGCGGAAGATTTCCAACGCGACAGTGCCCTGCGCGACCGCGAGCGGCGCCTGCCACACCCGGAACTGGAAGCCTTCTCGCGCTCCGGCCTGTGGGGCATCAGCGTGCCCAGGGAATACGGCGGCGCCGGTGTCTCCAATGTCACCCTGGCCAAGGTCATCGCCCTGATCGCCGAGGCCGACGCCTCCCTGGGGCAGATCCCGCAGAACCATTTCTATGCCCTCGAAGTACTGCGGGTGAATGGCAGCCCACAGCAGAAACAACGCCTGTACGCCGAAGTCCTCGCCGGCCGGCGCTTCGGCAACGCCCTGGCCGAGCTGGGCACCAAGACCGCCCACGACCGCACCACCCGCCTGAGCCGTGACGGCGATGGCTACCGCATCGACGGGCGCAAGTTCTACGCCACCGGAGCGATCTACGCCCAACGCATCCCGACATCGGTGGTGGATGAATACGGCGTGCTGCAACTGGCCTTCGTCCCCGCGGACAGCCAGGGCCTGAGCGTGATCGACGACTGGAGCGGCTTCGGCCAGCGCACCACCGGCAGCGGCTCGGTGCTGTTCGAAAATGTGTGGGTGGACGCCGACGACGTGGTGCCGTTCCAGAGCGCCTTCGAGCGCCCGACCACGGTTGGCCCCCTGGCGCAGATCCTTCACGCGGCCATCGACACCGGCATTGCCCGCGCCGCCTACGAGGACGCCCTGCACTTTGTGCGCACCAAGACCCGGCCCTGGATCGACTCCGGCCTGGAGCAGGCCACCGCCGACCCGCTGACGATCAAGAGCTTCGGCCACCTGAGCATCCGCCTGCACGCCACCGAAGCGCTGCTGGAACGCGCCGGGGAATTCCTCGACGCAGCCCAAGCCGACAGCAACGCCGACACCGTGGCCGCCGCCTCCATCGCCGTGGCCGAGGTCCGCGCCCTGAGCACGGAAATTTCCCTGGCCGCCGGCAGCACCCTGTTCGAACTGGCCGGCAGCCAGGCGACCCTGGCCGAGCACGGCCTGGACCGCCACTGGCGCAACGCCCGGGTGCACACCCTGCACGACCCGGTGCGCTGGAAGTACCACGCGGTGGGCAACTACTACCTGAACCAGACCAACCCGCCGTTGCGGGGGACCATTTGATGGCCGCGAAAAAGAAGATCCTGCTCAACGCCTTCAACATGAACTGCGTCGGTCATATCAACCACGGCCTGTGGACTCACCCACGGGACACCTCGACCCAGTACCAGACCCTCGAATACTGGACCGAGCTGGCCCAGTTGCTGGAGCGCGGGCTGTTCGACGGGCTGTTCATCGCCGACATCGTCGGGGTCTACGACGTCTACCAGAACTCCCTGGACGTGACGCTCAAGGAGTCGATCCAACTACCGGTCAACGACCCGCTGCTGCTGGTCTCGGCCATGGCCGCGGTGACCAGGAACCTCGGCTTCGGCCTGACCGCCAACCTCACTTACGAGGCGCCGTACCTGTTCGCCCGACGCCTCTCCACCCTCGATCACCTGAGCCGTGGCCGGGTCGGCTGGAACATCGTCACCGGCTACCTGGACAGCGCCGCCCAGGCCATGGGCCTCAAGCAGCAGATCGAACACGACCGCCGCTACGACCAGGCCGACGAGTACCTGGAGGTGCTGTACAAACTCTGGGAAGGCAGCTGGGAAGACGACGCGGTGATCAACGACCGCGAGCAGCGCATCTACGCCCAACCGGACAAGGTGCACAAGGTCGAGCACCAGGGCGAGTTCTACCAGGTCAGCGGTTATCACCTGTGCGAGCCTTCGCCGCAACGCACCCCGGTGCTGTTCCAGGCCGGCAGCTCGGACCGCGGCCTGGTGTTCGCCGGGCGCCACGCCGAGTGCGTGTTCATCAGCGGGCAGAACAAGGCCGCGACCAAGGCCCAGGTGGACAAGGTCCGCGCCAGCGCCGTGGCCGCCGGGCGCAACCCTGAGGACATCAAGGTGTTCATGGGGCTCAACGTGATCGTCGCCGCGACCGAAGAGCTGGCCTGGAAGAAACACGCCGAGTATCGCAGTCATGCCAGCGCCGAAGCCGGTGTGGCGCATTTCTCCGCCTCCACCGGGATCGATTTCGCCCAGTACGAGATCGACGAGCCGATCCAGTACGTGAAGAGCAACGCGATCCAATCGGCCACCAAGAACCTGCAGAACAACGATTGGACCCGGCGCAAGCTGCTGGACCAGCACGCCCTGGGCGGCCGCTACTTCACCGTGGTCGGATCACCGCAACAGGTGGCCGATGAGCTGGAATCCTGGATTGCCGAAACCGGCCTGGACGGCTTCAACCTGACCCGCATCGTCACCCCGGAAAGCTATGTCGACTTCATCGACCTGGTGATCCCGGAGCTGCAACGCCGGGGCTCGTACAAGACCGCCTACGACCAGGGCACCCTGCGCGAAAAGCTCTTCCGCCAGGACCGCAAGCTGCCCGAACAACACACCGGAGCGGCTTACCGCCGCTAACAGCTTCGCCGGCAAGCCGGCTCCTACACACCTCACTGTAGGAGCTGGCTTGCCAGCGAAGAGGCCCGCAACCACACCCCATTCCCTGGCCCCGACCTGGACCCTGACCCACATGAAAACCACACGCTTGCGCCACCCGGTCAAAGCCCTGGCCCTCGCCCTCGGCCTGTTCAGCAGCGCCGTTTTCGCCGCCGATGCGCCGCTCAAGGTCGGCACCACCGCGGCCTTCGCCATTCCCCTGGAGGCCGCCGTCGTCGAAGCCGGTAAACAGGGCCTGAAGGTCGAGCTGGTGGAGTTCACCGACTGGATCGCGCCCAACGTCAGCCTGGCTGCCGGCGATATCGACGTGAACTACTTCCAGCACATCCCGTTCCTGGAAAACGCCAAGGCCGCCGCCGGTTTCGACCTGGTGCCCTTCGCCCCGGGCATCATCAACAACGTCGGCCTGTACTCGAAGAAATACAAAAGCTTCGACGAGCTGCCAGTCGGCGCCAGCGTGGCCATCGCCAACGACCCGATCAACAGCGGGCGCGGCCTGCAACTGCTGGCCAAGGCCGGGCTGATCACCCTCAAGCCCGGGGTCGGCTACAAGGCCACCGAAGAAGACATCGTCGCCAACCCGAAGAAGATCAAGATCCTCCAGGTGGAAGCCGTGCAACTGGTACGCGCCTATGACGACGCCGACCTGGTCCAGGGCTACCCGGCCTATATCCGCCTGGCCAAGACCTTCGATGCCGGTTCAGTCTTGCTGTTCGACGGCCTGGACCACAAGGAATACGTGATCCAGTTCGTGATCCAGCCCAAGAGCAAGAACGACCCGCGGCTGATCAAGTTCGTCGATATCTACCAGCATTCGCCGGCCGTGCGCGCCGCCCTGGACCAGGCTCACGGCAAGCTCTACCAAGCCGGCTGGGAAGGTTGAAATGAGTGCCTCGACGCTCCAGCGCACACGGCCCGAGCCGGCGCCCCACAGCGCCGAACAGACCCAACTGCACCCGGACCTGAACCGCGCCCAGGTGCGCTTTATCGGCCTGGGCAAGACCTACCAGGGTCGGCAGGGCCCGGTACAGGCGCTGCACGGCATCGACCTGGCGATCCAGCGCGGTGAAGTGTTCGGCATCATCGGCCGCAGCGGCGCCGGCAAGTCGTCGCTGATCCGCACCATCAATCGCCTGGAACAACCCAGCAGCGGCCGAGTGCTGATCGACCAGGTGGACATCGGCGACTTCGACGAGGACCGCCTGGTGGCCCTGCGCCGACGCATCGGCATGATCTTCCAGCACTTCAACCTGATGTCGGCCAAGACCGTGTGGCACAACGTCGAACTGCCACTGAAGGTGGCCGGGGTGCCCAAGGCCGAGCGCCAGCGCAAGGTCGGCGAACTGCTGGAACTGGTGGGCCTCAAGGACAAGCACCAGGCCTACCCGGCGCAGCTGTCCGGCGGCCAGAAGCAACGGGTGGGGATCGCCCGGGCGCTGGTCCACGACCCCGAGATCCTGCTGTGCGACGAAGCCACCTCGGCCCTCGACCCGGAAACCACCCAATCGATCCTTGGCCTGCTGAAAGAGATCAACCAGCGCCTGGGCCTGACCATCATTCTGATCACCCATGAAATGGCGGTGATCCGCGATATCTGCGACCGGGTGGTGGTGCTGGAACACGGCCGCATTGTCGAGCAGGGACCGGTTTGGGAGGTCTTCGGCAACCCGCAGCATGAGGTCAGCAAGACTCTACTGGCGCCGTTGCAGCACGGCTTGCCCGAAGAACTGCAAAACCGTTTGCGCGATCATCCCCAGTCGTCCGATGCCGCGGTGGTGCTGAGCCTGCGTTTCACTGGCAACAGCCGCGACGAACCAGACCTGGCGGCATTGTTCAGTGCCCTCGGCGGGCGCGTGCGGTTGCTCCAGGGCGGCGTCGAACGCATCCAGGGGCACGCCCTGGGACAATTGCTCCTGGCTGTCCAGGGCTCGTCCCTGGGCACGGCGGAACTGCGCCATCGGGCCGAGCACTGGGCACAACAGGTGGAGGTACTGGGCTATGTGGTTTGAGCGTTTGTTGCAGGGCATTCTCGACACCCTGCTGATGGTCGGCGTGTCTTCGCTGATCGCCCTGCTGGCGGGGATTCCCCTGGCAGTGATCCTGGTCACCAGCGGCAAGGGCGGGATCTATGAAGCGCCGCACCTGAACCGCGCCCTCGGGGCATTCGTCAACCTGTTCCGCTCGATCCCGTTCCTGATCCTGATGGTGGCGCTGATCCCCTTTACCCGACTGATCGTCGGCACCACCTACGGCGTCTGGGCGGCGGTGGTGCCGCTGACCATCGCCGCCACGCCGTTCTTTGCACGGATCGCCGAGGTGAGCCTGCGGGAAGTCGATCACGGCCTGATCGAAGCGGCCCAGGCCATGGGCTGCCGGCGCTGGCACATCGTCTGGCACGTGCTGCTGCCGGAGGCGTTGCCGGGGATCGTCGGTGGTTTCACTATCACCCTGGTGACCATGATCAACTCCTCGGCCATGGCCGGAGCGATTGGCGCGGGTGGGCTGGGGGACATTGCCTACCGCTACGGTTACCAGCGTTTCGACAGCCAGATCATGCTCACGGTGATCGTGTTGCTGGTGATTCTGGTGGCGGCGATCCAGCTGGGTGGCGACCGTCTGGCGCGGGTGCTGAACAAGCGTTGAGGGCTGTGGTGGCGGTTCGGGCGCCTTCGCGAGCAAGCTCGCTCCTACGGGTCGATCACCGCCCGCCGTAGGAGCGAGCTTGCTCGCGACAGGGCCCTCAAGACCATCATTGGCGTTATATTGGCCACCCCGCCCTCAACGCCCATAGCCCGCCATGAAACTCGCCCCCGACGATCTCGAAACCATCACCGCAACCACCCTCGGCCACTACAACCAGGTGGCCGAAGGCTTTCGCGAGGGCACTCGCGACCACGATGTGAGCCAGAACATCGAGGCGCTGCTGCGGCATATCCAGGGCCCGGCGCCATTCACCGTGCTGGATTTCGGCTGCGGCCCCGGCCGCGACCTGCAAGCCTTCACCCGCCTGGGCCATGTCGCCGTCGGCCTCGACGGTTCCGAACGCTTCGCGCAGATGGCCCGGGAAGACAGCGGGTGCGAAGTCTGGCAGCAGGACTTCCTCAAGCTCGAACTGCCCGCTGGACGTTTTGATGGGATCTTCGCCAACGCGGTGCTGTTCCACATTCCCCGCCAGGAGCTGCCGCGAGTGCTCAAGCAACTGCATGCCAGCCTCAAGGAAGGCGGCGTGCTGTTCAGCTCCAACCCCCGGGGCGACAACCAGGAAGGCTGGAACGGCCCGCGCTACGGTTCCTACCACGACCTGGCGGCGTGGCAAGCGCTATTGACTGACGCCGGGTTTGTCGAGCTGGAGCACTATTACCGCCCCGCTGGCCTGCCACGGGAACAACAACCGTGGCTGGCCAGCGTCTGGCGCAAGGCCTGATCCCGCCCCCCGTAGGCACTGCACAGATCCTCCGTAGGAGCCGGCTTGCCGGCGAAGGCGATTGCGGATCAAGCGCCTGCCTTACGGGCCTCTTCGCTGGCAAGCCAGCTCCTACGAGGCGGGGGGATCGGTGTCGTTGCTCGGCTCCTTGATCTTGTACCAGGCCACGTACAGCGCCGGCAGGAACAGCAGGGTCAGCAAGGTGGCGACGATGATGCCGCCGATCATCGCGTAGGCCATCGGGCCCCAGAACACCTCCCGGGCAATCGGGATCATCCCCAGACTGGCCGCCGCGGCGGTCAACAGGATCGGCCGGCGACGGTGGTGAGTGGCTTCCAGTACCGCGTCCCAGGGGTGATAACCCTCCTTCTCGTGTGAATCGATCTGGGTCACCAGGATCACCGAGTTGCGGATGATGATGCCGATCAACGCGAGAATCCCGAGGATCGCCACAAACCCCATGGGCGTGCCCGTGGGCACCAGGGCCAGGACCACACCGATCAGCCCCAACGGCGCCACACTGACCACCAGGAACAGCTTCTGCACGCTGTGCAGCTGGATCATCAGGAAGGTTGCCATCAGGAACAGCATCAGCGGCACTACCTTGGCAATCGGCCCCTGGGCCTTGCCGCTCTCCTCCACGGTCCCGCCGGTGGCCACCGAGTAACCGGCCGGCAAGCTGGCAGCGAAGCGCTCGATGACCGGCTTGAGGTCCTCGACCAGGTCCGTGGGCTGGATTTCATCACGCACCGCGGCCTTGATGGTGATGGTCGGCTTGCGGTCACGCCGCCAAACCAGTGGCTGCTCCAGTTCGTAGCGGATCGTGGCGAAGGCCAGGAGCGGGATCGAAATGCCGTTGGGCGAGAGTATCTGCAGGTTCTGCAGGGTTTCCGGCGTGCCGCGCTCACTGTCGACGGCGCGGCTGACCACATTGATCAGGTAGATATCGTCATCCACCTGGGTCACGGTCGCACCGCTGACAATGCTGTTCATCAGCCGCGCCACGTCTTCGGAGGACAGGCCCAATTGCCGGGCCTTGTCCTGGGCGATGTCGATACGCAGGACCTTGCCCGGCTCGTTCCAGTCGTAAATGATCTCGCCGATGTGCGAGTTCTTGTCGAGTTCGCTGGCCAGTTCAATGGCGTGCTTGCGCACCAGATCGATGTCCTTGCCGCTGACTCGGTACTGGATCGGACGCCCTACCGGCGGGCCCATTTCCAGAGCCTGCACATAACCGCCAATTCCGACGAAGTCTTCTCGCAGGCGTTTCTGCAAGGTCTTGATCAACGCCGAGCGCTCCTTCAGGCCCTTGCTGACAATCACCAGCTGGGCGTAGTAGGGGTTCTGCAGTTGCTGGTCCAGGGGCAGGTAGAAGCGAATCGCGCCCTCGCCGATGTAGGTGCTCCAACGCTCGATGGACGGATCGTCCTTGAGCGTGGCTTCCAGACGGTCCACCGCCAGCCGTGTCTCGCTGATCGAGGCGTTCTGCGGCAGGTTGAGGTCAACGAGGATCTCCGGGCGGTCCGAGGACGGGAAGAACTGGTTCTGCACAAACCGCATGCCAAACACCGAGAGCACGAACAGCAACACCGTGATGCCGATCGCCCACCAGCGGTAGCGCATGCACCACAGCAGGCCAGCGTTGAAAGCACGGCCAATGCGCCCGGGTTCTTCGGAATGGGGTTTCACCTTGGCACTGAGAATGTGCAGGCCGATCACCGGCGCAAACACCACCGCCACCAGCCAGGACACCAGCATCGCCACCGCGATCACCGCAAACAGGGTGAAGGTGTATTCGCCGGCAGAACTGGCGTTGAGGCCAATGGGCACGAAACCGGCGACCGTCACCAGGGTCCCGGTGAGCATCGGGAAAGCCGTCGAGGTGTAGGCAAAGGTCGCCGCCTGCTCCTTGCTCTCTCCCAGCTCCAGGCGCGTGACCATCATCTCCACGGTGATCATGGCATCGTCCACCATCAACCCCAGAGAAATGATCAATGCGCCAAGGGAGATCCGCTGCATGGTAATGCCGCTGTATTCCATGAACACGAAGACCAGCGCCAGCACCAGCGGGATGGTCAAGGCCACCACCAACCCGGGACGCACCCCGAGGCTGACGAAGCTCACCAGCAACACAATCACCACCGCCTCGAACAAGGCACTGGTGAACCCGCCGACCGCCTCCGCCACCACTTCGGCCTGGTCCGAGACATTGTGCACACCGACCCCCACTGGCAGGTCGGCGGTCAACTCGGTCATCCGCGCATGCAACGCCTTGCCGAACGCCTGGATATTGCCGCCGGCCTTCATGGCAATCGCCAGGCCGATGGCGGGCTGGCCATTGAAACGGAACTGGGTGCTCGGTGGGTCGACATAACCGCGGCTGATCTCGGCGATATCCGCCAGCCGATAGAAGCGGTCATTGAGTCGCAGGTTGACGTTCGCCAGGTCCTTCTCCGACGCGAACTGCCCCGAGGTGCGCACGGAAATCCGTTCCGGCCCGGCCTCGATCACCCCGGCCGGGATCACCGCATTCTGCGACTGCAGGCTTTGCAGGACGTCGCGCTGGTCAATGCCCAGGGCCGCCAGCTTGCGCGTGGAGACGTTCAGGTAGATGACCTCATCCTGTGCGCCGATCATCTCCACCTTGCCCAGGTTCGGCACCTCGCGGATCTCGGCGCGCACCTGCTCCACGTAGTCGCGCAGTTGGCGCATGGTCAGGCCGTCGGCGGTAAAGGCGTAGATGGAACCGTACACATCGCCGAACTCATCGTTGAAGCCCGGCCCCTGCAAACCCTGGGGGAAGTCGCCACGGATGTCATCGATCTTCTTGCGCACCTGGTACCAGATCTGCGGGATGTCCTTGGCACTGGTGGTATCACGCAGGTTGACGAACACCGTCGACTCGCCGGGGCGCGTATAGCTCTTCACGTAATCGAGGGAATCCAGCTCTTCGAGCTTTTTCTCGATGCGGTCAGTGACCTGCTTGAGGGTTTCCTCCTGGGTCGCACCCGGCCAACGGGTCTGGATGACCATGGTCTTGATGGTGAACGAAGGGTCTTCCTCACGTCCCAGGTTCAGATAGGAGAACACGCCCATCAGCAGCGCGATGAACATCAGGTACCAGACGAACGACTGATGCTTGATCGCCCACTCGGATAAATTGAAGCTCCCTTTCGTGGCAGGCGTCATGGTACGCGGTCCTCGTCGATTTTGACTTTTTGCCCCGGTTTGAGGCTGTTCACTCCGGCGCTGACGATCCGCTCACCGGGCTTGATACCCTGGCCGATCAGCGCCGAATCGCTGTCGCGGCTAAGCACCGTGACCTCACGCGGAGCGACTGTCTGGCTCTGTCTGTCGATGACCCAGACCCGGGTCTTGCCATCCACTTCCTGCAAGGCACTCAGCGGCAGCTCGGTGCGTGGCTCGATGGCCGAGCTCAGGGTCACGCTGATGGCGGTGCCCAGGCGAAAGGCCTGCGGGGTGTCCTTGAGGGTCAGGCGCGCGCGCCGGGTGCGGGTGGCACTCTGGGCCTGGGGTTCGATCTCGCGCACGGTGGCAGTGGTGCTGATGCTCGGGTCCAGTTGCGCCGCAACCTTGAACACCACATCCGCCGGCAACTGGTCCACCAGGTTCGCCGGCAGATCGATCACCGCTTCCTTGATTTCCGGCCGGGCCAGGGTCACGACCTGCTGGCCGGCGGTCACCACTTGCCCGGCCTCGGCATTCCAGGCAGTGATCACCCCACCATGATCACTGCGCAGCTCGCTGTAGGTCAGCTGGTCCTGGGCCTGGCGCACCGCCGCCTTGGCCTGCGCCAGGGACGCTCCGGTGGTTTTCAGGTCGGTCTGGGCGATGTCCAGTTGCGCCTGGGCGCCCACTCCACGGTCGAACAGTTCCTGCTGGCGTCGGGCATTGGCCTGGGCATTGATCCACTGCGCCTCGACCTTGGCCAGATCACCCTGGGCGGCGCGCAACTGGTTCTGCTGGTCGGTGGGATCGAGGGTCGCAAGCAACGCGCCCGGCCCCACTTCAGCCCCTACATCGACACTGCGATTGGCAATCCGCCCCGGCACCCGGAACCCCAGGTTGGTTTCATAGCGGGCCTGGATGTTGCCGGCAAAACGTCCCAGGCTCTCCTGGGATTGCGGGCTGGCCTCGATCGACAGCACTGGACGCACCGGCGCAGGCGCCGGCGCCTCCTTGGAGCAGCCCAGCAGCAAGGCACTGGCACACAGCAGCAGCGGCAGGCGCTTCATGGCTTGGCTCCAGGGTTCTTGGTCGGTTCGACGATCTCGACGAGCATCCCCGGGTGCAACAGCTGCCCGCCGGCCACCACGACTTTCTCGCCGCCCTTGAGGCCATCACTGATGAGCACCTTGCCGGTCAGGTAGCGCCCGACCTTGACCGTGTGCAGCGCGGTCTTGCCGTCCTCGCCCACCAGCCACACCGCCGGCTCGCTGAGGTCCTTGGTCAGCGCCGACCAGGGCAGCATCACGCTGGCCTTGCCATTGGCCCGGGCCGTGGCGCTGACCACTGACCCCAGGTCCATGCCGGCAGGCAGTGAGTCAAGCATCACCTTGACCTGCACCGTGCCGCTCTGGGCCGAGACCACCGGGGTGATTTCGCGGACCTTGCCGGTGGTCCTCACCTGGGGATTGTCCAGCAGGCTGATGTGGATGGTTTCCTGGCCCGGGGGCTCCATCAGCAGTGACTCGTAGACGTTGAATACCGCATCGCGCTCACCGTCCCTGGCCAGGCTGAAGATCGGCATCGTCGCTTGCACCACCTGGCCCACTTCGGCCTGGCGCGCGGTGATCACCCCCGGCGCCTCGGCCATCAGCTCGGTGTAGCTCAATTGCTCCCGGGCATTGGCCAACTGCGCCTGGGCCGCGCTCAGGGCGCTCTGGCTGCTGCGCAAGGCGGCCTGGGCCGAATCGTATTCGCTCTGGCTGGTATAGCCCTTGGGCAACAGTTTCTGCTGGCGGACGAAGGCGGCGCTGGTCTGCTTGACCCGGGCCTGCTCGGCGAACACCGAGGCGGCAGCGGTATCGACATTGGTCTGCAGGTCCTTGGGATCGAGCTTGGCCAGCACTTGCTGGGCCGAGACCCGGTCGCCGATGTCCACCATGCGCTGGATGATCTTGCCGCCGACGCGGAACGACAACTCGGTCTGCACCCGTGCCTGCACATCACCGGTGAGGGTTACCGAAGGCGCAAAATCGCTGCTTTGCACTTCCTGGACGCGCACCCGCGGGCGCTCCTTTTCCGTGGGCTTTTCCGCCCCGCAGCCGCAGAGCAGAGCCAGCAGGCTCAGCCCCACTATCCATTTCGAATTGAGACCAGCCATGCAGGCTCCTTGTGCTTGATCGTCGCGCCAGTGACGTTACGACTGTGAGCTTAGAACAGGGTTCACGCGTTGCACTGTCGTCGCTGTCGATGGCTGTGAGCGCCTGGATTCGAGCCGCTGCAACGCCTCCATGCAGCCGTCTGCAAGGCTGCCGAGGGTGGCGCTGGAGACACCGTTCTTGAGCCTCCGCGAAGGTCCATCGGGGTATATTGCAGCCTGCGGCAGGGCCGACACCCAGCGACAAAGACACCGCGAATTCGGCACACTGCCCAGCACGCAACAGGAGACCCGGCATGCTCAAGACCCTGGCGGTGGCCAATTACCGCTCCATCAACTCCCTGCTGATTCCCCTTGGCCGGCTGAACCTGATCACCGGGCCCAACGGCAGCGGCAAGTCCAACCTGTACCGGGCCCTGCGCCTGCTGGCGGAAACCGCCCAGGGCGGCGTGGTCAATGCCCTGGCCCGGGAAGGCGGGCTGGATTCGACCTTCTGGGCCGGGCCAGAGAAAATCAGCCGGCGCATGCGCAACGGCGAAGTGCCCGTCCAGGCCAGCGTGCGCTCGTCGAGCAAGCGCCTGCGCCTGGGGTTTGCCGGCGAGGACTTCAGCTACGCGATTGCCCTGGGCCTGCCGGAACCCAGCACGTCGGAATTCTCCCTGGACCCGGAAATCAAGAAGGAATGCATCTGGTCCGGACCTTTCTACCGTCCGGCCAGCCTGCTGGTGGATCGCCACGGCCCGCTGATTCGCGCCCGCCAGGGTCGCAGCTGGGAGGTGCTGGCCCAGCACACGCCGAACTTCGACAGCCTGTTCGATCAGGTCGGCAGCCTGCGCAGCTCGCCGGAAGTGCTGCAAATGCGCGAGTTCATCCGCCGCTGGCGCTTCTACGATCACTTTCGCAGCGACAGTGAAGCCCCGGTACGCCAGCCGCAACTGGGCACCCGGACGCCGGTGCTGCACCACGACGGCCGCGACCTGGCTGCGGCGTTGCAGACCATCCGCGAGATCGGCGACCCCGAGGCCTTGCAGGCGGCCATCAGCGACGCCTTTCCTGGCGCACGACTGAATATCGCTCCGCTACCGGGTGGACGTTTCGCCATCGAGTTCTATCAGGAAGGATTGCTGCGGCCGTTGTCGGCAGCGGAGTTATCGGACGGCACCTTGCGCTACCTGTTGCTGGTGGCGGCGTTGCTGACCCCACGCCCGCCGAGCCTGATGGTGCTCAACGAACCGGAAACCAGCCTGCACCCGGACCTGTTGCCGGCCCTGGCACGCTTGATCATCGGGGCCTCAATGCAGTGCCAGGTGTGGGTGGTGTCCCACGCCCGGCGCCTGATCGCAGCCTTGCAGGAAGACCCCGAATGCAACTGTATCGTGCTGGAGAAAGAGCTGGGCCAGACCGGCATCGTCGGTCAGCGCATGCTCGACGAACCGGCGTGGTACTGGCCGGATTAACCATCCCCGCCAGCCCCGATTGCCATGCCTCCACCGTAGGAGCCAGCTTGCTGGCGAAGAGGCCCTAAAGCCCTGCATCGCCCTCACGGACGTCTTCGCTGGCAAGCCAGCTCCTACACGGCTCAACCGCAATACGCCCACCGTAGGAGCCAGCTTGCTGGCGAAGAGGCCCTCAAGCCCTGCATCGCCCTCGCGGACGCCTTCGCTGGCAAGCCAGCTCCTACACGGCTCAAACGCAATACGCCCACCGTAGGAGCCAGCTTGCTGGCGAAGAGGCCCTCAAGCCCTGCATCGCCCTCACGGACGCCTTCGCTGGCAAGCCAGCTCCTACACGGCTCAAACGCAATACGCCCACCGTAGGAGCCAGCTTGCTGGCGAAGAGGCCCTCAGGCCCTGCATCGCCCTCGCGGACGCCTTCGCTGGCAAGCCAGCTCCTACAGGTCGCGAAGGGTCAGCCCTGCCACTTGCCGCCTTCGACAATCACGCTGTCGGGCGCGGTGTCATCGCTCAGCTCTTTACGCACGTACTGGTCATACAGCTTGAGCAGGTATTTCTCTTCGCCCAGCTTGGCCAGTTCGGCATTCACCCAGTCACGCAGTTCGATGTTGCCTTTCTTCACCGCCGGGGCAATCGGCGCCTGCTCGCCCAACGTCTGCGGCAGCACACGGTAGCCTGGGTTCTGCTTGGACCAGCTGAACAGGATCAGGTTGTCCTGGGCGTACGCATCGCCACGGCCATTGGCCAGGGCTTGCAGGGACTCGGTGTTCTTTTCGAACTTCAGCAGTTTCCAGTCCGGATGGTTCTGGGTCAGCCAGATATCCGCAGTGGTGCCGGTGGTGACAATGGTGGTGCGGCTCGCCAGGTCATCCAGGCTCTTCACTTCGCTGCCTTCGGGCACCAGGGCCTGGACCGCCACCTTGAGGTTGGGATTGGTGAATTCCACCGCTTCCTTGCGCTCCGGGGTCACGGTCATGTTGGCCAGGATCAGGTCGACCTTATCGCTCTGCAGGAAGGGAATGCGGCTGGCCGGTTCCACCGCGACGAACTCCACCTTGTTCTCGTCGCCCAGCAGGTCCTTGGCGAATTGGCGGCCGATGTCAGTATCGAAACCCACGTAGCGCCCAGCCTCATCGACAAAACCAAACGGCGGCTTGTCGGTGAACACGCCGACGATCAGCTTGTCACGGGCCTTGATCTTGTCCAGGTAGCCGGCCGCCGGCGCGGCGCTGGCAGTGCTGGCCGCCGGCTTGGGCGGATCATTGGCTTTATCGCAGCCGGCCAGCAGGGCCAGACCGAACAGTGGCAGTAAAAACAGCGAAGACTTGGCAGTTTTCATAAGAGCTCCAGTTCCTTTTTAGGGGCTTTCTTGGGCAGTGCTTCAACAAACGAGAACTTCTCCAGGAACTGCTGCGCGCGTGCGCTCTGCGGGTTCGTGAAGAATGCCTCGGGGGTGTTCTGTTCCACGATGCGGCCGCCGTCCATGAACACCACGCGGTCAGCCACGGCCCGGGCAAAGGCCATCTCATGGGTAACGATCAACAGGGTCATGCCGTCCCGGGCCAGGCCCTGGATCACTTGCAGCACCTCCTTGACCATCTCCGGATCAAGGGCCGCAGTGACCTCGTCGAACAGCATCACCTGGGGGTTCATGCACAGTGAACGGACAATGGCGATGCGTTGCTGCTGACCACCTGACAGCTGTCGGGGAAACGCCTCGCGCTTGTCCAACAGGCCGACCCGTTCCAACAGCGCTTCGGCCTGGGCCTGGGCTTCACGGCGCTGGCGCTTCTGCACCTTCAGCGGGCCAAGCAGGATGTTGTCCAGCACCTTCATGTGCGGGAACAGGTGATAACTCTGGAACACCATGCCGATCTGCTGGCGTACCTGACGCCAGTCGGTGGCCGGGTCCAGCAATTCGCGCCCGGCGAAGCGCAGATGTCCGCTATGGGCACTTTCCAGGCCATTGAGGCAGCGCAGCAAAGTGCTCTTGCCGCAACCGCTGGGGCCGAGGATGACGATCACCTCTCCGGCCGCAACGCTGAGGTCGACCTCCTTGAGCACCTGCTGCGGGCCGAAGAACTTGTTGAAACCCTTGAACTCGATCAATGCGCTCATGCTTGCGTCCAGCGCCGCTCCAGCACGCGGGAGGCGGCCGACAGCGGGTAGCAGATGAAAAAGAAAAACAGGAACAAAACGCCGTAGATCAGCACCGATTCGTAGGTACGCTCGATGATCTGCTGGCCGACCTTGATCACGTCCACCACGCCGATCAGCACCGCCAGGGAACTGGTCTTGATGATCCGCGTGTAGACATTGATGGTCGGTGGCGTCATGCGTTTCAGCGCCTGGGGCAACAGCACGTAGCCGTACAGCTGGGCACTCGACAGGCCAATCGACAAGCCCGCTTCGCGCTGGCCCCGGGGCAGCGATTGCAGGGCCCCGCGCACCACCTCGCCGACCTCGCTGGCGCCCCACAGCGACAGCACCAGCACCGCGCAGGTGAAGCTGGGAATGCTGATGCCGAAAAAGATCGGGAAGCCGAAAAACAGCAGGTACAGCCAGACCAGCACCGGGATCGCCCGGAACAGTTCCAGGTAGATCCTCAGCGGTACCTCCAGGACCTTGCGCTGCAGGCTGCGCAGCACGCCGTAGAGCGCGCCGCCCAAGGTGCTGAAGACAATGCTCAGCAAAGAAATCGACAAGGTTTGCGCAGCACCCCGGGCCAATTGCGGCAGGGACACCAGCAACAACTCAAGACCCGAACTGGCCATGCTGAAGCCTCCTTTCCAGACGGCTGAGCAACAGCGACAGTGGCAGGAACAGCAAGACGCAGATCAGCGTCAGCACCGCCAGCATCTCGTAGGTCTTGTAGTACAGGGCGATGTAGCTCTTGGTGGTGTAGAGGATTTCCGGCACCGCCACCGCCGAGACCACGGTGGTTTCCTTGAGCAGGAAAATGAAGTTGGCGAACAACGACGGCAGGCTGAGGATTCCGGCCTGGGGCAGGATCACGTAGCGCAGCAACTGCCATTGGGACAAGCCGATGGAACGTCCCGACTCCAGCTGCGCCTGGGGCACCGCCTCGACGCCGGCACGCAGCACTTCCGTGAGATAGGCACCGCCAAGAAAGGTCATGGTGATGATCGCTGCGGTAAACCCCGAAACCTTGATGCCCAGGGCCGGCAAGGCGAAGTAGACGAAAAACAGCTGGATCAACAGTGGGGTATTGCGCGCCAGTTCCACGTACAGGCCGATCAGCCGGTGCAGGTAGGGGGTGCGAAACACCAGGAGCGTGGCGTTGATCAAGGCCACCAGCAAGGAAGTGCCGATGGCAATCAGGCCGACCTGCAGGGTTACCCCCACGGCTTTGAGAAACGCCGGCAGGGTGCTGAGGATAAAAGCGTAATCGAGGGTCATTGAGAGTCCTGGACGCCGCTGGGGTACAGCGGCGGTGGTGCAGTCCATGGGGCGATGGGTAATCGCCCGGCTGTTACGACTTTATAGCTATAAAAAGCAGAATTTAAATACCGTTAAAGCATATTGATATCACCCAAAAACCTAACCCGCGGATTTGCCGGGCTGGCGCCCAGCTACTACCTTTTCCGTCGGGCCTGCCGGGTTCTTTCGCGCTCGTACAGACCTACCGGACGCTGCACCTCTCAAGGACGACTGCCATGGCTGATGCAAAGACCCCGCAACCGCTGGACCCCCACGAACTGATGAAGTGGCTGACGGCGTTGCGCCGGGCCACCCAACCCACGGCCAAGAGCGCTCCGCTGTAGCAGTTGGCTTGTGTAGGAGCTGGCTTGCCAGCGAAGGCGCCCGTAAGAGCGATACAAATCTCGAAGGCCTCTTCGCCAGCAAGCCGGCTCCTACCGTGACTGAGCGATGGCGTCCAAAAAGCGATGCATCCCCCAAGCTCGCCTCGCCGGGCTCCTGCGGCTTTCGCGGGCGCAATAAAAAACGCCGACGCTGTCATAGCCGTCGGCGTTCAAACCTTGAAGGGGTTTAGTGCGTCAGTAGCCTAGTTCATCAAAACGCTGGCAGTACCGCACCGCTGTACTTTTTCTCGATGAAGGCTTTCACCTCAGGGCTGGTCAAGGCCTTGGCCAGCTTCTGGATCGCCGGGCTGTCCTTGTTGTCCGGACGGGCCACCAGGTAGTTCACGTAAGGCGAATCGGAACCTTCGATGATCAGTGCATCCTTCGCCGGGTTCAGGCCAGCTTCCAGGGCGTAGTTGGTGTTGATCATGTCCAGGTCAACCTGGTCCAGGACCCGTGGCAGCATGGCCGACTCAAGTTCCTTGAACTTGAAGTTATGCGGGTTCTTGGCGATGTCCTTGGGCGTGGCGACGGCGTTCTTCGGGTCCTTGAGCTCGATCAGGCCAGCCTTCTGCAACAGGATCAGGGCACGGCCGCTGTTGCTGCCTTCGTTGGGAATGGCAATGGTCGCGCCGTCTTTCAGCTCGGCCAGGGTTTTGACTTTCTTCGAGTAGCCGCCGAAGGGTTCGACGTGCACACCGATCACGGTTTCCAGGTGAGTGCCTTTGCCTTCGTTGAAGCTCTTGAGGTACGGCAGGGTCTGGAAGTAGTTGGCATCCAGACGCTTCTGGTCGACCTGTACGTTGGGTTGCACGTAGTCGGTGAAGACCTTGATTTCCAGGTCCACGCCTTCCTTGGCCAGGGTTGGCTTGATCAGCTCAAGGATCTCGGCGTGGGGCACCGGGGTCGCGGCGACCACCAGCTTCTCGCCGGCCTGGGCGATGCCGGCGCTCAGAGCTGCCGCCAGTGCGGTGAACAACAGAACTTTTTTCATGCAAGGTCCTTAAGTGTCGGAATCGACGACGGCTTCAAATGAGGTGCTTATCAGGGTGCCAGTGAAGTGCCACTGCTGGCGTGAAGCGGACAATACCGAGATTTTTTATTCCCGAACAATATCTTTTATTCACTTTCATATTCCATTTTGTTCATACAGCATCCCAACGCTCTAACCCGCGCCCGCCAGCTTTTTTCCAGGAGCCGGCTTGCCGGCGAAGAGGCCCTCAGGCCCTGCATCGCCCTCACGAACGCCTTCGCTGGCAAGCCAGCTCCTACGGGCCGGAGCTGAAATGGGCATGTGTAGGAGCCGGCTTGCCGGCGAAGAGGCCCTCAAGCCTTGCATCGCCCTCACGAATGCCTTCGCTGGCAAGCCAGCTCCTACGGGCCGGATCTGAAATGGTCGTGTGTAGGAGCCGGCTTGCCGGCGAAGAGGCCCTCAAGCCTTGCATCGCCCTCACGAACGCCTTCGCTGGCAAGCCAGCTCCTACGGGCCGGATCTGAAATGGGCATGTGTAGGAGCCGGCTTGCCGGCGAAGAGGCCCTCAGGCCCTGCATCGCCCTCACGAACGCCTTCGCTGGCAAGCCAGCTCCTACGGGCCGGAGCTGAAATGGGCATGTGTAGGAGCCGGCTTGCCGGCGAAGAGGCCCTCAGGCCCTGCATCGCCCTCACGAATGCCTTCGCTGGCAAGCCAGCTCCTACGGGCCGGAGCTGAAATGGTCATGTGTAGGAGCCGGCTTGCCGGCGAAGAGGCCCTCAGGCCTTGCATCGCCCCCACGAACGCCTTCGCTGGCAAGCCAGCTCCTACGGGCCGGATCTGAAATGGTCGTGTGTAGGAGCCGGCTTGCCGGCGAAGAGGCCCTCAAGCCCTGCATCGCCCCTCACGAATGCCTTCGCTGGCAAGCCAGCTCCTACGGGCCGGATCTGAAATGGTCGTGTGTAGGAGCCGGCTTGCCGGCGAAGAGGCCCTCAAGCCCTGCATCGCCCTCACGAATGCCTTCGCTGGCAAGCCAGCTCCTACGGGCCGGATCTGAAATGGTCGTGTGTAGGAGGAGGTGGGGTCAGGACAAGCCGGTGCGCTGCAGCAGTTGTTGCAGGGCATGGCGCTCCCCCGCCGAACCACTCTGGACAATCTGCTCCAGCAATTGCTGAATCTGCTCCAGCGGCGAAGGGGTCGGCGGCAGGTTGAGGTGCTCCGGCAGGATCTCCTCGCCACTACTGACCAGCAGGGCAAAGTGAATGACGTTCTCCAGCTCCCGGGTGTTGCCCGGCCAGCTGTGGCGATCCAGGGCCTGCTGCGCAGCTTCGCTGATCAGCGGCACCGGCAGTTCCAGGCGCTGGCTGTAGATGCCCAGGAAGTACTCGGCCAACGACTCGATGTCGCCCACCCGCTCACGCAGCGCCGGCAACTCCAGCTGGCCTTCGCTGAGATAGCGGTACAGGCGCTGATGAAACTTGCCCGCCGCCACCGCCTGGGCCAGGTCGATGCTGGTGGCTGCCACCAGGCGCACGTCCACCGGGCTCGGTTGCTGGGCACCAACCCGGGTCACTTCATGGTTCTCCAGGGCCGCCAGCAACTTGGTCTGGATCGGCAGCGGCAGGTCGCCGATTTCGTCCAGGTACAGGGTCCCGCCATTGGCCGAACCGAACCAGCCGGCGCGGCTGCTGGCGGAGCCGCTGAAACTGCCGGCGGCATAACCGAACAGCTCGGCGTCGGCGTAGGTCGGGCTGATGGCGCCGCAGTTGACCGAGACAAATAACCCGCCGCGGTCGCTGGCACGGTGGATATGCCGGGCCAGCAGTTCCTTGCCGGTGCCGGTTTCGCCGCGGATCAGCACCGAGATCGAGCGCGGCGCCAGTTGCTCCAGCTCTTCACGCAGTTGCCGTGAACGCGGGTCGACGAACACCAGCGCCTTGGCACGGATGCTCAGGGGGCTTTTCTCGGCATCGGGAAAGGTCAGCAACGGCTGACCGAAAGGGGTATGAGGGCTCATGGCAGACTCCCGCCCCAGCCCGCCTGGGGGCGGGGCGTTTAAACAGAAAAAAGGTCATCAGGCACGGCGCAGGGCGTGTTGTTCCATGCGGTTCTGCAGACGATAGAGATAGGCGAAACCCTGTTCCCAGCGATGGTGGCCAGACTTGACGTTGATGTGCCCGGCGCCCGCCAGAATCCCCGCTTCAGCGCCCCAATCACGGGCCAGCTCCATGGCCCGTGGCGCGCTCACGGCGCTGTCGTTATCGGAGCTGACCACCTGGCTGGGAAAGGGCAGCAAGTCCCGGGGGATCGGTGCGAAGTTGCGCAGCGCTGGCGCACAGGCCGCACGCTCGACATCCGCCGGCGCCACCAGCAAGGCACCGCGCACCTGGCGCAACGCTGCCACGGGCGCGCGAGCCGCCCAATGGGCCACGGTGACGCAGCCCAGGCTGTGGGCAATCAGGATCACCGGCGTGTCATCGGCGGCGATGGCTTCGGCCAGGGCCGCCACCCAGTCTTCACGGCGCGGCGTCAGCCAGTCGGCCTGCTCCACCCGCGCACTGTTGGGCAGGCTGTTCTGCCAGTGGGTTTGCCAATGATCTTCTGGCGATCCTTGCCAGCCCGGCACAATCAAGTAGCGAATGGATGCGTTGCGCATGGGGAACCCTCCTGCTGCGTGTCTGTTCCCGAACGAGTATAGGGAGGGGAGTTATATTCGTTAAGGAATAAGAAGCTATTTGTTAATTCCTTAAATGAATATAAAACATCCCCTCTTCGTAGGAGCCGGCTTGCCGGCGAAAGGGCCATCAGCTCTTGTGCAACCTTGAGGACGCCTTCGCTGGCAAGCCAGCTCCTACGAGGTGAGTGCAGTGGAGTTTTTTGCATGAGCTGGCGCAATTTCGCTGGGGCTTTGCAGGTGGGTTTTCGTCAGGCAAAAAAAAGGCCGCACCCTGCCAAGGAGACGGCCTGAAAAGTCGTGGCTTTGTTGCTCGTTGTCAGCGGGCGGTGATCACCGACAGTTTGGTGATGCCCGCACGCTCGATGGACGCCATGGCCCGGGCCACTTCCCCGTAGTTGACGCCATCATCGGCCTGCAGCTGGACCCGCACTTCGGGGTCCTTGGCCTTGGCCGCTTGCAAGTTGGTTTCCAGCAGATCCGGCTGGATCTCGTCCTTGTTGATAAACAGTTTGCCGGCACCGTCGATGCTCACCACCAGCGGGTCCTTCTGCTCCACCGGGGCCACGGCCTCGGTCTTGGGCAGGTTGATCGGAATCGCGTTGGTCAGCAGCGGCGCGGTTACGATAAACACCACCAGCAGCACCAGCATCACGTCCACCAGCGGCGTGACGTTGATCTCGCTCAGCACCTCATCGCTGTCCTGGGTTGAAAAGGCCATATCAGGACGCCTCCTTGACTTTCTGCACGCTGCCCTGGGCCGCAACCTTGTGCGCGCTCGGGTGGATCAGCACGCGGAACGAGCTCTTCTGCGCCAGGCTGTAGAAGTCATGGGCAAAGTCATCGAGGTCGGCAACGGTGAGTTTCAGGCGGCGTAAAAAGTAGTTGTAAACCAGCACCGCAGGCACCGCGACGGCGATCCCCACACCGGTAGCCACCAGGGCTGCGCCAATCGGGCCGGCCACGGTTTCCAGGCTCGCCGAACCTGCGGCGCTGATGCCTTTCAAGGCTTCCATGATCCCCCACACGGTGCCGAACAGGCCGATGAAGGGCGAGGTGCTGCCAATACTGGCGACCACCGCCAAGCCGGTTTCCAGGGAGCGACGCTCACGCACGATCTGTTGGCGCAGGGCACGTTCAAGACGGTCCTGGTGGTTGATCGCCTGACTCAGGTCCGCCGCCTGGGGCGCTTCACCCACCTGGATCGCCGCGTAGCCGGCCTGGGCCACCCGCGCCGCTGCGCCAGGCTGGGTTTCACTCAAGGCGGCCGCAGAGTCGAGACTCGAGGCCGCCCAGAACTGATTGTGGAACTTGCGATCCTGGACCTTGAGGCGAGCGAACTGCACGCCCTTGACCAGGGCCAGGCCCCAGGTGGCGACGGAGAAGACCACTAACAGCCAGATCACCGCGCTTTCGATGGATTCCAGTGGAGATGCCAGTAACGTCATGATGTGTTCCCTCTGTGTAAGCGTTTAGCGCGCGTTATTTGATCGGCCTTGCGGCTCAATGAATCTTGAAATCGATGGGTACGCTGACCCAACCGTCCTGGGCCACGTCGCCCTGCTTGGCGGGGACAAAACTCCAGCGCTTGACGGCGGCCAGGGCCGCATCATCAAGCTGCTGGCGACCACTGCTTTTCTGAATCTGGATCTCGCCCGGCTTGCCGCTGGCCAACACATGCACCCGCAACAGCACCGTGCCCTCCCAACCTCGGCGCTGGGCCAGGGACGGGTATTCCGGCGCCGGGTTCTTCAGGTACGCCGCGCTGGCGGACGCCGGGGTCACCGGAGCCGGGGCCGGTGGCGCAGGCGCTGTTGGAGCGGCTACCGGAGCGGCGGGTACTGACGGTGCGGGCGTTTGCTGAACCGGCTTGGGCGCCGGTTTCGGCTCAGGCTTGGGTACCGGCTTGGGCTTGGGTTTAGGCACCGGTTTGGGCGGTGGCGGCTTCACCGCCAACTCGTCCTCCACTGGAGGCGGCGGCTCCACCACCGGCTGGACCGGCTGCGGTGGAGGCGGCTCGACCACGGGTGGCGCCGGACGCGAGAATTCGATGGTCATGGGCGGGATTTCCGGCGGCACGATCGGCAGCACCGGGGTCGGCTTCTGGCTCAGCCAGTAGAGCACCGCACCGTGCAGTACCAGGGCAACAACCCCCAGGAGGATCGCCTCACGACGGCGCAATATGCCCTTGGGCGTGCGTTGCAGACGTGATTGGCCCAACGGCAAGCGGTGAGGCCGGCCGAGGTCGACCAACTCGCCGCTCGGTGCCTGGCGCCACAGCACCTCGTGTGCACCGGCGGCGGTCTGGACATTGCCCATGGATTCACTCCCTACGATCTTTTGAATAACCCGGCACCGGCGTATCAACTGCCCCCACACATCGGTGCCGCGGGGCCAATGATCAGCGCGCCGTGCTTATCTCTGAAAGTAATCTTTCAAGTTATACATAGATCAAAATGGAATACTTGATCCGCAAGAATCGTCCCAGCCCCCGTGAATCAAGGGCTGCAACCAAGAGCGGAAAAAACCATGCTTTACAGGCATTGAAAATATTCCCTTAAAGCATGGAAACAAGGCTGTCAGATGGAGAAAACAACATATCTCCAATTACAACCAGACAAAAAATCACAACTAATCATCAACACTTAACATTCAACAGTGATTTACTGACGAGCACGACAAAGCCGCTGAAATACCGCACTGCCTTTAAATAAAACAGCGAGTATTCAGCGGCTGGTATTTATCGAACTTGTTACTGCTTGACGAACTCACCACTCAGGCCGACCACATCGCCGCTGAAGTTGCTGCGTGCACCGGAGGCACGCAGTCGGGAGTAGTTGTGGTCGGGAGAGAACAGCGCCCAGGCCTGATAGCCATAGCCGTCGTTGTAGCCCGAGACATTGATGATGGTCGGCTGGCCGGTGCTGTTCTGGAAGTGGTAATGGCCGGTAACGCCGTACTTGACCCCGGCCTGGGTCAACTCACCGCTGAACGAACCGTTGGAGTCGTTGCCGTCGGTCACGACCAGACGGGCGTCAGCGTTGGAGTTTACATAGGTTCCATTGATGCTCGACATGATGCGGGTTTCCTTATGCGGTTGAATGTTTCGTCCAATGAAGCAAGTTCCTCCTGGAACTCACAAACCCAGCATGGTTGGCATTTACAACCCTGTCCAAAATAAACCTGCAGAACAACTAACTAAATAGCTATAGCTGGCAATCCAGCCTCTATAACTTATGTCCAAAGTAAAAGAACTTATAACTACCCAAACGTTCAAACCTGCAGTTTTCCGCTTGCCACTGTTCTTAACTGCTCTTGCAATTCCTTGCCGGCCCGGCTCAAGCCACTGCCGGCGTACAGCGCCAGGCGCACGCCCTGGATATCCGGCAAGCCGCTGTGCCCATCGAGAATCCGGTGCCCCTTGCCCAGCACCCGCACCGGCAACAGGCTGATGCCCAATCCCGCCGCCACCGCCGAACAGACACTGGCCAGGCTGGCGCTGGAATAGGCGATGCGCCAAGGCCAGCCACCAACTTCCAAGTGATGGAGCATTTCCTGGCGGTACAGACCACCGACCGGAAACGCCACCAGGGGCAACGGATCTCGACCAAAGGCCGGCTGCCGATGGCTGTCGACCCAGCACAAGGGTTCGGACCAGGAGTCCAGACAGTCATCGCTATGCCCCATCTGCTTGACCAGCAGCAGGTCGAACTCGCCACGTCGATACTGGCGCAGCAACTCCGGCCCCAGGCCGCTGGCGACCTCCAGGCGCACCGTTGGGTAATCGCGGCCAAAACGCGAGAGCAGCGGCATCAGGCGCTCGGCGGCAAAGTCTTCCGGCACCCCGAGACGCAGCACCTCTTCGCTGCGCTGGTTGATCAGCACATCGCTGGCCTCTTCATGCAGGGCCAGGATGCGCCGGGCATAAGCCAGCAGGCGCTCGCCCTCCACCGTGGCCACTACCTGGCGCTGATCGCGGTCCAGCAACTGGCAGCCCAGGCTTTCCTCCAGGCGCCGCACTTGCTGGCTCACGGTGGACTGAGTCAGGTGCAGCCGCTCAGCGGCACGGGTGAAATTCTGGCAGTCGGCAACCGCGACAAAACTGCGCAACAACACGGGATCGAGCATCCGGCCTAACCATCCTTATAGCCACTGATTGGCATGATTATATTTAATTTCAGAATACACAGGCACCTCACCATACTCCCCTTTCATCAATCGGAACGGGAGGTTTCCATGACGCCCAAGTTGTCCTTCAAGCGCGGCCTGATCGCCCTCGGACTGCTCACCGCGGGAGTCGTGATGGCCAGCGACAACTCACTGCTGGACGCGGTGCGCAAAGGGCAGTTGCAGCAGGTGGAGCAACTGATCCAGCAAGGTGCGGCCATCGACGATCGCGGCCTGGATGGCAGCAGTGCGCTGCTCCTGGCCACCCGGGACAACCGGATCGAGATCGCCCGGGCGCTGATCGAAGCCGGAGCCAATGTGAACCAGAAGAACCTGATCCAGGACAGCCCCTACCTGCTGGCCGGTGCCAGCGGCCACAACGAAATCCTCAAGCTGACCCTGGCCCACGGCGCCGACCTCAAGAGCACCAACCGCTACGGCGGCACCGCCTTGATCCCCGCCTGCGAGCGCGGCCACGTAGAAACCGTGGACCTGTTGATCAAGGCCGGGGTCGAGTTGAATCACGTCAACCGCCTGGGCTGGACCTGCCTGATGGAAGCCATTGTGCTGTCCGACGGCGGCCCTGCGCACCAGCAGATCGTCAGCCGGCTGATCACCGCCGGGGCCGACCTCAACCTGCCGGACCGTGCCGGAATCAGCCCGCTGCAGCAAGCTCGCCAACGAGGCCAAGAGGCCATCGCCAAACTGCTGCGGGACGCCGGAGCCTCCTGATATCCCCAGCCCCTAACGGAGTCCTTCATGAACGACGACCAACACTTCCTGCAACAGGCCGTGGCCCTGGCCCGGCGCAATGTCGAACAGGGCGGTCGCCCGTTCGGCGCGCTGCTGGTGCGCAACGGTCAAGTGCTGGCCGAGGCGGTGAATGAAATCCACCTCAGCCAGGACCCCACCGCCCACGCCGAGATGCTCGCCATCCGCAGCGCCAGCCAGCACCTGGGGCCACGCCTGGACGACTGCGTGATCTACGCCAGCGGCCAGCCCTGCCCCATGTGCCTGGCCGCCATGTACCTGTGCGGCGTATCCCGCGCAGTGTTCGCCGCCAGCAATCAACAGGCGCAGCCTTTCGGCCTGTCCACCGCAGCCATCTACCAGCAACTGAGCAAACCTCTGGAAGCCCAGCGCCTACCGCTGCTGCACCTGCCCCAGGCAGCGATGACCGCCCTCTATCAGGATTGGCAGGAGCGCCATGCAGCGAACTGAATCTCCGTTCCAGCGCTGGGCCGGCTGGGCCTTGCTGGTGTGCCTGGGCCTCAACCTGCGACCGATCCTCAGCTCGGTCAGCCCGCTGCTCAACGAGATCCGTGGCGCCACCGGCTTGAGCTTCCAGAGCAGCGCCTGGCTCACCAGCCTGCCGGTGATCTGCATGGGCCTGGTGGCGTTGCTGGGCGTACGGATCGAAGCGCGACTGGGTGAACGACGCGGCGTCTCCCTGGGACTGTTGCTGGTACTGCTGGCCTGCCTGATGCGGCTGTTCTTCGGCCAAGCGGCAGCATTATTGGCCACGGCTTTATTGGGTGGTGCCGGCGTGGCGCTGATCCAAGCCTTGCTACCGGCGTTGATCAAACGCCAATTCCAGCAGCGGGTGGCCCTGGCCATGGGTGTCTACTCGGCTGCGCTGATGGGCGGTGGTGGCATTGCCGCCCTGCTCAGCCCGCAAGTGGCCAACCACTTCGCCAACTGGCAAGTGGGGCTGGGTATCTGGCTGCTGCCGGCCATGGCCGCGCTGCTGCTCTGGGTATGCCTGCCCCTGGGTGCCGGGCGTCGCAATGGCAAGCTGACCTCCACGACCGGGCTCTGGAGCAACCGTCGCGCCTGGCTGCTGGCGTTGTATTTCGGCCTGGTGAACTGCGGCTACATGAGCATGGTGGCCTGGCTGCCGGCCTACTACCTGCAGATGGGCTGGAGCACCACCCAAAGCGGCTCGCTGCTGGCCTTCATGACCCTTTTCCAAGTGACCGCCGCCCTGCTGATGCCGGCCCTGGCCCAGCGCAGCAGCGACCGCCGACCGCTGCTGGGCATCAGCCTCACGGCCCAGGCCGTGGGCTTTCTCGGGCTGGTGCTGTGGCCCTTGCAGAGCCCGCACCTATGGGTGGCGCTGATCGGCTTCGGCCTGGGGGCGTGTTTTGCCCTGAGCCTGATCCTGACCCTGGATCACCGCCGCGACCCTCGGGAAGCCGGGCAACTGGCGGCCTTTGTCCAGGGCGTGGGCTTTCTGATCAACGCCGTCTCGCCGTGGCTGAGCGGCTGGCTGCGGCAAGTCACCGGCAGCTTTGTCAGCGCCTGGTGGGTGCTGATCGTCGGCGTCCTGGCGATGCTGCTGTTGACCCGAATCTTCAGCCCCGCCAGCTATCAGACCGGGCTGAGACCCGGACCGGTCGCCGACTCATCACCGACAGCTCCTGGAGAGTTTCGCCCCGGCGCCACGTAGAATCCCCTCGCGACAAACAGCGCACACTCAATCAAGGACACGCAGCACCAATGGACGCCGCAACCATCAGCCGCCTGGTACAGGGCATGGGCCTCACCTACGAACAACTGCTCGCCCAAGGCGCCAGCATCGAGCGCCCGACGGACAAGATCTACGACGAATTCGAATGGCTCACCGTGTTCGTCGAGCCCGGCCTGGTACTGGACTTCTGGGAAGACAACCTGGTGCTGGAGAAGGTGATTATCGATGTGCTGCCACTTGAAGAGGGACGCAGGTTCTATACCGGTGAATTGCCGGCGCCCTTCTCACGCACCATGAGCCGCGCAGACATTCGTGCCCTGCTGGGCACGCCCCTGCAATCGGAGGAGCGCAGGCCATCAGCGGATGGGCAACGCATGCTCAACGCCTGGGAGAGCTATCGCTTGCCCGCCAATCTGCATCCCAAGGCCCGGGTCGGTTTCAGCTACAGCACCGACATGCGGATTAAAAACCTGTCATTCACCTTGCTCGAACCGCAACGCGACTGACCGGCTCTGGCTTTTCGTAGGAGCTGCCGCAGGCTGCGAACGGCTGCGAAGCAGCCGCAAAACCTGCGCCCATGTTTGGCCTGCTACACCGCGGCTTCTGGCCGTGAGCCCTGTCGGAGTGCCGCCCACCCCGTTCGCAGCCTTCGGCAGCTCCTACAGGGAGTACGCCGCCCCCATCCTCAGGCCGGCCGCAAGGCCGCCGTCAGATTTTGCTCTTGATCTGCCTGCCCCCTTAACCACGATGGCCGAGCCTAGGCGAGGCACCGAGTGGAGGGGCAAGAGCCTTTGGTTACTTTGGGCTCTTTCCAAAGTGACTCGCCGTAAGGGCGAAACCGCCCGCCGCCGTAACCGCAGCAACGGATATGCCCCCCTACAGATGATTCAGGATCGCTACGCGCCCCAGCGAGGCAAGTTCCCTCGTCACCGTCAAAGGATCAGAAAAATCGTGGCTTGAGCTCTTTACAGGAGTTGCCGAAAGCCCAGAACAAGTTGGGCGGCACTCCGACGCAGCGTACAGGCGGGTACTAGCCAAAGGTTTTCATAAAGGGCTCGGCACATTGCCGGATCGCCGCGACGACATGCGGTGCCCGTTCGCCCCATTCAGCCGATCGGCTCAACACCCTTTCCAGTGCTTGCAACTGCCCACGAATAACCTCCTGCGGACGAGCCACATCACAAACCTTGGCAAACTCCAGCAACCCCTGCCGCGAAGCAAACAGAGACTTGTTGCCCAGCAGATCCAGGGCCAGCACGTCCTGCGGGATGTACGCCGTGGTGTTGACGATGTCGTAGGCCGGCGCCAGCCGCGCATCGCGCTGGCCAGGGTCGGAATACAACAGCCCGAAGTTCTTCAGGTGGGCATCGCCATTACCCACGATGCAGCTCAAGCTCACCATGGCAAACAACTGCGCCAGTGAACCCGGCACCTGCTCAGGCGGACAGAACAGCCGGACGGCCTTGGCAATGGCCGAATAGCTCTTGCTGTATTTCTGCTCCGCACCCAGCCCCATCAACGCCGCCATGTCTTCAAACCCCAGGCAATCGAGCTGCTCGTCCCGGTCGAAGCGGCGCATGACGAACAGCTTGGCGTTATCGGACAGGTAGAACTCGGGCACCGCAATCCCCGACTCCCTGGCCACCGACATGCATAGAAACTCGTTGATCGCCAACCCCGGAAACTCGTCCCGGCCGCTCTTGATGATCAACTCCGAGGTGTTCGAGGTAAAACGCTGCAACGCGGCGTCATGCCGCTCCGGCACCATCACCTTGGGCTGCACGCCGGATATCCCCGCACGCAGGATGTAGCGGTCCACCAGGTCGGCAAAGATGTCCTCGGTGCCATCCCACGCAAGGATTTCTTGCAGTTTTTCCCCGGGGAACCGCTGTCGTTGCAACAGCCCATCGACTTGCGGCGAACTCACCGCGACCCGCCCGATAGGCGCGCTGCTGCCGGACAGCGCCAGCAGCAACATCGGGTCGACCTTCACCACCTTGGCCAGGCGGTTGCGCAGTTGCTCCAGGACATAGCCTTCGGGCAGGTTCATCTGGAAGATCGGGTGCAACTCCCGATAACGGTATTCATCCAGACGCACGGGCATCAGCAAACTGATCGCTGCCTGTGCCCGGGCGTCATCGTGGTAGCGAAACAGATAATCGCCAGCGCCACGGTGGATTCTCCCACTCTCACCGGCAGGGGTTGCGACCTGCAGTACCGCGGTCATCAGTCGAATACTCCCTGGATCTCGTCCAATGTAGGCATGGCAGCAGGCACCAGGGTGAATTCACAGTCCAGGGCGCCCAGCACTCGCGCATAGGCCGCCATGCCCACCGACAAGTCGCCCCGCTCGATGGCGATGACCTTCTGCCGGGTCACGCCGGCCAAGGCGGCCAGGCTGGCCTGGGTCTGGCCACGATGCAGACGACGCTGGCGAACCTGCTCGCCAAGGCGCACGGTGATCAGAAAGTAGTCCATGTTCTGTATACGCAACAAAATTGATTGAATGTAACGTATAGCAGACATTGCAGAAAATCAAAGAGACGCTGCTCCCAGGGTTGACCGGGAGGGCAAAAACCAAAGCCGCCCGAGCGGGAGCAAGCTCCCTCGCCACAACATCATTCCGGGCTATTAGCCGAACACAATCCCAGAGAAATAAATTATTGTAATTCGATAATTACTTATCAATAATTCGCCACCCCCCAAGTTTTGCAAGGAATGACGCATGAACCTCCAAATAAATGGCTCAGCCCAATACCGCTTACGACGGGTCGGCCTGCTGGCCGCGATCCTGGCCTGGGTCATGGGCGTGGTGGAGTTGGGCGGCAACGCCGGCCTCTGGATCTACAGCAAGGACCAGGTCCTGGGTGCCCTGCTCAGCGTATTCGCCGAACACTCGCCGCGCCTGATGGAAGCCGACTTCAAACTCTCCTCCCTGAGCTTCACCCTATTGGTGATCCTCGACTTCCTGCCGCTGCTGGTATCGAGCTTCGCCCTCTGGCTGACCGGCGTATTCTTCCTGCGCCTGTCCCGAGGTGAAACCTGGAGCGATCGCAACATCAGCATCCTCTGGCGCGTCGGCATGCTGTGGATCATCGCACCCGCGACGTTCCCCATGGTGGAGACCCTGCAAGGCCTGGCACTGTCCTTCGACCTGCCCCCGGGCCAACGCATCCTGCAGATTTCCGCCGGTTTCTCGTCCTACGCCGCCTATGAGGTGGTCAAAGGAATCTTGCTCTGCTCATTTTCCATTATCATGCGCGACGCCAAAGTCCTCAGTGATGAGCACAGTCACTACATATAGAACAATGAGATGACCATTATCGTTCGGCTTGACGTTGTCATGGCTAAAAACAAGATTCGCTCGAAAGAGCTCGCCGCCATCCTGGGCATTACCGAGGCGAATCTGTCGTTGCTGAAAAATGGCAAGGTCAAGGGGATGAAAATCGAGACCCTGGACAAACTCTGCGCCGCACTCGACTGCCAACCCGGCGACCTCCTGGAATACCAGGCGAGCGAGCCCGCGTAACGCCCCCGCGTTTGTTTGATCCGAGTCCCGTTCGTTAAAGCCTTATCCATTCATCACGTTGCACGTTGGCTTATTCATGACTCGCTACCTGCTCTGCCCGCTGCTTTTGCTTGCCTGTTTTTTGACCGGCTGCGCCAATAAACTCGAAGTGGCGATCGCCGCCACTCCCGCCCCCGACTACTACTTCGACCCAAAGGCTCCCGTGCTGGTGACCGTCAACGGCGCCAACGATGCCCACGGCCTCAACGCCACCTACTACCTGCGCGACATGGTCGCCGCCCTCCACGGCATGGGTTTCAAGCAGGTCTACACGGAAACGTCGCTGCCAAAGAACCACCCGCCGTTGCGCATGAACTTCACCCTCGACGTGGGCAGTGAAAAGACCAGCTACCGCTACACCGCCACCGACTACGGCCAAGTGCCCAGCAGCACCAAAACCACGTGCATACCCGGCAAGAAGCAGCAGACCGTGTGCACCAGCACCCCAACGATGTCCTACGGCGCAATCGGCAGCTCGGAGCGCACCGGCTATACCACCCTCTCGACCTTCAATATCAAGGCCAAGGATGAGCTGAGTCGGCGCACGGTGTTCCTGCTGCGGGCCTCGTCCTACAACGAAGACTGCCAGGACGCCAAGGTCGAGGATTTCCTGGTGCAGGAAAGCCTGGACAATCTGGATTTTCGCAACCGGGTGCAACGCAAATACACCGTCACCCTGCCCGAAGGCCACAGCTGTAAATAGCCCGCTACCACCGGCTTTGCACAGCCCTTGGCGGCACGCCTACAATCGGCCCCCGGCGCCTGTTCGATCACCCACCGAGCAGGCGCAACCTACCAACGGGAACAAGAGTGCCGACCATGACCATGGACTGGAGTGCCTGGGAAATAGAGCCCGGATCAGAGGTCGATGAGCAGATCATCAGCCAGGTGCAGCAACGCATCGGGGTCGAGTTTCCAGCGCTGTATCTGGATCTGGTCAGGTACGCCGAAGCCGCCACACCGGGGGTCGGCACCTTCCCCCATGGCAGCGGCTACGCCTGCATCAGTGAGTTCTTCGACTTCTCCCTGGGCAACGAACCCTGGACCCTGCTCTGGTACGCCAGCGCCGGCCGCGTGCCAGGGTTGGCCAAAGGTTGCCTGCCGATTGCCCGGGATGCCGGTGGCCTGCTGATCTGCCTGGACTTCAACAGCCCGAACGTGGCGGTGGAAGTCTTCGATCCCGACAGCGCCAGCCGCTACCCGGTCGCTCCCGACTTCAAGGCCTTCGTCGAGTTGTGGCAGCCATGAACGCGCCGCTGAAATGGATAGTCGTGCCCACCAGCAAAGCCGCCATGCAGCGCCTGGATCTGGACCAATGCCTGCCGGGCGACCTGGAGGAATTGGCCCTGTGCGCAGAGCAATGGTCCGCCCTGTGCCGCAGCAACCTCGTGCCACGCTTGAACCACGCCCTGGGAACCCTGATCGACGACTACGAGGACGCCTCCATCCAGGGCCGGGAAGCCCTGGCCATGACCCTTTCGATCCTGACGGAGGCCGCGATGCCCGGGGATGGAGTTATCCACAGGCTGATCGCGCTCAATCAACTGGCTCTGGCACAGGACACCGGGCTGTTCTTCTACTTCTGAGCGCCGTGTCCACGCCCTCAGGCACAGCCCTCAGATTCCGGGCGTTGCGCTGGCCTGTTTCAACCCCGACTCCGGCACGCTCACGGCGGTTTCCGAGCGTGGCGTGTCCTTGGGCACCCAGTCGTAGCTCACCGGCAACGCGCGATACACCCAGTTGCTGATGGCCTCGCTGCCCGGGGCCTTGCCCAGGTAAGGGCTGACGTATTCCCAAACGATCTCGCCAGCCGCGGTGACCTGGAAGAAACGCCCGTTCATGCCCTCGTCGATCAGGGTGTTGCCATTGGGCAAGCGCCGCGCGCTGCTGATGAACGAGCTGTAGAAGGCCCAGCCCGGTTGTTTGGAACTGGCGGCGCTGTACTGCCAGACGATTTCATTCTTGATCGGGTCGATCTCCAGCACCCGCGAGCCGGCGATCAGCCCCAGAGGCACCGAGGGGTAACCCGCCGTGCCCTGGTTGTCGAACACCAGTAAATGCCCGGCCCCCGGCAAGCCGGCGGGAATGATGTGGGCGTCGTGCTGGCCGACGAACTGATCCACCGGACGCGGCACCTTGTTCGCGGTCTTGGGGTTGCTCGGCGCCAGGTTCGGCCCCAGGCGCCAGACCACCTTGCCACTGTGTTTGTCGAGGATGGCGATGAAGTTGGCGTTGCGTGAATCGATCAGCAGGTTGTCCGGGGCGAAGCGTTTATCACCGGCATCGAACCAACGGTTCGGCCCCACCACACTGAGGTTGTTGATGTGCAGGTAGTCCGGGTTGTCGGTGCCATACACCAGCTTCAACTGTGCCGGGGTAAAGCCGAATTCCTTGAGATGTGCCGACGCCAGCCACTGCCATTGCACCTGGCCTTGGGGGCTGACTTCATAGATCGCGTCGTCGATCACCTGGGGCACTTTGAACCCCGCCACCTTGTGCACCTTGTTGGCCAGCACCAGGGTGTTGCCGTTGCTCAGGCGGCGCTGGTCATGATGCTGCTGGGCCGCACCGCCTGGCGCCTGGTCGCCCCATTGCCAGAGCACCTTGCCGTTCCAGTCGAGCTCGCCGACGCTCTGGTTGCCCAGGCCATTGCCCGCCGAGCCGAGCGGGCCCGGCTCCTTGTCCTTGAGCTGCAACAGCACCCGACCACGCTCGCCGCCCACCAGTTGCGGGTCGATGATCGCCGAGGGAAAACCTGCTTGCGGCCAGTTCTTCACCTCGTTGCCGTTCATGTCGATCAGGTGGGTCTGTTTATCGGCACCACTGAAAATCACGTACTGGTTATAGGCCTTGTCCGGGTCGTAGCGGGTCACCCCCGTGGGATAGACGCTGGGGGCGGCCTGCACCGCCGAGGCCAGCAAGGTGGCGGACAGCAGCAGGGGCAAAGCGGTGTTGACGCGCAGCATGACAAGTACTCCTGTTCAGGTCGAAGCGCGCCGGCAGACCCGGCGCGAGGTGCGTAAAGCCAGGTGTCAGAAATCGTAGCGGCCAGTCACGCCCAAGGTTCGCGGTGTACCCAACAGCCCCTCGTAGCCGCCGTTGCCGCCGGTCCAGAGGGTGGTGTAGTAGGTCTTGTCGAAGGCGTTCTTCAGCCACAGCGAAACGTCCCACTGACCTTGTTCGTAGTTGCCGCGCAGGCCGGTGGAAAGGTTGACCACGGCGTAGCTGGGGATCTGCCCGTATGAGGAATCTTCCACGGTGCCCACCGCCTTGGAACGGAACGCGTAACTGGCGGTGACGTACTCTTCCAGGCCGTTGTCGAGGTTCCACTTGTACTCGCCGTTGGCGTTGCCGATCCATTTCGAGGCGCCCACCACCTGGTGGCCGCTGAGGTCGCAGGAGGCCGGGGCGCCAGGACGCAGGCTGACTTCCGGCGGGCACGGCGCATCCTTGTAAGACAGGTAGCGCACGTCGTTATAGGAGCCGTTGAGGTTCAGGGTCAGGCCGCGAATCGGCACCAGGGTGCTTTCCACTTCCACCCCGCGCGAGCGCACCGAACCGGCGTTGGTCAGGTACTGCACGCGGTTGCCATAGTCGTAGGCGTTGGTCTGGTAGCCGTTGACCTGGGTCCAGAACAGGTTGGCGTTGAGTTGCAGGCGCTTGTCCCACAGGGTGCTCTTGAAACCCAGTTCGGCGTTGTTGGCGCGTTCGGTGCCGATCAGCAGCGAGTCGGCTCCGGCGGTGGGTGCCGAGCCCACGGCCAGGTTGACCCCGCCAGACTTCTCACCGTGGGACAAGGTGGCGTAGCCCAGCAAATCATCGGTGAAGCGGTAGCTGAGGTTGAGCAGGCCCGAGGGGCTGGTGCTGTACTGGTTCAAATCGCCGGAATCATAGGCGCCGCTGCGCCCACGCCGCGCGTTGGCGGCGGCGCCGCTGACCGTCGCTCCGCCAAGCGGCGCATTGCGGGTGACCCAGGCGCTTTTCTCTTCATAGGTGCCACGCAGTCCGGCGGTGAAATCCAAGCGGTCGGTGAGGTGCCAGGTGCCTTGGGCGAACAGCGCAAAACTGTTGGTCTGGATGTGCCCGTTGCCGATGCTGGTGACATTGCTCAAGGCGCCATTGGGCGTGCCGTTCCAGATGTCCGCCTTGGGCCCGTAATAGGCGAAGGACTTGTTGTCCAGGTCGGAGCCGAAGTAATAGGCCCCCAGCACGTAGTCGAAGAAGCCGCCGGTGGGCGAGGCCAGGCGGAATTCCTGGGACCACTGTTTGTCTTCCACCGAGACCCCGGCGTTGTAGCTGGCCGGGACGTTGAGGCCATCGTCGTTGCGCGGGGTGAAATTCCACCAGCGATAGGCGCTGACCGAGGTCAGGGTGAAGTCGCTGGGCAGGGTCCAATTGGCCTCCAGCGAAGTGCCGCCCTGGAACACCGTGACGTGCTGGTCGCTGTCGAGGTTGACCTTGCGGTGCGAACCGTTGACCAGGGTCGCCCCGGCGGCCGCGGCCCGCGACTCATAGATGTTGGTGCCGTTGATGGTCGGCCCGGTGCTGTACAGCACCCGGGTGCCAGCGCTGGAATCCTCTTCGTTGTAGTCGCCGATCCAGCGCAGGTTGAAGCTGTCGTTGGGCTTGTACAGCAGTTGCCCGCGAAAGCCCTGGCGCGATCCGCCATTGAGGTCGTGGCCGTCGTATTCGTTCTTGATGTCGCCGTCGCTGCGGGTCCGGTAGGCCGAGAAGCGCCCGGCCAGCTCATCGCTCAACGGCCCGGAAATGGTGCCCTTGGTCTGGAAATAACCATCCTCGCCCAGGGAAGTCTCAATGCTGCGCTCCGGGGTGAAACTCGGCGCCCGGGTGCTGATGTTGATCACCCCGGCGGTGGTGTTCTTGCCGAACAGGGTGCCCTGGGGACCACGCAGCACTTCCAGTTGCTCGATGTCCATCAGGTCGAACACCGCCATCCCCGGCCGCCCCAGGTAGACGTTGTCGATGTACAACCCGACGCTGCCTTCCAGGCCATCGCTGGCCGGGTTGTTGCCCAGGCCACGGATCGACACGCTGGACTGGCGCGCATGCATATAGGCGACGTTGACGCTGGGCACCAGCTGCTGCAGGTCCTGGATACGATAGACCCGCTGGCTTTCCAGAGCCTGGCCACCGATCACACTCATCGGTGTGGGCACGTTCTGCGAACTTTCTTCGCGCCGGCGCGCGGTGACGGTCACCGTCTGCAACTGGCCGTCGTCGGCCTTGGTTTTGTTCGCGCTGCTCTTGGCCGGCGGTGCTGGAGCCGCCGGGGCGTCCTCGGCCCAGCTCGGCGTCCAACTGGCACTGCCGGCCAGCAACAGTGCCAGCGGCAAGCGCTGGAGCCGCCGGGGGGAGAGGGGTGACGCAGTGGAAAACGGACTCATGGGCGGCTCCTGGTCAGAAAATATACAGCCTCGTATATTCCTTAAAGTTATTTATTTATGTTTTTACAAAGATTTACTGCATAAGAGATTGCCTTTATAAGGAGTCGACCTAATGCATAGCCAATGCATTTCCCCGATATTTTTTATGTGAAAAATGCATATCGACCTGCGCCAGCTCCGTCACTTCATCGCCCTCGCCGAACAGCGCAGCTTTGTCGCGGCCGCGACGGCGGTGAACCTCTCGCAATCGGCCTTCAGCCGCAGCATCCAGGCCCTGGAACACAGCGTCGGCTGCCAGTTGGTGGATCGCGGGCGCAAGGACCTGGCGCCGACCAAACAGGGCCAGCTGTTGCTGGAGCACGCGCGCCGGCTGGTCAGCGGCGCCCAGCAGATGGCCAACGAGATCAGCCAGTTCAATGGCCTGGAGGCGGGGGAGTTGCGTTTCGGCTGCGGCCCGGCGCCGGCCGCGGGGCTGATCCCCCGGGCCATCGGCAGTTTTATCGGGCGCTACCCCAAGGCCCGGGTGCAGTTCCAGGTGGATGACTGGCAAAGCCTGAGCAAACGCCTGCTGAGCGAAGAGTTCGAATTTTTCGTCGCCGACACCCGCCACTTCGAAGCCGACCCGGACTACCTGACCCAGCGCCTGCGCCCGCGCAAATGGCATTTCTGCTGCCGCGCCGGGCACCCCCTGGCCCAGCGCGAAAGCGTCAGCGCCAGCGAGTTGATGAGTTATCCACTGGCGGTAACCATTCGCCCGCCGAACCTGCGCAAGGTGATTGTCGACCTGAGCGGCAAGGCGGACTTCACCCCCAACGTGGAATGCGAAAACAGCTACAGCCTGCTGGGGGTGGTGCTGCGCTCGGACGCCATCGGCATCGTCGGCTCCTACAGCGATGCCCTGCACAATGCCAAGGGCGAGCTGGTGTGCCTGAGGATCGACGGCCTGGCTGACGACCTGGAAGAGCTCTATACCCGCTACGGCATCGTCAGCCGCGCGGGTTATCGCCTGTCGCCCCTGGCCGCGGCGATGATCGACGAGATCAAGCGCATCGACGAACAGGACGAAGAGGTATGCAACCTGGACAACCTCGCCGTGTGAACTGCCCGCCCGCCGGCTTGCCGGCGAACAGGCCCCCAAGCCCTGCACCGCCCGCGTGGCCGCCTCCCACCGTAGGAGCCGGCTTGCCGGCGAAGCGGCCCTCAAGCTCTGCACCGCCCGCGTGGCCGCCTTCGCTGGCAAGCCAGCTCCTACAGGCACCACAGGACCGCGGGGGCCCCCGCATTGCATGAAACGCATCGAAACTATTCGGCAAATGCGCTTGCCGGAAGCCCCCGCCGAAGGCGAAAAACCTCGCCTGTCCTGTCTTCGGTGAGCCCCATGTCCAATACCCCCAAACCCGTGCGCAACGTGCTCTACATCATGTGCGACCAACTGCGCCGGGATTACCTGTCGTGCTACGGCCACCCACACCTGCACACCCCCAACATCGACCGCCTGGCCGCCGCCGGGGTGCGCTTCAGCCGCGCCTATACCCAGGGCACCATCTGCGGCCCGTCGCGGATGTCGGCCTACACCGGACGCTACGTCAGCAGCCACCAGGTGGCCTGGAACGCCGTGCCCCTGCCCCTGGAAGAACTGACCCTGGGGGATTACCTACGACCCCACAGCATCCGCACCGCGCTGGTAGGCAAGACCCACGCCACGCCCAACCTCGACGCCCTGCAGCGCCTGGCCATCGACCCCGAAAGCGCCCAAGCCGAGGCGCTCAACGAGGTCGGCTTCGAGCCCTATTTCCGCCACGACGGCATCTACCCCGACGACCCGGTTTTCGACGACAAACGCGAGTCGGCGCCCTACACCCACTACCTGCGCGACCTCGGCTACGACGGGCGCAACCCCTGGCACGACTGGGCCAACGCCGGGGCCGGCGAGCAGGGGGAAATCCTCAGCGGCTGGAAAATGCGCAACGCCCACCTGCCGGCCCGGGTCGCCGAGCAGCACTCGGAAACCGTCTACACCACCGACCGCGCCATCGACTTCATCCAGGAGCAGGGCCAGCAGCCCTGGTGCCTGCACCTGTCCTACATCAAGCCGCACTGGCCCTATATCGCCCCGGCGCCCTACCACGCCCTGTACGGTGCAGAACAGGTACTGGCGCCGGTACGCGCCGCGCCCGGCCAGCTCAGCGATCATCCGGTCTATCACGCCTTTCGCCAGCATGAAGAGAGCCTGAATTTCTCCCGGGATGAAGTCCGCCTGAACGTGGTGCCCACCTACATGGGCCTGATCAAGCAAGTGGACGACCAGCTTGGCCGGCTGTTTGATTTCCTGCAGAGCAACGGCCGCTGGGACGACACCCTGATCGTCTTCACCAGCGACCACGGCGACTTTCTCGGCGATCACTACCTGGGGGAAAAGGAGTTCCTGCTGGAACCGGCGGTGGGCGTTCCGCTGATTGTCCGCGACCCGCGCGCGGCGGCGGATATCAGCCGTGGCAGCGTGGATGAACGCCTGGTGGAAACCATCGACGCCCTGCCGACCTTTCTCGATGCCCTGGGCCTGCCAGGGGCCGAACATCGCTTGGAAGGACGCTCATTGATTGCATTGCTGCACGGCGCGGCACCCGACTGGCGCCGCTACGCCATCAGCGAATACGACTACGCCTTCCAGGCCCCGGCGCGGGAACGCCTGGGCCAGCCCATCGACCGCTGCCGCATGACCATGGTGCGCAGCGAACGCTGGAAATACCTGGCTTATGACGGCTTCCGCCCGCAGCTGTTTGACCTGCACAACGACCCCCAGGAGTTGAATGACCTGGGGGCCGACCCGGCCTATGCCGCGGTGCGCGAAGAACACCTGGGGTATTTGCTGCAATGGCTGCGGGGCCTGAAACGCCGCACCACCATCAGCCATGAAGAGATCGACCTGCGCGGCCAGCGTTTTCGCTACGGCGAACCGCACAGCGAAAAGCTGGTGCAGATCGGCGTGTGGTAACCCCGGCCACCTTCCATCCTGTAGGAGCCGGCTTGCCGGCGAAGAGGCCCTTGAGCTTTGCATCGCTCTCGGGGGCGCCTTCGCTGGCAAGCCAGCTCCTACGGCGGGCAGGTTCATCCCATGAATTCTCGTAGGAGCCGGCTTGCCGGCGAAGAGGCCCTTGAATCTTGCATCGCTCTCGGGGGCGCCTTCGCTGGCAAGCCAGCTCCTACGGCGGGCAGGTTCATCGCATGAGTTCTCGTAGGAGCCGGCTTGCCGGCGAAGAGGCCCTTGAATCTTGCATCGCTCTCAGGGGCGCTTTCGCTGGCAAGCCAGCTCCTACAGCGGGCAGGTTCATCCCATGAATTATCGTAGGAGCCGGCTTGCCGGCGAAGAGGCCCTTGAATCTTGCATCGCTCTCGGGGGCGCTTTCGCTGGCAAGCCAGCTCCTACGGCGGGCAGGTTCATCGTATGAATTATCGTAGGAGCCGGCTTGCCGGCGAAGAGGCCCTTGAACCTTGCATCGCTCTCGGGGGCGCTTTCGCTGGCAAGCCAGCTCCTACGGTAGGCCCGATGTGCACCTTTCATGCGGTAGGGGGTTGGGGCGCTCAGAGGCCCTTGGTGGTCTGGCTGCGCTGGCCATGCACGCCCACCGGCACATCGCCCTTGAGGGTCACGCGGCGCACGATGCGGTCCTGGGTGCCGTAGTCATCGACCGCGTAATGCTGGGTCGAGCGGTTGTCCCAGATCGCCACGTCACCGGCGGTCCAGCGCCAGCGCACGGTGTTTTCCAGGCGCGTGACATGGCTTTGCAACAGGTTGAACAGGTGCGCCGAATCGGCCTGGGAATAACCCTTGATGCGCTTCACGAAATGCCCCAGCACCAGGCTCTTCTCCCCACTCTCCGGGTGCACGCGAACGATCGGGTGCTCGGTCTCGAAGACCGTGGAGGTGAAGATCTTGCGGTAACGCTCAAGCTTTTCCGCCGAGACATCCGGCTTGGCCCCGGCATAGTCGTATTCGTTGCTGTGCACCGCCCAGAGCTTGTCCGCCAGTTCCCGCAGTTCCACCGACAGTTCGTTATAGGCCGTGGCGGTGTTGGCCCAGACCGTGTCACCACCGAAGGTCGGGGCTACCACTGAACGCAGGATCGAAGCTTTCGGGTAGGCGTCGACGAAGGTCACGTCGGTGTGCCAGGAGTTGGCCCGCTGGCCTTGGGCGCCGTCCAGTTCCAGCAGGTAGCGGGTGCCATCGCGCACCGGTACGGTGGGGTGGGCTATCGGCTCGCCCAGCAGGTGGGAGAAGGCTTCCTGGCTCTGGTCATCGAGGTGGGCCTGGCCACGGAAGAAGATCACCTTGTACTGCACCAGCGCTTGCTGGATGGCTTCCACGGTGGCGGCGTCGAGTTCGCCAGAGAGTTGCACGCCACGGATCTCGGCGCCGATACGACCGGCCACCGGGTGGATCTCAAGGGCATGGACAGCGGGTTTAACGGCTAATGCGGCATTGCTCATCGGGGACACCCTCATCTGACTGCTTGCGGTTGGAGCCGCAGCGAAACAACGCTCTATCTATATTCTATTTAGGTCTAATAGATAATCACATGCTTCGTTGACGGAATAAGAGCTTGCATTTAAAACCTCATTCCTTACTCGTCGCAAATGCCTTCGAGCTATTTTTCGGATGCCGGGAAAGCATATGGATCTTCGCCAATTGCGTTACTTCATCGCCCTCAACGAGCACCGCAGTTTTGTCCGCGCCGCCGACGCCATGGGCATCACCCAGCCGGCCTTCAGCCGCAGTATCCAGGGCCTGGAACAGGAGTTCGGTTGCGTGCTGGTGGACCGTGCGCACAAGGATCTGCGCCCCACGCCGGAAGGCCAGGTGGTGCTGCAGCACGCCTTGAGCCTGGTCCAGGGCGCAGCGTTGCTGAGCAGTGAAGTGACACGGATGACCAAGCTCGACGCCGGCGAATTACGCTTCGGTTGCGGCCCGGCGCCGGCGGTGAAACTGGTGCCCGACGCCGTGGCGCAATTCACCAGTGCACACCCGAAAGTGCGCACCTGTTTTGCCGTGGATAACTGGGAAAAACTCAGCCGCAGCCTGAACCGCGAGGAGATCGAATTCTTTATCGCCGACATCCGTCATTTCGAGGCCGACCCGAACTACCAGACCCAGGCCCTGACGCCCAAGCGCGGGGTGTTCTTCTGCCGCCCGGGGCACCCGTTGCTGGCCAAGGAAAGCCTGTCCACCAACGACATGTTCGACTACCCCCTGGCCACCACCCTGATCCCCCCGGGCATCCGCAAGCTGCTGGCCAACCTGAGTGGGCGCATCGATTTTTCGCCGAGCATCGAGACCGAGCATTTTCCGGCCCTGGTGAAGATTGTCCGCCAGTCCAACGCGATTGGCGTGGGCACCGCCGAAGCCTTTGCCGAAGACATCGAGCAGGGTTCGCTGGTGCTGCTGCACTGGCGCAACCTGCCGCAGAATATCGACAGCCTGAACGCCCGCTGCGGCATCGTCAGCCGCAGCGGATTCCGCCTGTCACCGGCGGCGCGCAAGATGATCGAGGTGCTGGTGGCGGTGGATCAGCAGAACCACGCCATCGCCGTCTAGCACAGCTTCGCCGGCAAGCCGGCTCCTACAAGATCCCGCACGATATCCCCACCGACCGTAGGAGCTGGCTTGCCAGCGAAGAGGCCCTCAAGACCGCCCTCGCCGACAAGCCGGCTCCAGGGTTACGTAGGAGCCGGCTTGCCGGCGAATGGCGTCGACCTCAAAGACCGGCAGCCGCCAATTGCGGCGCAACCCAGGCGTCCACCTTGAACGGCTTGCGGATCAACCGTTCCTTGGCCGCCAGGTCTACCGAGTCCTGCAGTTTGCCGAGAAATACCGGGTCCAGGGTCGAGGGGAAGATCTCGCTCAGGCGCTGGTCCTTGAGGTCATCCTGCAAGATCACCGGCGGGTAGCTGGCCAAGCCGGACACCAGCTGGATGTAGGCGTCCTTGTTGCTGTCCTGGGTCAGCCATTGCACGGCCTGCTGTTGAGCCTTGAGCAACTTCTCCACCGCCTCTGGATGCTCGTCGACAAACTTGCCCGCGCCCACCAGCACGCTCTGCACGCTGCCGGCGCCGCCCAGATCCTTGGTGCTCAACGGCAGCTCGGCCAGCCCTTTGCTACGCAGAGCCGAAAGCCCGGTGCTGCCCCATGAGGCGTCGATCTGCTTGGCCGCCAAGGCTGCCACCGCCGCGTTGAAATCGAGATTGACCACCTTCAGGTCCTTCTCGCTCAGGCCTCGGCTGGCCAGGGCCGCATCAAAGGACAGCTGGGTGGCGGTGCCACGGAACACCGCCACACGCTTGCCCTTGAGGTCTTCCAGGGTCTTGATCCCGGAACCCGGAACCACTCCCAAGTAGTGTTTGACCCCACGCGCCGAGGCACTGAGCAGGCGCGTGTCCAGGCCGTTGGACTTGCCGATGATGGCCGCCAAGTCCCCCAGGTAGGCCAGGTCCACCTGGCCGTTGGCAAAGGCCTCGTTGATCACCGGCCCCGCACCCTTGAAGAAATTCCACTGGATCTTGATGCCCTGGTCAGCGAAGGCCTTTTCGAAGATCTGTTGCTGGCGCAGCACATCCACCACCCCGCCGCCGCTGTGCTGGGTGCCGGCACTGAGGTCGGGCACGGCAATCCGGATTTCCTTGAGCTCGCCAGCCTGGGCCAGCAGCGGCAGGTAGCCCAGCAGTCCCGCCAGGGCCGGTGCGGCGAACAGGCTGATCACGCGTTTGAAGGGAAGGTTCATGGGTGCGGCTCCTGGTGGCAAAGGCTGTGAGGAGCAGAAGGTAGGCACGGAATTGATCAACATTTAAATACTATAAATTCACATTTTAATAACCATATTGAATAAACCAGCTGCCACGGGCGTCCCCGGGGACATGCATGAAATGCATGAAAAATATTCTTCAAATGCATTGGATGCCGGTTGGCGAGAAGCCTTAAATGGCTGCTCTTATCCCTAAAAAGAATCGATAAGAATTTTAATAGACCATAAACGAATATAAAGCAGGGCCGACTTGCCGGCTAAGAGGCCCACAGACCCTGCAGCGCTCTCAAGGGCTGTTTCGCTGGCATGCCAGCTCCTACGGCATCGACCAACGCCATGCAGTACCCGACAACGGAGGTCATCCATGGCCCGTGTTTCCCTGCTCAGCCTGCCCCTGGCGGCGCCGTCCAACGGACGCCCGGGCTGGCCCCTGGTCAGTCAGCGCCTGCTGCCCTGGCTGCTGCCCCTGGGACTGTTCAGCCTGTGGTGGCTGGCCAGTCGTAATCAATGGATGAGCGAGCAGATCCTGCCGTCCCCGGCGCTGGTCTGGAGCAGCGCCCTGGAACTGGCTCACGGCGAACTGTGGAGCCACCTGGCGATCAGCCTGCAACGGCTGTTCTGGGGCTTGCTGGCGGGTATCACCGCCGGTGCCCTGCTGGGCGGCGCCCTGGGTTTCAGCCAACGCCTGGAGCGCTTGGTCTTTCCGACCTTCGGCGCCCTGGCGCAGATTCCGACCCTGGCCTGGATTCCACTGTTCATGGTGTTTTTCGGCATCGGTGAAGTGCTCAAGCTGGTGGTGCTGATCAAGGCCATCGTGGTGCCCGTGACCCTGCACACCCTGGTGGGCGTGCGGGATGCACAACCCAAGTTGCGCGAAGCCGCCGCCGTGCTGCGCCTGCCGCCGCGGCTACTGATTCGCCGCCTGGTGCTGCCCGCCGCGCTGCCGGCGTTCATGGCCGGGGTGCGCCTGGCCCTGGCCACCGGCTGGACCTCGTTGCTGGCAGTGGAACTGCTGGCCTCCAGCGAAGGCATCGGCTACCTGATGGTCTGGGCGCGCCAGCTGTTCATGCTGGACATCGTATTTGTCTGCATCCTGGTGATCGGCCTGCTGGGAGTGTTCATGGACCGTGGTATCGGCTGGCTGGACCGCCGGCTGGTGCACTGGCCACACCCGGCCACTGCCGAATTCCGCCGTGGTCCACGCTATGAGGGCTGGCAACGCCTGCAACCCTGGCTGCTGCCCCTGGCCTTGCTGGCCCTGTGGCAACTGGCAAGCGATCAGCAGTGGGTCGACGCGAACATCCTGGCAAGCCCGCTGCAGGTGCTCGCCACTACCTTCGACGGCCTGCTGGACGGCAGCCTGCTGGGGGGCATGGGCCTGAGCCTGGGCCGCACCCTCGGTGGGCTGCTCCTGGGTGGCGGCCTGGGCTTTGCCTTTGGCCTGCTGCTGGGCCTGTCGCGGTTCAGTGAACGTCTGCTGGGGCCGACCCTGGCCGCTATCCGCCAGATCGCCATCTTCGCCTGGGTGCCGCTGCTCACCGCCTGGTTCGGCCTTGGCGAATTGGCCAAGTGGGTGTTCGTCGCCCTGGCAGCCTTCTTCCCACTGTTCATCGCCACCCAGCGCAGCGTCGCGCAACTGTCACCACAACTGGCGGAAGCCGCCCAGGTACTGCGCCTCAACCTCTGGCAGCGGCTGCGACGGCTGGTGCTGCCCGGCGCCGCTGCGGGGATTTTCGCCGGCCTGCGCATCAGCCTGATCTACGCCTGGCTGGGCACCATCGGCGCCGAATATTTCATGCCGTCCAACGGCGGTATCGGTAGCCAAATGATCAGCGCCCAACAGCTGCTGCGCATGGACCTGATCATGGCCGGCATGCTCTTGGTGGGCCTCACTGGCGCCCTGCTGAACCTGATTGGCCAACGCCTGGAAATTCGCGCCACTCGCTGGAGACACGCATGAACGCACCCCTGGTCAGTTTTAATCACGTGGGCAAGACCTTCGCTGTCGCCGGTGGCGAGCTGGAGGCGATCCGTGAGTTCAACCTGGACATTGCCGAGGGCGAATTCGTCGCCATCGTCGGCTCCAGCGGCTGTGGCAAGTCCACTCTGCTGCGCCTGCTGATCGGCCTGGACACCGACTTTCGCGGCGAGATCCGCATCGACGGCAAGCCCGTCACCGGCATCGGCAGTGAACGCGGCATCGTGTTCCAGGAGCACCGGCTGTTCCCCTGGCTGACGGTGGCCGAGAACATCGGCCTGGGCCTGGTCAACGAGGCCCTGAGCACCGCCGAGCGGCAACGGCGGATCGACGACTTCATCGACCTGGTGGGCCTGGGGGATTTTTCCCGGGCCTATCCGCACCAGCTGTCCGGCGGCATGGCGCAACGAGTGGCCATCGCCCGCGGCCTGGTGGCCAGCCCACGGATCCTGCTGCTGGACGAACCCTTCGGCGCCCTCGACGCCCTGACCCGCCAGCAGATGCAGGACGAGCTGCTGGCGATCCGCGAGCGGGCAAAAATCACCACGGTGCTGGTGACCCACGATGTCGAGGAAGCGATTTTCCTCGCCGACCGGGTGGTGGTGATGGAGCCGCGCCCGGGACGGATCAAGCGCGTGGTCCAGGTGGGCTTGCCCCACCCGCGCCTACGCAGCAGTTTCGATTTCCATCAGTTGCGTGAAGAACTGCTCCACGAACTGACCAGCGACGATCACTACCAGGCCCCGCCGCCGGTGCAGATCCGCAACCTGCCACTGACCTTCATTGCTTGCTGAACAGGAGTGACCCGATGCCGCAACGTCCCAACTTCCTGGTGATCCTGGCCGACGACCTGGGCTTTTCCGATCTCGGTGCCTTTGGCGGCGAGATCGCCACGCCGAACCTCGATGCCTTGGCCTTCAACGGCCTGCGCTTGACCGACTTCCACACGGCCCCGACCTGCTCGCCAACCCGTTCGATGCTGCTCACCGGCACCGACCACCACATCGCCGGGATCGGCACCATGGCCGAGGCCCTGACCCCGGAACTGATCGGCAAACCCGGCTACGAGGGTTACCTCAACGACCGCGTGGTGGCCCTGCCGGAGTTGCTGCGCGAAGCCGGCTACCAGACCCTGATGAGCGGCAAGTGGCACCTGGGGCTGACCACCGAGCGTGCGCCCCATGCCCGTGGGTTCGAGCGTTCGTTCTCACTGCTGCCGGGAGCGGCCAACCATTACGCCTTCGAACCGACTTATGACGAACGCACCCCCGGGCTGCTGAAATCCACTCCGGCGCTGTACATCGAGGACGACCGTTTCATCGATGAGCTACCGGCGGATTTCTATTCCTCCGACGCCTTCGGCGACAAACTTTTGCAGTACCTCAAGGAGCGCGACCAGACTCGGCCATTCTTCGCCTACCTGCCGTTTTCGGCGCCGCACTGGCCACTGCAGGCACCCGAGGAAATCGTTGCCAGATACCGCGGTCGCTATGATGCCGGCCCCGAGGTACTGCGCCTGGAGCGCCTGGAAAAACTCAAGGCCCTGGGACTGGTGGATACAGCCGTCGAGCCCCATCCGCTGATCAATCTGAACGCCGAGTGGGATGCCCTCAGCGAGGAACAACGGCAGGTTTCGGCGCGGGCCATGGAGGTGTATGCGGCGATGGTCGAGCGCATGGACTGGAACATCGGCCGGGTGGTGGATTACCTGCGCCAGCAGGGCCAGCTGGATAACACCCTGATCCTGTTCATGTCCGACAACGGCGCCGAGGGCGCCTTGCTCGAAGCCTTTCCCAAGTTCGGCCCGGAGCTTTTGACCTACCTCAACCAGCATTACGACAACCGCCTGGAGAACATCGGCCGAGCCAACTCCTACGTCTGGTACGGACCGGCCTGGGCCCAAGCGGCCACCGCACCGTCGCGGCTATTCAAGGCGTTCACCACCCAGGGCGGGATTCGTGTACCGGCCCTGCTGCACTACCCGCAGCTGTCGCTCAAGGGCCAGATCAGCCATGGCTTCGGCACCGTGATGGACATTACCCCGACCCTGCTCGACCTGGCCGGCGTGCGCCACCCGGGCAAGCGCTGGCACGGCCGTGAGGTGGCGCCGCTGCGGGGCAAGTCGTGGCTGGGCTTTCTCTCCGGGGAAACCGCCCAGGTGCATGACGAACACACGGTGACTGGCTGGGAGCTGTTCGGCCGCCGGGCGATTCGACAGGGGCAGTGGAAAGCGGTGTATATCCCGGGCCCGGTGGGGCCGGCGACCTGGCAGCTGTACGACCTCGGCCAGGACCCGGGAGAGATTCATGACCTGGCCCAGAGCCAGCCGGAGAAACTGCGCACGTTGCTGGAAGAGTGGCAGCGTTATGTGGATGAAACCGGGGTGATCCTCAGCGAATCGCCGTTCCAGCCCGACTGACAGCACAAACGCTGGCCCGCTCATGAACCGGCCGCTGCACGTGTAGGAGCTGGCTTGCCAGCGAAGGCGTCCTCCGGGGCGATGCAAGACGCCAGGGCCCTTTCGCCGGCAAGCCGGCTCCTACAGGCTTAGGCCCGCACACCAGCGCCTGCATCCTCCTGCGCCTGCTCCACGGGATGAAACCGATTGGCCCGGGCAAAGGTGCCGAAGTCGTTGAAACGCACCCCCATCTCAGCCATCACCCTGTGCGCCACCGGCGCCGTCATCTGGCGAATGTAGAAGGGCTCCTTGACCACGAAATGGTGGATGCCGTGGGTGCTGCCGAAATTGCAGCAGAAGGCCTGCAACGGCCACAGCCACCAGGGGTTGAGCACCTGGGTCTGCTGGACCACGTTGCCCGGCTCGATATCGCCGTAGTAGTGCATGTTGGAACTGACAAAGTGCAGGCAGAAGGTGCGCAGCACGTTGGGGCCGATGATCACCACCACCGCGATGTCGATCAGGTGCATCAGCCACAGGGTGTCCTGGGACCACGGGATCGGACTCCCCAGCAGGGCGGCAACGCCGTTGGCCCCGTGAAAGCCCAGGAATACATACCAGGCGCCCCAGTGCAGCAGGGCCAGCGGCGCGTACACGGCCAGGGTGCGCACGAGGATGCCCAGCTTGCGCCTGGCGCCTGGCGCGCGCAGCAGGCGGATCAAGGCCGCCATCATGTTGTCGCCCACCATCAGCAGCCGGGTGAAGCCCCAGGGTTCGCCATTGGTGATGGCCCGCTCTTCGATATCGGCCTCACTGCCCGAGACTTTGTGGTGATTGAGGTGAAGATGGCGCCGTATCCAGGGGTTGATGGTGCTCGGCCGCGCCAGCCAGACCAATGCCAGCATCAGATTGTGGGGCAACCGCCGCTTGCGAAAATACTGGCTGTGGATCAGGTCGTGCTCCAGCTCGTGGGTCAGCGAGGCGAAGAACGCATTGAGCAGCAGACACCCCCACCAGGCCAGGTAACCCTCGATGTAGAGCACTGCCGATCCGACCATCGCGGCCAGGGCGAAGGCCAGAATTCCTGCGCCCAGGGCATCCTGGTGCTTTAGTAACGGGTAGCGTCTGCGCAATTCATCGCCCCGGGCCAGCACCACTTGGCGAACATGCGCGGCGCGTTGCTGTGTATTCATCTCCTCGGGGCTTGCGCAAGTACCTTGCATGATTCCATCCTCTGTTCAGTGATCTGTGCATCCTGCCCCGAGCCCTGGCTCCGGGCGCTAGCCGTAAACGCCAACCTGTTGACCGGACGCGCCAAATCGCATGACTGAAGCCACTTCCCTCGCCAGTTGGACCCGCGCCTTGCGCAAACAACTGGATGCCCTCGACCTCGACAGCGGCGCGCTGTGCCGTGAAGCCGGGCTCGACCCGCAATTGATGGACGACCCCAACGCCCGCTATCCGCTGTCGGCCACTACCCGCCTGTGGCACCTGGCGGTACAGGCGAGCGGCGATCCGGCCATTGGCTTGCGGGTGTCGCGCTTTGTCAGCCCCACCACCTTCCATGCCCTGGGCTACGCCCTGGTGGCCAGCGGCAGCCTGCGGGAAGTGTTCGAGCGCATCGTGCGCTATCACCAAGTGGTCAGCGACGCCCTGGAACTGGCCCTGACTCGAGAGACGGATCGCTATCGGTTCTTCCTCAAGGTGCCGCCAGGTTCGCCACAGCCGGCGTTCGAGGCCATCGACGCGTTTGCCGCGATCTATGTGCGCACCTGCCGCAATCGCCTGGGCCGCGACTATGCGCCACTGGCGGTGCAACTGCGGCGCCCGGCACCACAAGACCCGAGCCAGTGGCACAAGGTGTTTCGCTGCCCGGTGCAATTCGACGCCGCCGACGACTGCCTGGAGTTCGGCCTGCACGATTTCGACAGCCACCTGGACGACGCCAACCCGGAGCTGGCGGAACACAACGAAGCGGTGCTCAAGCGTACCCTGGCGCAACTGCGGCCCCTGACCTGGGAGCGCAAGGTGCGCGGGGTGATTGAAGCCCAACTGCCGGAGGGCGAGCCCTCTGCCGAACGGGTTGCCCAGAGCCTGAACCTGAGTTTGCGCAGCCTGCAGCGGCACTTGGCGGATGAAGGCACGCGCTTCGACACCCTGCTCAACGAATGCCGGGAGAACCTCGCCCTGCTGCACCTGCAAGATCTGGAATGTTCCCTGAGCGAAATCAGCTACCTGCTCGGCTTTGCCGACGCCAGCAGCTTCAGCCGAGCGTTCAAACGCTGGACCGGGCTGACCCCGGGGCAGTTCAGGGACGGGATGCGTTGACGGTTGGCGCCTTGCCCACATAGCGCTCGATCACCGCCTCGCAGACCCGGCAGCGGCTAGGCCAATGGAAAACCCAGTTCGAATAGCGTCGCCTGTTGATCGCTGGTAACCCGGACCTGGCCACCATGCAGCAGCATGATCGAGCGAACGATGGCCAGGCCCAGGCCCCCGGAGTCTCCCGGTTCGGCCCGGGACGGATCGACCCGATAAAAACGGTCGAACAGCCGGGACACATGCTCGGGGGCAATCGCCGGCCCCTGGTTGTGCACCTGCAGCCAGCACCAGCCCGCTTCGACGCGGCGGCGCAAGCTGATCACCGAGCCCTGGTCGGCATGCCGCACGGCGTTGGCCAACAGGTTGCCCAGGGCCCGCTGCAACAATTGCTGGTCAGCCTGCAGTTCGCCGGAAAAACCATTCTCCAGGCGGATATTCCGGTCATCGGCCAGGGCTTCGAAGTAGTCGCAGAGCTCCGCGCCGACCCCCGCCAATGTCAGCGGACGCAGGTCCAGGGCCTGTTCAGCCTGTTCGGTGCGCGCCAGGAACAACAGGTTCTGGGCCATCCGCGTGAGCCGCTCGAACTCCTCCATATTCGACGCCAGCACCTCTTGGTATTCGGCGGCGCTGCGCGGCTGGTTCAACGCCAGGCCGTTGCTGCCCAGGAGGTTGTGCAACGGCGTGCGGATCTCGTGGGCCAGGTCGGCGGAGAACTGCGACAGGCGCTGGAAGCTCTCGTCCAGCCGCGCCAGCATGGCGTTCAAGGCCTGTACCGGCTCGTGGAATTCCGCTGGGATGCCGGTGGTCTGCAGGCGCTGGTCGAGGCTGCGCAAATCAATCTGGCGGACCGACTCGCTGAGCTGGCGCAAGGGGCGCAAGCCTCGGCGCAACAGCAGCAGCCCCAGGGCAAACGCCAATAGAGCCCCCACTCCCACCGCCAGGTACAAGCGCAGGCGATAGCTGGCAAGCATCTGCTCACGTTCGCTGAGGACCTTGCCGGCGACCACGGTCAAGGCTTCGCCCTGGGGTCCGCGGGCCTGTCCCGCCAGCAAGGCGACCGGAACATCGCCGGCGCCGGGCCATACGCTGATATCGCGACGTTGTGGCGGTTGCGCCAGGAGGATCGGCACCAGTGCCGGCAGGCTTTGTTGTCGCGGGTTGATATCGATCACCGTGGAACCGTCGGCCCGTTGCACCAGCAACAGGCTGTCCTGGTTGCCCAGCATGTTCTGGTACAGGCGCGGCCGGGCTTGCAGGGCATCAAGGCTGTCGCTGTCCTGCAACAGGGCCCGTACCTGCTCCAGGCGTCCCAGCAGGGCGAGGTCGTCGCGGTAGGCAATCTCTGCGGCCAGGGAGCGGTAGAGAAATACCCCGATCACACTCAACACCAGAGCACAGACCGCGGCAAACGCCAGTGCCAGGCGCCAGGCAATGGAACTAGAGCGCTTCATCCGGGGCTTCCAACTGGTAACCGACGCCACGCACGGTGTGGATCAGTTTCGGCATGTAGGGATCATCGACCTTGGCCCGCAACCGACGCACTGCCACCTCCACCATGTTGGTGTCGCTGTCGAAATTCAGGTTCCACACCTGGGATGCGATCAGGGTCCGCGACAGCACTTCGCCCTGGCGGCTGGCCAGCAAGTGCAGCAGGGCGAACTCCTTGTTGGTCAGGGCAATACGCTGGCCACCACGACTGACCCGGCGACGCAGTACATCGATTTCCAGGTCGGCGATGCTGTAGGACTCAGCCTCGCGCATAGGCCCCCGACGCAGCAGGGTGCGAACCCGGGCCAGCAATTCGGCGAAGGCGAAGGGTTTGAGCAGATAGTCGTCGGCCCCCAATTCAAGGCCGCGGACCCGGTCTTCGATGGCGTCACGGGCGGTGAGGAACAATACCGGGGTGGCACCACGCTGGCGGACCAGCTGCAGCAGTTGCCAGCCGTTGAGCCCGGGAAGCATCACGTCGAGGATGATCAGGTCGTAGGCCTGCTGCTCGATAAAGTAACGCCCGTCCAGGCCGTTCAAGGCCACGTCGACGGCAAAACCGGACTCGCCCAGGCCCTTGGCGAGGAAATTCGCGGTCTTGGCTTCGTCTTCAACTACCAGCAAACGCATGGCGCACCTCAAGAATGATCGGCACAGGCTAGGCGCCTGGCAGGCGCTTGCCCATTACAAACTTGTAATCCAACTGACGAGGTTCTGACGAGGACGGCTGGCTAAGGTGGCGACCTGTCTTTGCGGAGCCTTCCCATGATTTGCAAAACCCTTGTTCTGAGCCTTGGCCTGAGCCTTGCCGGCAGCGCCCTGGCGGAGCTGGAACTGCCCCGTCACGCCGAGTTGGACCTGGCCACCGCCCGTCAGTTGGCGGACGCCAGCCTGGCCCAGTGTACGGCCGTGGTTTCGGTGCTGGACCGTGGCGGCAACCTGCTGGTGACTTTGCGCAGTGATGGCGTGGGCCCGCACAACACCCTCGCCAGCCAGCGCAAGGCCTATACCGCGCTGTCCAGCAAGACCCCGAGCCGGCTGTTCGCCGAGCGGGCACGGAGCAACCCCGAGGCGGCCAATCTCAATACCTTGCCGGAGCTGTTGCTGCTCGGTGGCGGCATTCCGTTGTTCGCCGGCCATGAACTGGTCGGCGCAATGGGCATTGCCGGTGCCGGTGGTGCCGCGCAAGACGAGGAATGTGCGCTCAAGGCGGCGCAAAAGGTCGGTTTGCGGGCCGCGCTGTGACGTCTATCGGCTGGTTTTTTTTGATCAATGCAATGAGGAGTCGTTCATGATTTTTTTGCGTAATGCTCTGGCCGCTGTCGGCCTCTGCGGTCTGTCGAGCCTGGCCTTGGCGGCCGGCAACCCCTTGAGCGTGCATGTGCTGAACCTGGAGAACGGTTTGCCCTCGCCGGGGGTCAAGGTGACCCTCGAGCAGCATGTGGGCCAGGACTGGAAAGCGTTGTCCACTGGCGTGACCAACGAACAAGGGCGGATCAGCGAGCTGTTTCCCGCCGGCCAGGCCCTGACTGCTGGCGAATATCGAGTGGTGTTCAAGACGGGCGAATACTTCAGGCAGGCCAAGCGCGAGACCTTCTTCCCGGAGATTCCGGTGATCTTCGAGGTCAAGCAGACCGAGCAGCATTACCACATTCCGTTGTTGCTCAGCCCTTATGGGTTCTCGACCTATCGTGGCTCGTAGGCGCTGACTGCTGGCGAGGGCGGTCTTGAGGGCCTCTTCGCTGGCAAGCCAGCTCCTACGGCTGGCGGAACATCGCGGGGGCTGTAGGAGCCGGCTTGCCGGCGAGGGCGCGCAGGCGCTCGGTGTCGAGGATTTCGATCTCGCCGTAGCTCAGGCGCAGAATGCCCTGGTTCTGCAGATCCTTGAGGATCTGGTTGGTGGTCTGGCGCGACAGCGAGAGCATCAGCGCCAGTTGCTCCTGGGGCAGTTGCAGCACACGGCGGGCCTGGGCCACTTCACCGTAGCCGGCAGCCATCGCCAGCAGGCGGCTGGCCACCCGAGCCGGAGCTGGCATCAGGCTCAGTTGCTCCAGGTTGATAAAGGCCAGGCGCAGTTTGTGGCTCATCAACAGGGCGAACTGGCGCCAGTACTGCGGCTGTTGCTCCAGAAGCTGCAACAGTGCTGCCTGCGGCACCTGAAGCAGGGTGCAGGCGCCCTCGGCGTAAGCATCGTGGGTGCGCGGCTGGCCATCGAACAGGCAGATTTCGCCGAACCAGTGGGGCGCTTCCATCAGGCTCAGCAGGGCCTCCTTGCCCTGTTCGCTGACCGCGCCGACCCGCACCGTGCCCTCCAGCACCGCGTACAGGCCGCAGGGCGGATCACCACGCAGGAACAGGCACTGCCCTGGCACCAGCCGGCGCAGGCGGGCACCGCTGAGCAAACTATTCTGTAATGAAGCCGGCAGATGGCTGAACCACTGGCCGGTCATCAGGCACTCACGCCACTGCTGCATATCCATGGACAAGGGGGTTCCTGAGGGCATCGGGATAATTGTCGCCTAGCTGACAGAGCCGTGAGCGGGCACCGGGCATGATCCAGCCACCCTAACGGAGGAACAACAATGAAAAGCCTCGTTGATCATCTCAGTCAATACGCCGCCTACCACCGCGACCCGCGCAATATCGCCAGCCACTTTATCGGCATTCCGATGATCGTGGTGGCGGTGGCGGTGCTGTTGTCGCGTCCCGCCTGGAGCATGGCGGGCATTGCATGGTCGCCGGCGGTGCTGCTGGCCCTTGCCGCGTCGGTGTTCTACCTGCGCCTGGAGTTGCGCCTGGGACTGCTGATGAGTGTGCTGATGGGCCTGTCGGTATGGATCGGTCAGGCGCTGGCGGCACACAGCACCGGGCTCTGGCTGAGCAGCGGCCTGGGCCTGTTCGTGATCGGTTGGGTGATCCAGTTCATCGGCCATTACTACGAGGGTCGCAAGCCGGCCTTCGTCGACGACCTGTCGGGCTTGATCATCGGCCCGTTGTTCGTGGTAGCCGAGCTGGCGTTCCTGCTGGGGCTGCGCCAGGACTTGAAACAGGCCATCGAGCAGCGCTCCGACCCCGTCGCCCTGCGCCACAAGAAAGCCCTGGTCTGAAACTCCGCCCGGGAGCGCCAGGTACGCTCCCGGGCGGATCATTCACAAGGTGCCGAACTCCACTCGCACTGTCAGCGCACCCTGGTTGTCCTGCAGGCCGACACCGTAACGGCCCTCAAGATCGTCGTTGATGCACAGTTGCAGCTCGCCTTTGCGGCCAGCCGGGATCGCAGCCAGATCGCCGATCAGGAAGGGGTCCCCGTCCACCCCGACCCGCCCGATCAACGCCCCTTCATTGGCTCCCGGCAAGGTGTAGCCAGGCTTGGCGACAAAGGCCGGATTGCCCAGGCCATCGACCATGCCCCCCGCCGGGCTGGCCGACCAGCGCCCACTGACACAGCGCACCAGGCGCGGGCTGATGCCATTGAACTGCACTCCGGTGCCCTGCCACGGTTGGTTGGCCTGGACCGTCGCCGTGCTGGCCCGGAGTTCATTGGCCAGCACATCTGCGGCCTGGAACGACAAGGCGGCGATGGTCAGGCTCGGGTTGGCAGTGCCATTGGAGGGGAACACCCCATCCCCCACCAGGAACAGGTTGTGGTGGTCCCAACTGCGCTGGTGCTTGTCGACCACCGAAGTGTTGCGATTGTCGCCCATGCGGTAGGTGCCCATCAGGTGCCCCGCGCCCTGGAAGCTGTAGGGTTCGCCGTCGTAGACGAAGTACCCCGGATTGAATGCCGGATCCGGCTTGAGGTCGGTGAGCTCGGTGGCCCCCAGCAGCTCGGTGATGATGTAGGTGGCCGCCTGCCGGGCCTGCTTGAAGCCCTCCTTGGTGTAGTTCGACAGGTTGTAATGAATCTCCGGCCGAGGGATGCCCAGGCGGTCCGTGTATTCGCTGGAGGGCACGATGTAGCAATCGGCCTGGTCCGGATTGTCCTCCACCTGCTCCACCAGGAAACCGATACGGAACTGGCGGATCAGGCGGTCGTTGAGGGCCTGGATCAAATCGCGTCCGTAGAGTGCGCTGGGCGGCTGCTGGACTCCAGGCAAGGGATTGGTCCGACTGATGTTCTCGCCATCGATCAGGTCGCACACCGTGGTGTAGGGATCGCCAATGGGCCAGTTCAGGCCCTCGTTGCCAATCTCGATGCGCCAGGCCGCACGCTGGCTGCGGAAGGCCCCGTCGCGCAGGCTTTCAATTCCCGCGGTGGACACCGGCCCGCGGTATGGAAACACCGACTGACCTTCCGGCATCAGGCCCCAGGCCAGGTAGATCGGGTGGTCCGAGAGGCTGCGGCCGACCTGGCCACTGCTGTTGGCGACGCCCTGGGGCGCCTCGGGGCAGGCCGAGTTGAGCAGCAGTTTTGGAGTCTCGATGGCGTGGGCGGCAATCACATAGTGCTTGCCCTGGGCCACGCCATTGGCGGTGGGCGGACCGTCACCCAGTTGGTATTGGATGAACTCGATGCCGATGATGCTGGAATCCGTGGCAACCCGGACCTTGCTCGCCACGGTCTTGTACAGCACCCGTACATTGCCGGTTTCCAGGGCCTTGTTCAGGGTCACCGTGGCGTCGTACTTGGCCTGGATCGGGCAGATCGGCGTGCAGTTGGTATTGCCCGCACAGACCCGGCGCCCGGCATATGGCTCGGAGTTGCGCCCGGCCGGAGTCGGGCTCACCAGCAGCGGCATGCCGGCGAACGAGCGGCCTTTCACCGCCTTGACGAAACTGTCGTCCACCAGGGACAGCGGAATGCTGTGCATGGGGAATTGATAGTCCTCGGGAAAGGTCATGCCCAGGTAGCCCTGGTCGGCGACATCCGCCGCCACGCCAATCTCCACCTCGGCGCGGCAATAGGCGCTTTGCAAGTCCTCGTAACCGATGGGCCAGTCGACCCCGACGCCATACTGCGATTTGAGGCGAAAATCATTCGGCAGCATGCGCAGGCAGGTGGCAACCCAGTGCCAGGTGGTGCCACCACCGACGCGCTCATAGGTGCTGGTGAAGGCCAGCGGGCCTTTCTGCACCAGGTAGCTGGTCTGCGGGTTCTGCCAGCCATTGATCAGGTCGGCAATGGTGGGCCGCGGCGCGTTCTGCTGGGCCGGCTGCAGTTCCGGGTACAGCTGCGGCTGCAGAGTGCTGGCCGGCGGGTACGGCGACTCCGGTGTTTTCAGGGTAGCGTTGTAGAAACGCTCCATGTATTGAGTGCGATTGGCCGGAATGCTCGGCCCGGATTCCAGCACCAGGACACTGACCCCGGCCAGGCCCAGCTGATAGGCAATAATGCTGCCCGCCAAACCGGCACCGACGATCACCACATCCGCTTGTTCCACGCTCATGACGAAGCTCCTTGCTGAACCTTGGAAGGCACGCCGGTAAAGGCTTCCAGGCTGGGCGGCGTCTCGCCCCAGTAGCCGAAATGAAACTGGCTATAGCCCATGGGATGGGCCTGCGCGGCCCTCCAGGCCCAACTCTGCTGATAGGCCAGGTCGGACACTACCGACTGCTGCTTTTCCTGGTAGCGGCCGGCTTCATAAGGCTGGTACCAGACCCCCAGCAGCCACAGTTTCATGATCGAGCGGCAGGCCTGGGTTGCCTGATGTTTGGGATCTGCGAGCAGCACTTTGGCGATTTCGTCCGATGGCAGATGATCGGCGGCCAGAGTCGCGTACTGGCTCAGCAAGGCATCGAGCACTGCATCGGTGAGTCGTGGACGGATGTAGGCCAGGAACTTCGTGGGCAGGTCGATGGGGTCTATCAGCGGCGCCAGAAAATCAATACCGATCCCCAGCAGTGCCGAGGACAGGCCGACAAAGTTCGCACGATCAGTACTCATGGTTTACTCCCTGCGGCGCCAGTGGATTGGGCACGCTCCAGCAGATAGGTGAAGTCGGCAAAGGTGGTGCGCGGGTTCTGGGTGACCCGGGTGGTGGCGTTGTTGTGGCAGTCCATGCAGCTGGAAGAGGCCTGGGGCACCGTGCCCTGGATAAAGGTTTCCAAGGTCGCGTTGGCGAGGAAGGTCGGTGCCGGGCTGCCCAGGGGATTGGTCGGCGAGGGGGCGCCACAGTCTTTGGCCCGATCGGCGGGCCACTGGGTGTTGATCAGTTGATAGTTGGCCCACACGCTCTGGGGGTTGGCCGTGCGCAGCAACGCCTGAAAGGTGCCGTTCAGCGCCTTGGTCTCGGCGGTCAGGGGGATTTCGCGCACGATCTGCGACGGCGTGGCCTTCACCGACGGGTTCCAGGGCCGCGGTGGCGGCTGGTTGATCTCGGCCTGGCTGGCGGCGTTGTAGAACAGGTACGGCCCTTTGCGCTGGTCCGGCGGGGTGGTTTTTTCCGGCACGTTGTCCACATGTTCGAAGGTCGACCACACCCACTGCGGCGCCTCCTTGGTCTTGTGCACGATGTGCAGGCCCACCAGGCCCACCGGTTCGGCCTTGCACGACTCTTCGACGATCGGGCCATGAGCCGGATCGATATTGCCGGGGGTGTAGACCAGGGCGTCGACCGTATGGAAACGGCTGCGCTGGTCATTGCCGTCGAGCACCTTCCATGACGCCTTGACCATGATCGCGCCGACCTGCTTGTCCTCGGTGGAGCCACAACTGAAGGCCACGAGGTTTTTGTCGCTGGCGGCAAAATACGCTTTCTGCCCCTCGATGCTGTACAGCCCCTTGTTGAGGATGTCGTCGAACATCGGCCGGTTGACCACGATTTCGTTGCGGGTGTAGGTGCCGCTCTGGTCCACCAGCGGGCCGCTCTGGAACGGCTGGATGAACTCGTCCAGGACACCTGCGACCTTGCCCATCTGCTGCAGCAGGCGCCCGGGCTTGAGCCCTTCACAGACCTTGGGAATGCTCGCGGGGGCATCCCAGGGCGCAGGCTTCTCGCCCTTGGGCCGGAAGATCTGGTAGCTCTCTTTCCAGCTCTCCCAGACGGTGGGGCCATCTTCCTGGCCGATCAGTCCGGGGGCCGGGCTGCCGTCGTCCTGGGCCGGCCAGTTGAGGGCAATGAAGGTTTGCCAGGACAGCACGTCGAAATCGCGCTGCAGGCTTTCCAAGGTCGGAGGTAGGGTGACCTTGACGTCGAAAGGGATCTGCGGGGACAGGGTGGGGGGTGTAACGGCGAGGGCTAGCGGGCTGAGCAGTGCACCCAATAGCGCACAACCGAACCTCGGACAGGGCCGATGGACTTCCTTTTTCATGCTTGTCTCCTTGGCATCAGGCTGGCCAGGAGACAAAGCGCCGGTCCGTCATGGACTCTTCAATCGCGCCCTCCTGGCACAATTTCCAGCGTAGATAAGGAATGTTGCGGCCAGTACACCGGCCATAGATCGAATCGAGCTAGCGGTAATAGCCAGAAGCCATCGCCCACCACACCATCCCCGTAGGAGCCGGCTTGCCGGCGAAAGGGCCCCCGAGCCGTGTGCAAACCTGGAGGACGCTTTCGCTGGCAAGCCAGCTCCTACGGAGGGGCCAGTTGGAGTCAGAGGCTGGCGAGTTTCTGCCAGACCTTGGGCTTGAAGAACAGGGTCTCGCCCTTGGCCAGGCCGATCAGGCTGTCGTGATCCTTCACCACTTCGGCTTCGATCAGCTCGCTCTGCCCTTCGACCTTGAGGGTCACCCGGGTGGTGGCGCCCAGCGGACGGATGTCGCGCACTTCGGCGGCGTGGTGGTCTTCCAGTTCCGAGCGCGACAGCGACACTTCGTGGGGACGGAACAGCACGTGCTGGTCCTCACCCAGGTGCAAGCGGTTGGAGTCGCCGAGGAAGTGGTAGACGAAGTCGCTGGCCGGGTTCTCGTAGACCTCGCCCGGGGAGCCGATCTGCTCGATCACGCCCTTGTTCATCACCACGATGCGGTCGGCCACTTCCATCGCCTCTTCCTGGTCGTGGGTGACGAACACCGAGGTCAGGTTGATGTCTTCGTGCAACCGCGCCAGCCAGCGCCGCAGTTCCTTGCGGACCTTGGCGTCAAGGGCACCGAAGGGCTCGTCCAGCAACAGCACCTTGGGTTCTACCGCCAAGGCACGGGCCAGGGCGATACGCTGGCGCTGGCCGCCGGACAGCTGCTCCGGGTAACGGTCGGAGAGCCAGTCCAGTTGCACCATGTTCAGCAGCTCGTGGACCTTCTCGGCGATCTTGCTCTCGCTGGGACGCTGGTTCTTCGGCTTCATGCGCAGGCCGAAGGCAACGTTGTCGAACACGCTCATGTGACGGAACAGGGCGTAGTGCTGGAACACGAAACCGACGTTGCGATCACGCACGTCGTGGCCGGAGACGTCCTCGCCATGGAACACGATGCTGCCGTCGTCGGGGGTTTCCAGGCCGGCGATGATCCGCAGCAGGGTGGTCTTGCCGCAGCCGGACGGACCCAGCAGGGCCACCAGCTCGCCGCTGTGGATATCCAGGTTGATGCTGTTCAGAGCCTTGAAGGCGTTGAAGTTCTTGCTGACGTTACGGACTTCGATCGACATGTCTTATTCCTCCGCGGCGCTAGCGCGCAGGCGGTTGATTCGGGATTCGCTCCACTGCTTGAGCAGCAGGATGAACAACGCAAGGATCAGCAACAGGCTGGCCACGGCAAAGGCGGCAACGTGGTTGTACTCGTTGTAGAGGATCTCCACGTGCAGCGGCAGGGTGTTGGTCACCCCGCGGATGTGCCCGGAAACCACCGACACCGCGCCGAACTCGCCCATGGCCCGGGCGGTACAGAGCACCACGCCATAGATCAGGCCCCATTTGATGTTCGGCACCGTGACGTGCCAGAACATCTGCCAGCCATTGGCCCCCAGCAGCCTCGCAGCTTCCTCTTCCTGGGTGCCCTGCTCCTGCATCAGCGGGATCAGTTCACGGGCGACGAAGGGCACGGTGACGAAGATGGTGGCCAGGACAATGCCCGGCAGGGCGAAGACGATCTGGATGTCGTGATCCTGCAGCCACGGGCCGAACAGGCCCTGGGCACCGAACATCAGCACATAGACCAGGCCCGCGATCACCGGGGAAACCGAGAACGGCAAGTCGATCAGGGTCACCAGGATGCTCTTGCCACGAAACGAGTACTTGCTCACGCACCAGGCGGCGCACACCCCGAAGACCAGGTTCAGCGGCACCGAGATCAGCACCGCGAACACCGTGAGCTTCAGTGCCGACAGCGCGTCGGGTTCGAAGATCGCCTCGAAGAACGCCCCCAGCCCGAGCTTCAGGCCCTGGGACACGACGATGAACAAGGGCAGCAGCAGGAACAGTGCGAAGACCAGCCAGCCAAGACCGATCAGGATACGCCGCGAGCCTGCACTGCCGCGCCTTGCGGCGTTGGCCGAAGAGGCTGCGGAAATAGACGATTGGGACATGTTCGCGCCTCCTTAAGGTCGTTCGATGCGCCGCTGCAACAGGTTGATCAGCAGCAACAGGACAAAGGAAACCACCAGCATCAGCACGCCGATGGCGGTAGCGCCGGTGTAATCGTACTGGTCGAGCTTGACCATGATCAGCAGCGGCAGGATCTCGGTTTTCATCGGCATGTTGCCGGCGATAAAGATCACCGAGCCGTACTCACCAACGCCCCGGGCAAAGGCCAGGGCAAAACCGGTGAGCCAGGCTGGCAGCAACGCCGGCACCAGGATGTAACGGAACACCTGCAACGGTTTGGCGCCGAGGCAGGCGGCGGCTTCTTCCACTTCACGGGGAATGTCCGCCAGCACCGGCTGCACCGTGCGCACCACGAACGGCAGGGTGACGAAGGTCAGGGCCAGGGTGATGCCCAGGGGCGTGTAGGCGATCTTGAACCCCAGGTCGGTGGCGAACTGGCCCACCAGCCCGGTGGGCGCATACAACGCGGTCAGGGCGATGCCGGCCACCGCAGTGGGCAGGGCAAACGGCAGGTCGATCATCGCGTCGATGATCTTGCGTCCGGGGAAGGTATAACGCACCAGGACCCAGGCCAGCAGCGTGCCGATAATGCCATTGATGATCGCCGCGCACAGCGCGGTGCCGAAACTCAGCTTGAGGGCGGCGAGCACCCGTGGCGCCGAGACGATGGCCCAGAACTGGTCCCAAGTGAGTTGCGCGGCATGCACGAACATCGCCGCCAGGGGGATGAGCACAATCAGGCTGAGGTACACCAAGGTGTAGCCCAGCGTCAGCCCGAAGCCGGGTATGACGGGGGAGATACGACGCGACATAAAAGTCCTTGGTTAACGAAACGGATACGCAAAACCCGCAACTCAATGCGGGCTCTACCTGGTAGGAGTCGGCTTGCCGGCGAAAGGGCCCGCAAGTCGTGCATTGCCCTCAGGGGCGCCTTCGCTGGCAAGCCAGCTCCTACGGGGTTACTGCGCCGTGTAGATCTGGTCGAACACACCACCGTCATTGAAGAATTTCGGTTGCGCAGTTTTCCAGCCGCCGAAGTCCTTGTCGATAGTCACCAGGTCCAGTTTGGGGAACTGTTGGGCATATTTGGCGGCTACGTCCTTGTCCCGCGGGCGGTAGAAGTTCTTCGCGGCGATTTCCTGGCCAGCCGGGCTGTACAAGTGTTTGAGGTAGGCCTCGGCAATCTCGGTGTTGCCCTTTTTCTCGGCGTTCTTGTCCACCACCGCCACGGGCGGCTCGGCGAGGATCGACAGTGAAGGCACGACGATGTCGAATTTGTCGGCGCCGCCATCTTCCTTGAGGGCCAGGAAGGCTTCGTTTTCCCAGGCCAGCAGCACGTCGCCCTGCCCGTTGTTGACGAAGGTGATGGTCGAGCCGCGCGCACCGGTGTCGAGGATCGGTACGTGCTTGAACAGCTCCTTCACGTATTCCTGAGCCTTGGCTTCGCTACCGCCGGCTTTCAGGCCGTAGGCCCAGGCGGCCAGGAAGTTCCAGCGCGCACCGCCGGAGGTTTTCGGGTTCGGGGTGATCACCGAGACGTCTTTCTTGATCAGGTCGCCCCAGTCCTTGATGCCCTTGGGGTTGCCCTTGCGCACCAGGAACACGATGGTCGAGGTGTAGGGGGTGCTGGCGTCCGGCAGGCGCTTCTGCCAGTCCGCCGGCAGGGTCTTGCCGAGCTTGGCGATTTCGTCGATGTCGCCGGCCAGGGCCAGGGTCACCACATCAGCGCGCAAGCCATCGATCACTGCCCGGCCTTGCTTGCCGGAACCGCCGTGGGATTGCTGGATCTTCACGTTATCGCCGGGATGCGACTGCTTCCAGAAGCTTGTGAACTCGGCGTTGTAGTCCTGGTACAGCTCGCGGGTCGGGTCGTAGGAGACGTTGAGCAGCTCGTAATCCTTGGCAACGGCGGAACCGGCAAAAACGGCGCTGGCGAGTGCGGCCAGGGCATAACGGCGAATCGATGACATGGTGAAGCTCCTGAAATTTTTTAAGGTGCTGGCTTTTTCTTATGGCGATTCAGGCCCGCATTCGTGGGTGAACGCTGGGGTTCATGCTGGGGGTCATGGATCACGCCCTCCGGTTGACCAGTCGGGCCTCTCGGTCGAGAGGGTGACGCGGGATTCGGCTAGACGACGATTAACTGGGTTTGTTGCCGGGCTGTTGCAGGCGGAATTTTTCCTTGCGTTCGATCTGCACCACCTGGGCGTTGTGCACGGTGATTTCCACCGCGCCGAAACGCAGGTCGCGCAGCGCGCTCTGGATTTCACGCAAGATGGTTGCTTCGTCCTGGCCGTCAACGCTGCGTAGAGATGCGCTCATGGTGCTGCTCCTTGGGTGAGAGGTGCCTGGCAGTGGCGGCACTGCGTGTGGCGTGGGAGCAATAGTAGATAGGCGCGGATATTCTTAAAAATACTATTTAAGAATGTTTATATAACCAGAAAAATTATCTGTCGGGACGGGGGCTTAGCGGTTTCCTGTGGCCGCCGCCACAGCTTGCAATGAGGCTGGAAGGGCCTTGATAGGCCCTCAAGAGCAATATCCGCGGAGTAATGGGGGCGCACCCCTGCAGTAGCGGCTACAGGGGCATGCATCCATTCCGGCGATCAGCAGATCGGCGGCGCGTTGCTCCAGTCCAGTTGCTGCGCCGGCACCGGCCGGCCGAACCAGTAGCCCTGGCCCAGGTCGCAGCCATGCTCGAGAAGAAACCGCGCCTGCTCCACCTGCTCGATGCCTTCGGCGTGAACCTGCATGCCCATGCTCTGGGCCAGGGCGATGATGACCCGGGAAATCGCCGCGTCGTCTTCGTCCCCCGGCAGGCCGGCGACAAATCCCTGGTCGATCTTGAGTTTTTGTACCGGAAGGCGCTTGAGCCGCAACAACGATGAGTAGCCGGTGCCGAAGTCGTCGATGGCCAAGCGAATGCCCAACTCGCGCAAGCGGTGCATCTGCTCCAGGGCCACCTCAGGATCATCCATCACCGCGCTTTCAGTCACTTCAAGTTCCAGGTAGGCCGGGTCCAGCCCGGTGTCGTGCAGCACCTGGGCCACCTGTTGATACAACTCGCTGCGGGCGAATAGCCGGGTCGAGACGTTCACCGCGATAAACGACAGCACCACGCCTTCGGCCTGCCATTGGCACATCTGCCGGCAAGCCTGCTGCATGACCCAGGCATCGATCTCGGCAATCATCCCGGTGCGTTCGGCAATCGGAATGAACTCCGCCGGCGACACCAGGCCACGCAGGGGGTGCTCCCAGCGCACCAGGGCCTCGACGCCGATCAACCGGCTGTTCTTGAGGTCGTGCACCGGCTGGTAGTAGACCCGCAGTTCTTGCTGGTCCAGGGCCCGGCGCAGTTCGAAAGCGGTCTCCACCCGCTGCTGGGCATGGGCGGTGAGCTCTTCGGTATACAAGGCATAACCATTGCGCCCGGTGCTCTTGGCCTTGAACAGCGCCGCATCGGCATTGCGCAGCAGTTGGCTGGCGCTCAGGGCATCGCTGGGAAACAGACTGATACCAATGCTGACATTGGTCACCAGTTGCTGTTCGCCCAACTGGAAGGGCTCCTTGAGGCCATCAATGATGCGCTGGGCCAGCGCTGCCGCCTGCACCAGTTGCGGGCAACTCTCGGCCAGCACGGCGAACTCGTCACCCCCCAGGCGCGCCAGGGTGATGCCCGGACCGAACATGCTCGCCAAGCGCTCGGCCACGGCCTTGAGCAGTTGGTCGCCAACGTTGTGGCCGAAGCTGTCGTTGATCATCTTGAAGTGATCCAGGTCGATCATCAGCATGGCGCAGCCGCGCTTGTGGATCTGCGCCGAAGCCAGGGCCTGCTCGGCACGATCGGTGAACAGCAGGCGATTGGGCAGGTCGGTCAGCGGGTCGTGGTGGGCCAGGTGAGCCAGTTCGTGCTCGGAATCCTTGATCGCGCTGATGTCGGAGAACACCGCGACGTAATGGGAAAGTTCACCCTGGTCATCGTGGATCGCGCGAATGGTTTGCCACTGCGGGTAGATTTCACCGCTCTTGCGGCGATTCCAGATTTCGCCGCTCCACTCGCCGGTTTGCTGCAAGGTATCGAACATCGCCTTGTAGAAGTCCACCGAATGATGCCCGGACTTGAACATGCTCGGCTGATGACCCAGCACTTCTTCGCGCTGGTAGCCGGTGATCTCGATGAAGGCGCGGTTGACGTGGACGATCTGTCCCCGGGTGTCGCTCACCAGCACCCCTTCGCGGGTACAGTCGAACACCGCCGCAGCCTGGCGCAGACGCTCGCGATCCTTTTGCTGATGACGCAACCAGCGATCGGCCCCCATCAGCCGCAACAGCCGGGCACGGGCAAAGAAGATCAGCACCGCGCTGAACACCGCCCAGATATAGGCACCCACCGACTGCCAGTGAGCCCGATCGGCTAACTCATCGAAGAAACTGCTTAATAAATAACCACTGAACTGCAGCCAGACCAGCGATAGCAGCAGATAGAGCAGCGCGGCACGCAAACCATTGCGATAAGAAACCGACATAAGTCCGTCTATTTCCACACGAAAAGTTTGGGATTATAGAGGAAGAAACATTCCGCCACTCTTATCTGAAAGCGCGACTGGTTTTCTGAGTGCGCTTGGTGATAATGCCTGAGCTATTTTTTTCTTTTTCGAGGGCCTTATCGCCTATGTGGTATGAAGGTTTACTTGGCTTGTCCGCCTGGCAACTGGTGGCAGTCACCCTGTTGATGACCCACGTGACCATTGTCGCGGTCACGGTCTATCTGCATCGCTATTCCGCCCACCGCGCCCTGGAACTCAACGCCGGGCTGAAGCATTTCTTCCGTTTCTGGTTGTGGTTGACCACGGCGCAGAACACCCGCGAGTGGACCGCCATCCACCGCAAGCACCACGCCAAGTGCGAGACCGTCGACGATCCCCACAGCCCGGTGATCAAGGGCTTGTCCACCGTGCTGCGCAAGGGCGCCGAACTGTACCGCGAAGAGGCGCAGAACCCGGAAACCCTGCGCATCTACGGCAAGAACTGCCCGGAAGACTGGATCGAGCGCAACCTCTACAGCCGCTACAAGATGGGCGGCATCGCGCTGATGGCGGTCATCGACCTGCTGCTGTTCGGCACCATCGGCATCACCATCTGGGCCATCCAGATGATGTGGATTCCGTTCTGGGCCGCGGGCGTCATCAACGGCCTGGGCCACGCCGTCGGCTACCGCAACTTCGAATGCCGCGACGCCGCCACCAACCTGGTGCCCTGGGGCATCATCGTCGGCGGCGAAGAACTGCATAACAACCACCATACCTACCCCAACTCGGCCAAGCTCTCGGTGAAGAAGTGGGAGTTCGACATGGGCTGGGCCTGGATCAAGCTCTTCAGCTTCCTGCGCCTGGCCAAGGTCCAGCGGGTGGCGCCGATCGCCCACCGGGTCGAAGGCAAGGGGCACCTGGACATGGACACCGCCATGGCCATCCTCAACAACCGGTTCCAGATCATGGCCCAGTACCGCAAGCTGGTGATCGGCCCGCTGGTCAAGCAGGAACTGGCCAAGGTCGATCATTCGGTGCGTCATCAGTTCCACCGGGCCAAGCGCCTGCTGTCCCGGGAAACCAGCCTGCTGGAAGACCGTCACCACCTGCGTATCCAGAACATCCTGGAGCACAGCCAGGCGTTGAAAGTGATCTACGAGAAGCGCCTGGCCCTGCAACAGATCTGGGTCAAGACCAGCTCCAACGGCCACGACATGCTGGCGGCGATCAAGGATTGGGTACATGAAGCCGAAGCCAGCGGCATCCAGTCCCTGCGGGACTTCGCCCATCAGTTGAAGACCTACTCCCTGCGTCCCACGCTCTGAGTCCAGCCCCTCACCACCCTGTGGTGAGGGCGCTTGGCGGCGATCCGGCACCGACAAAAAGGCGCCCTCCGGACTCGATCGACCGTCTGGCGGGCGCTTCTGGTATCGCGAGCACAGCCGGGAACTTAGCGCCCGATCCCCTATCTCAAACAACACTTCGCCACCCAGGCGGGCTTGGTTGTAGCCGCCGTCGAACTTCGCGCGGCACGCCCTTTGAGATCTGTGCCGATGGTCAACAAGAACCTACACACTCCATCTTCGCTGCCCCTGTGGCCCGAGGCCGCACAAACCCTGATGGCCCTGATGCACGCCCAGGGCGAGGTCGCTCGCCTGACCGAGCGCGAGCAGTTGTTCAGTTCCTTGCTGGTCAGCGTCAACGCGGTGCTCTGGGCCTTCGACTGGGAGAAACGCCAGGTGCTGTACGTCAGCCCGGCCTACGAACGGATTTTCGGCCGCGCTGCCGGGCTGTTGCTGGCGGACTGCAACCAGTGGCGCGACAGCATTTACCCTGATGACCTGGAATATGCCGAGCGCAGCCTGGCCCAGGTCCTGGATAAAGGCGCGGTGGAAGATCGCGAGTACCGCATCATCGACGCCGAGGGCCAGGTACGCTGGCTCAGCGACAAGTGTTTCATCAATCGCAACCCCGAGCCCGGGCAGCCGGTCATCGTGGTCGGTATCGCCGAAGACATCACCGAGAAGAAACACCTGGAAGCCGAGCTGCATCGCCTGGCGACCACCGATGTGCTGACCCAGAGCAGCAACCGCCGACACTTCTTCGAATGCGCCAATCGCGAGTTCGAACACTCTCGCCTGCACGGTTTGCCCCTGGCCTTCCTGCTGCTGGACATCGACGACTTCAAGGTGGTCAACGACACCTACGGCCATCCCGAAGGTGACATCGTGCTGCAACGCATTGCTGAAAGCGGGCGCGCGGCACTGCGCCGCGGCGACCTGTTCGGGCGCATAGGCGGCGAGGAGTTCGCCGCGGTGTTTCCCGGTTGCACTGCGGAAATGGCACAGCAGGTCGCCGAGCGCCTGCAGCGGGAGATCCAGCGCCAGAACTTCAGCCACCTCGGCCAGGCCTTCAACATCACCATCAGCCAGGGCCTGACCGGCCTGCTAGCGGAAGATGAAAACCTCGACAGCCTGTTCGCCCGCGCCGACGCCGCCATGTACGAGGCCAAGCGCCAGGGCAAGAACCGTATCGTCACGGGGTAAATTGAGGACTGGCCAGCGCTAGACTGCGGCGTTTCGCCGGCAGGCCGGCTCCTGCCATCAGCCTTTGCGCAGGCGGGTCAGCTCCGGCAAGCCAATCTTCAGCAGGCGCGCAGTCTTGCTACGGGCTACCGCTTCCACGCCCTCGGTGGGTGTCAGCCGCGCCAATTGCGCCGCCAGGTTCATCACCAGGGCTTCGCGGGAGTAGACACCACCACCCAATTGGTAGATCGAGGCGATCAGTTCACGCAGCTCCAGAGGCATGCGCCAGCGGGTGCGCAGGGCTGAGCCGTAGGCGGCGCCAAAGCGCTCCAGGGCGTCACCGATCTCTTCCTGGTCGTCCAGCTCGCCCCCGGCTTGCTTCCACTCTTGCAGGCAACGCAGCAAGGCCAGGTCACCGAGTCGGTGCAAGAGGCCGGCGCAGTAACAGCGTTCCTGGTCCAGATCCAGCAGGCGGGCCAGGGTCCGGCCGTATTCAGCGGTGTGCAGTGACAAGCCCCAGTAACGTTCGGCGTAGTCGGCCAAGGCTGGATCGCTGAGACGGGCGCTGCGCTTGAGGACCAGGCCGAGAATCAGGTTCATGCTCTGCCCGGTGCCCAACTGATGCAGGGCCTGGGACAAGGTTTGCACGCCATCGCCATTGTGTTGCGCGGCGCTGTTGGCAGCAGCAATCAGCACTGCGGTGACCTGGGGGTCGGTGTGCAGTTCGTCTTGCAGCAGCTTGAGGTCCAGGTCATTGGGACTGAGGCTGCGCTTGACCGCCAGTTGCACGTCGGTCAGCAGCGGGGCACCGTCGGCGGTCTCACGCCGGCGTTCGAGAAAATCCCACAAGGTCATGCCCGGAGCCAGCGCCGGCACCTCGCAGGAAACCTCTTGGCCGTCGGCCAGCAACAGCCCCTGCAGGCGCTGGGTCAGGCCTTCCAAGTTCAAGGGTTTGGTCAGGTAGGCAGTGGGCGCCAAAGGCAGCGCCTCGCGCACACTGGCGCTGTCGTTGCGCGCACTGAGCAGAATGAACGGCTGCAACGGATTGCGCTTGCGCTGGCGCACCGCGCGCAGTACCGAGAGGCCATCAACGCCCGGCAGCTCCCAGTCGGCAATGATCAGGTCGTAGGGTATGGCGCTCAGCAGGTCCATGGCCTCCTGACCGTCGGCACACAGGTCCAGGCGTGCGTCACAGCGCACGTTCAACAGAACTTGCTTGAGCAGATCACGGGACCAGGGGTCGGCCTCGGCAATCAGCACGCGAGGTACAGCAGGTAAATCAACAGCGGTCATGCAGCACGCTCCGGTAACTATGGGTGCACCTTAGTCAAAGCAGCAGGATTCATACAGGCCAAAACGCCGATGGCTCCGCAAAAATTCAACAAACTCCGTTGAAAAAAATCCTCCAGGCGCCGAGCGACCCACCGACAAGGGACAGCATAGTGCAGCGTTGCGCCAAAAAACAAAACGTTATAATGTATCCATTGATAACGGTTCTCATGCTGAGAGCTGACGCCAGCAGTGCCTTCGGCCTCAGTACCAGAGCCATGCTCATCGGCTAGCCACAGCGGTTGCAGGTTGGAACAGCGGCGCAATTGCACACTCCGTTGAGTTAAGGGACTACAGATGAACGAGTTGTACGGATCACCGGCACGCTGTGCCTTCACGGTTTTTGCCAGCGTTGTTTCAGCTTTCTCCGGCCTGCCTGCCGCCCAAGCACAAGAGACCGAAGACGAGCGCAAGGCGCCGGTCCTGGGCCTCGATGCAACCCGGGTCATTGCCCCACCGCTGAACGATGCCTTTGAAGTCAATGCCGGGGCATTCGGTGCCAAGAACACCCTGGAAATACCCTTGGTGATCCAGAGCTACGGAGCCAAGACCATCGCCGATTCGTCTGCGCGAACCGCAGTCGATGTACTGAGCCTGGACCCGTCGATCCTCAGTGCATCGGCCGGCAGTGGCTTCGACAACTTCCGCTTGCGCGGCTTCGCCATGGACAACTTCAACACCCTGCGCCGCGACGGCCTGACGCTGGCACCGCACCATGACGTGCCACTGGAAAACGTCGAGCGCATAGACGTACTCAAGGGCCCCTCGGGCTTTCTGTACGGCGTCAACTCACCCGGCGGCACGATCAACTACATCCTCAAGCGCCCGACCCGCGACCCGCTGCTCAATCTCACCCTGCAAGGTTCGTCGCTGACCGGCCGCTACGTGGCCATCGACAACAGCAACTCGATCGACGACGGCACGTTCGGCTACCGCTTGAATGCCGGCTACGAGAAAAACGGCGACTACGATCACGCCCGGGACCTGGAGCGCAAATTCATCGGCCTGGCCACCGACTTTCGCCTGAGCGACCGGGCGCTGCTGCAGCTCAATACCGACTGGTCGTGGAAATCCACGGTGGCCGACCCCTTGCTGCGAGCCGACCAGAGCCACCGCGCCAACCCGCTGGATGCTTCGAGCTATGTACGGCCACCCAGGGTCAACCGCCGCGACCTGCTCACCGGCTCCTGGTTCCGGCACCAGACCGAAGGCAAGAATATTGATGCCAAGTTCGAGTACAGCCTCGACGACAACTGGACCTCGATCACCCAGGCCAACTACTCGCGGGTCGAGCGCCACGGAGGCTACAACGACCTGTTCGACATCCAGCCCAACGGCGATATCGGCCGGGCCGACTTCTACGTCTCGCGCGGCGAGGTGTTCAGCACCTGGTCGTTGCAGTCCTACCTGGCCGGCAAATTCAACACCGGCACGCTCTACCACGATGTGTTCCTGGGTACCGGCTACAAGCAGTTCAAGGACCGCAGCCCGGCCTGGGACGACATCAACAGCGCTACACCGGGGATCAGCGTCGGTGATGTTTCAGTGGGCAATATCCTGCATCCGGTGCAACCGCCCAAACATCATTTCGGCCCGGAAAACGACATCGAATTCGTCTCCCGAATCAAGGAAAGCTCGGTATTCGCCAGCGACCTGATCTCCCTCAACGAGCAGTTCCAAGTGCTGCTCGGCGGTCGCTACATCTGGTACCGCGCCGATCATCTGTCGGCCAATGCCCAGCCCCAGAGCCACGACGTGTTTATCCCCAGCGGGGCACTGATCTATCGCCCGCTGGAAAACTTGATGACCTACGTGAGCTATTCCCGCGGCCTGGAAAAAGGCGACTACGCGCCCTGGAACGCCACCAACAAGAACCAGCCCACCGACGCCATCGAGTCCGAGCAATACGAGATCGGCCTCAAGGCCGAGATCGACTCGCGCATCAACCTGGGCCTGGCACTGTTCGAGATCCGCCGTAACGCCAGCTACCTGGATACCAGCAACACCTTCGTCAGCAAGGGCGAATATCGCCATCGCGGTATCGAACTCACGCTCAACGACCGCCTCACCGACTCACTGACCCTCAACGCCAACCTCGCCTACCTGGCGACCCGCCTCGAAGCCGTGGACGACATCAGCGTGGCCGGCAAGCGCACCGAGGGCGTGCCGAAATGGAAAGGCGCCCTGGGGGCCGAGTACCAGGTGCAAAGCCTGCCCGGCCTGTCTGTGGACAGCAGCCTGAGTATGGTCGGCAGCCGCCCGGTGGATCCGCAGAACAGCGGCTACATCCCCGGCTACGCCTTGCTCGACGCCGGTGCCAGCTACAAGACCCGCCTGGGCGGGACGCCGGTGACCTATCGGGTGCACGGCAAGAACCTGACCAACACCTATTACTACGCCAGCACCTACTACCAGGGCGGGCTGGAGGTGGGCCGCGAGCGTGAGGTGTTCTTCTCGGCCCGCTTCGAATTCTGACCTGAGCACCAGGCACGGCCCCAGACTCAACCAAGGATGAACATGTCAGTCATGCAGCAGCCCTCCTGCGATCACCCCATCGCCGCCGACCCTGGCAGCGTCTCACTGAGCAGCCTGCGGCACCCGCTGGTGGAACGACTTTTGCGCCACTACCCGGAAGAACTGCAGCGCCTGGTGGCAGGCCTGGGGTCGCCCCTGCACGTGATGTTGCCCCAGGTGTTCACGGAAAACCTTCGACGCTTCCAGCAGGCCTTCGCACAGAGCCCGGCCAGCGGCTCGCTGCTGTTCGCGAAGAAAGCCAATAAGGCCGACTGCCTGGTACAGGCCTGCGCAGCGCAACGAATCGGCGTCGACGTGGCCAGTGTCGGTGAGCTGGAAAAGGCCCTGGCCGGAGGGGTTGCGGGGCAACACATCGGGGTCTCAGGGCCGGAGAAAAGCGACCGTCTGTTGGCCCTGTGCATCAGTCATCAGTGCTTGCTGGCCATCGACTCCCTGGCAGAGTTGCAGCGCGTGCAACAGATGGCCCAACAACGCCAGCAGCCCGTCAACATCCTCTTGCGCTGGCAGCCCGACAGCCAGCCCGACAGCCGCTTCGGCCTCCAGGAACAAGAGTGCCAGGCGGCTATCGCCTACTGCTACGCGCAGCGTCAATGGCTGAAGCTGTTGGGGTTTTCCTTCCACCTCGGCGGTTACTCCGTGGCAGAGCGCGCCAGCACCGCCAACCAATTGCTCGAGCAATGCATCGCCGCCCGCAAAGCCGGCCTGGAACACTGCAGCAAGGTCAACCTGGGCGGTGGCCTGGCCGTGCGCTATGTCGACCCGCAGGCCTGGAAAGCCTTCTGCGAAAACAATCGCCCGGCCCATTACCACGCGGCTCGGGCCTTCGCCGGGTTCTATCCCTACGGCTCGCCCCGGGCCGGTGCCGAGGCCTTGGCGGACCTCCTCGCCAGCGCCGTTGGCGACGGCCTGAACCTGGGACAGAAGGCCGCCCGGCAGGCGATCGAACTGCTCATCGAGCCAGGGCGCGCGCTGCTGGACCAAGCCGGCCTCAGCGCGTTCCGGGTCCAGGCGGTCAAGGACCGCAGCACCAGCCACGGCTACGCCATGGTCACGGTCGAGGGCAGCAGCTTCAGCCTCTCGGAACAGTGGTTCAACAGCGAGTACCTGCCAGAGCCTGTGCTGCTCACCGCCAGCCCCCGCGAACCCGCGCCCTTTGTTGCCTGCATCGGCGGTTCGAGCTGCCTGGAGGCCGACATGCTGACCTGGCGCAAGATCCGCTTCGAGCACCCGGTGCGCCCCGGCGACCTGCTGCTCTACCTGAATACCGCCGGCTACCAGATGGACTCCAACGAGTCGCCCTTTCATGAGGCCCGGCTGCCCCACAAGGTGGTCGTCGAGCTCGACGGTCACGCCCTGCGCTGGAAGCTCGACGGGCTGGCGTGAGTTTTTGTTTGCCAAGAGGAATCAGGATGAACCGCTCAACGCAATACGCTGCCTCCGGCGAGCTCTGGGTGCTGCCGCAAACCGCCCTGGAAGACCTGGGTATACGTTATGTCGATGTGCTCAAAGTGGTGGAGCAGGCCTATATCGCCCTGCGCCAAGGCGATTCGCAAAACCCACTGAAGACCATCGTCGAACCTGCCGACCAGCGCTCCATCAGCTACTCCATGGTCGGCCGCGACGGCGCCAGCCAGACCTTGGGGTTCAAGGTGGTGTACGAACACGACCCGCAACGCCAGCGCGACGCCTACGGTTTTCACTCCTTCATCTTTCTCTGCGATGACCACAGCGGCCAACCCATCGCCTTGATGGACGTGGCCCAGCTGGGGCCGATGCGCACCTCCGCCACCTCGGCGCTGATGGCCCGGGCCGCCTGCCCCGAAGCGCGTACCGCGCTGGTGGTGGGCACGGGCGTGCAAGGACAGATGGCCTTGCCGATGCTGGTCGCCGCCCTGCCCGGCCTGGAGCGACTGCAGGTCTACGGCCATTACGCCGAAGGCCTCAAAGCCGTGCGCGAGCAACTGCAACGGCACTGCCCGGGGCGCGACGTCGAGGTGGTCAGCAACCTGCCTGAAGCCGCGGCGAACGCCGATATCATTCTTGGGGTCGCCGGCCTGACTGCCCGCCAGCAGGTCCGCCGTGCCTGGCTCAAGCCCGGTGCCGTGGCGGTGCTGGTGGGCTACGGGATCGATGCCGATGTGCTGCATGGCGCCGACTACCGCATTGCTACCGACAGCGCCCAGATGCGCGTCACCAGCGCCGACCTCGCCGCCGCCGACGGCAGCCTGCCGGCGGTGGATGCCGAGCTGCCGGACATCCTCCTTGGCCACGCACCGGCACGACGCCACGAGCAGGATGTGGTCTTCGCCTACAACAGCGGCATGGTGGTCACCGACGTCGCCCTGGGACGCTACCTGGCCGATCTGGCCCTGGCCGCCAACCGTGGACAGAGGGTCAAGCTATGGTGAACGCAAACCTGCGCGGCTGGCCGCTGTGGAAACTTGAATTCCTGCCCCTGCTGCTGCTCGCCGGGCCCTTGATCCTGACCAACCTGGCCCACGTCGCGCTGACCACCATCGATATCCTGGTGTTAGGCACCCTCGGCACCCGGGAGATCGCGGCCGGCGGTCTGGCTATCGCCCTGTTCAATCAACTGCGTACCACTGGCACCGGCCTGGTCACTGGCGTCAGCAATCTGGTGGCCCAGGCCAATGCGCGCCAGGACCCGCAGCAGATCAGCCACCTGCTGGTAGCCGGGCTGTTCTGGGCCACCCTCAGCGGCCTGCTGTTCATTGGCGTGCTGCTGCTTCTGGAGCGACCGCTGATCTGGCTCGGCCAGGACCCGCTGGTGGCCGCCGACACTGTGCGCTTCCTGAGCATCCTCGCCCCGGGCCTGCTGCCGTGCTTGTGGTTCCAGACCCTGCGGCACTTCACCGTCGGCCTCAAGCAACCCGGCCCCTTGCTGGCCATCACCCTGGTTTCCATCGGGCTCACCGTGGCCCTCAACTATGGGCTGGTGTACGGCAAGCTCGGCTTGCCGGCCCTGGGTTTCGAGGGCGTGGCCCTGACCAGCAGCCTGGTGTTCCTGCTGTCATGCCTGATGTTCCTCGCGGTGGTACTGAGCAACCGCACGCTGGCGCAGTACCTCGCCCCCAGGCAACTGCGCTGCTCCTGGGCGACCCTGCACGCGGTGTGGAAACTCGGCCTGCCCATCGCCGGGACCTACGCTTCGGAAGCGGGCTTCTTCAGCGTGCTGACCCTGCTGATCGGCACCTTGGGCATGGAGGCACTGGCCGCACAGACCGTGCTCAACCAGATCATCTACATCGTCTTCATGTTCTCTGCGGGGATTTCCCACGCGGCCTCGATCCACATCAGCGAAGCCTATGCCGCAGGCCACTATCCACGCGCCCGGCAACTGGGGCACATGGGGCTGGCGGCGGGCGGCCTGCTGATGCTGCTGTTCGCGGTGCTCTACCTGTTGTTTGCGCAGCAGATCGTCGGGCTGTTCATTTCCGCCGAGCAGGCCACCAACCAGGAGGTGCTGGCCCTGGCCGCCACTGGCCTGCTGATTGCCGCAGTGCTGCAATTCTTCGATGCCAGCCAGAACATCGGCAACGGCATCCTGCGGGGCATCGGCGACACCGCCGGGCCTTTTCGCATTTCCCTGTGCGGCTATTGGCTGGTAGGCCTGCCCGCCGCCTATGTGCTGGGGATACTCAATCCCAATGGCATCTATGGCATCTGGATCGGCCTGGCCATCGGCCTCGCGGTCACCGCCAGCCTGCTGCTGATCTCATTCGAGAAGCAGCTCAAGGCCCTGCTCGCCCAACCTCGACCGACCCCTCTCACAGCCGCTGGCGCCCAGACCACCAAGGAGCCGTCATGACCCCCTCGCCCTCGACAGCGGTGCTCAATCTGTTGCGCAGCAGCGTCAAGGCGCTGCCGGTGTATGACCCGGGGGCCGATCCGCAGCAGGTGGCACTGCGCTGCCCCGACAAGCCCCTGCTCAAGCTGTCCAACAACGAAAACCCCCTGGGCATTGCCCCTGCGGCCCTCACGGCCCTTGAGCAGCTCCCCGCCGACGCCTACAGCCGCTACCCGGACCCCGCGAGCCAGCGCCTGCGTCGGGCCCTGGGGGAGCAACTGGACAGCGATCCCGAACGCCTGATCATTGGCAACGGCTCGGAGAACCTGCTGGAGCTGTTGTGCCTGGCCTTCCTCGATCCCGCTGATCGGGTCGTCACCCAGTCGCCGTGCTTCGGCCTGCACGAGATTTTTCCGCTGATGATGGCGGCGCAGGTGATCAAGGTCGCAGCCAACCCGGACTTCTCCTGCAACCTCGCCGCCTGGCAAAGCGCATTGGCGCTGCCGACCAAGATGCTCCTGGTGAGCAACCCGTCGAACCCGCTGGGCACGATTTTCGATCAGCAGGCATTCGCCCAACTGATCGACTCGGCTCCCAACGACAGCTTGCTGGTGATCGACGAGGCCTACTACGAGTTCGCCTGCGCCGCTCCGGACTTCCCCGATGCCCTGCGGCTGCTGCGCGCCCAGCCACGGCCGTGGATCATCCTCCGGACTTTCTCCAAGGCCTATGGCCTGGCGGGGCTGCGGGTGGGCTACGGAATCGCCAGCGACCCCAGCCTGGTGCAGGCGCTGGACCGGGTTCGTACGCCCTACAACATCAACCTGGCGGCCCAGCATGCCGCGCTCGCGGCCCTGGGCGACCAGCAGCATGTGCAGCGCAGCAGGGCCTTTGCCGAACAGGCCCGAGAGCCATTGATAGCGCAACTCACCGCAGCAGGATTCAAGGTGGCGCCATCACGTACCAACTTCCTGTTCATCGACACCGGGGTCGATGCCCAGGAGGTCAACCGGCGCCTGCTGGACCAGGCAATCATCATCAAGGCATGGCGAGAGCCGGGCTACGAACGCTGCATCCGCATGTCCCTGGGGCTGCCCGAGGACAACGCACGGTTCTTTGCAGGCTTGCTGGCTGCCGTAGCAGCACGGCGTTGAACAGCCATGCCAGCCACTTCGCGACAACGCCGTCACTGCCTGACCCGAGCCCCTTTTACTGCCCGCTCAATACTCCGAGGTCATCATGCTTTCGCAACCCGCCACCTGCGGCATCAAGCACCGTGTTTCCGATCTGATCGGCGCTTCACCGCTGCTCCAGTTGTGTGCAACCGCCAACGGCAGCCAACTACTGCTCAAGCTGGAACAGTTCAACCCCACCGGCACCGCGAAGATTCGCATGGCCCGGCAAATGATCGATGAAGCTGAAGCCCAGGGCTTGCTGCAGCCCGGCGGCTGGATCGTCGAATCCACCTCGGGCAATACCGGCCTGGGCCTGGCACTGCTCGCGGCGGAACGCGGCTATCGCTTTACCGCGGTGGTCGATCATCACTCCTCGGCGGAAAAGCTGCGGGGCATGCAGGCCTTCGGCGCGCAACTGGTGCGGGTCGGCAGCGCCGACGGTGGCCTGGCCACCGCCGACCGCGATGCCACCGCCGAGCGGATCGCCCGGGAACAGGGTGCCTACTGGACCCAGCAGCACAACAACCCGGCCAACGCCAACGGTTATCAGGCCCTGGCCGAGGAGTTGCGCAACGTCCTGGGTGAACGGCTGCACTGCCTGTTTGGGGCAGTGGGCACCGGCGGTTCGCTGTGCGGCACTGCCCGCGCCCTGAAAGTCCATAACCCCGAGGTGCGCGTCATGGGGGTGGAACCCAGCGGCTCGGTGATTTTCGGCGGCCCCGGCGCCTGTTATCACCAGTCCGGGACGGGCACGCCGGAAGGCGCCGAGATCGGTGCGTTGATCGACTACCCACTGATCGATGCGGGGTTGAAAGTCTCCGACGCCCAAGCCTTCGAAACCGCCCGCTACCTGGCGCGCGAGCATGGCTTGCTGTTGGGCGGCTCGGCCGGCGGCGTGGTGTATCAGGCACTCAAGTACCTCCAGGACGCAGCACCGGGCAGCGTCATCGTCGCGCTGGTCTGTGATGGCGGCGAGAAGTACCTGGACACGGTGTTCAACGATGAGTGGATGGACCGTCATCAACTCTTCGATCCACGGGTCCAGCAGCAACTGGCGGGCTGGCTGGCCAGCGCCTGAATCACCAGCAAGAAAAAGCCGCTGGGCCAAAGGCGCCAGCGGCTTTTTTACAGCGGGCCTTCAGGCCCGGACATCACGCCAGCTCAGCGAAACACTCTTCGATGATTGCCAGGCCTTTGTCCAGTTGCTCGTCCGGCGAAGTCAGCGGAACCAGAACCCGCAGCACGTTGCCGTAGGTGCCGCAGGACAGCAGGATCAGGCCCTTGTCGCGGGCCTTGGCCACAACCTGTGCCACCGCGGCGGCGTTCGGCTTGTGGCTGTCGCCGTTCTCGAACAGCTCGACCGCGATCATCGCACCCAGGGCGCGCACTTCACCGATCACCGGGTACTTGGCCTGGATGGCCTTGAGGCCGGTGACCAAGCGCTCGCCGACAGCCTTGCAGCGGTCCAGCAGGTGCTCTTCCTCGAACACTTCCATCACCGCCAGGGCGGCGGCACAAGCGATCGGGCTACCGGCGTAAGTGCCACCCAGGCCGCCTGGAGCGATGGCGTCCATGTACTCGGCCTTGCCGCAGACACCGGCCAGCGGGAAGCCGCCAGCGATGGATTTGGCGAAGGTGGTCAGGTCGGCGGCAACGCCCATCTGTTCCATGGCGAAGAAGGTGCCGGTACGGCCAGCGCCAGTCTGCACTTCGTCAGCGATCAGCAGGATGCCGTGCTGGTCGCACAGGGCACGCAGGCGCTTCATGAACTCTTTGGGCGCAACGTAGAAACCGCCTTCGCCCTGCACCGGCTCGATGATGATCGCGGCGATGTCACGTGGCTCGGCATCGTTCTTGAAGATACGTTCGATGCTGGCGATCGAGTCGTCGATGCTCACGCCGTGCAGTTCGTTCGGGTACAGCGCGCGGAAAATGCCGCCTGGCATCAGGCCCATGCCGGCCGAGTAAGGCACGACTTTACCGGTCAGGCCCAGGGTCATCATGGTGCGACCGTGATAGGCGCCGGTGAAGGCGATCACACCAGCGCGGCCAGTGGCGGCACGGGCGATTTTCACGGCGTTTTCCACGGCTTCGGAACCGGTGGTCACCAGCAGGGTTTTCTTGGCGAAATCACCCGGGACCTTGGCGTTGATTTTCTCGCACAGTTCCACGTAAGGCTCGTAGGCCAGAACCTGGAAGCAGGTGTGGGTCAGCTTGTTCAGCTGCTCGGTCACTGCGGCAATGATTTTCGGGTGCAGGTGACCGGTGTTGAGCACCGCGATGCCGCCGGCGAAGTCGATGAACTCGCGGCCTTCAACGTCGGTGACGGTGGCGTTCTTCGCGCTGTCGGCGAAGATCGGGTGAATCTGGCCAACACCGCGAGGGACAGCGGCTTCACGGCGTTTCATCAGGGATGCGTTGGTCTTGCTCATAAAATCCTCATTCACCGCTCCTGGAGCGGCGTGATTCAAGGGTTGCGGGGCGGGGAAGAGACTGCGACAGCATGCGTTGATCGACTGTCGGAGCCTTCCCGGGCCACCTTGAAAAGTGCGTTTTTACAGCGGCGCAAAGGGACAGCGCTCTCGTGCCCCCCCGCGCTTGAAGCGAAATCAGATGCCCAGGCAGAGGTACTTGATTTCCAGGTAGTCCTCGATGCCGTACTTGGAACCTTCACGGCCCAGGCCCGAGGCCTTGATGCCGCCGAACGGCGCCACTTCGTTGGAGATCAGACCGGTGTTGACCCCGACCATGCCGTATTCCAGGGCTTCGGCCACGCGGAACACCCGACCCAGGTCACGGGCATAGAAGTACGAAGCCAGGCCGAACTCGGTGTCGTTGGACATGGCGATGACTTCGGCTTCGTCTTTGAAGCGGAACAGCGGCGCCAATGGACCGAAGGTTTCTTCCTTGGCCACCGCGGCATTTTTCGGCACGTTGGTCAGGATGGTCGGCTCGAAGAAGTTGCCTTCCATCGACTTGCCGCCCGCCAGCAGGGTCGCGCCTTTGCTCAGGGCATCGTTGATGTGCTCCTGGACCTTGGCCACGGCCTTTTCATCGATCAAGGGACCGGTGGTGGTGCCTTCTTCCAGACCGTTGCCGATCTTCAGCTTGGCCACGGCCACTTTCAGCTTCTCGGCGAACGCGTCGTAGACCGAATCCTGGATGTACAGGCGGTTGGCGCAGACGCAGGTCTGGCCGTTGTTGCGGTACTTGGAGATGATCGCGCCTTCGACGGCCTTATCCAGGTCGGCGTCGTCGAACACGATGAATGGCGCGTTACCGCCCAGCTCCAGGGAGACTTTCTTGATGTCCTTGGCGCATTCGGCCATCAGCTGGCGACCGATTTCGGTGGAGCCGGTGAAGGACAATTTACGCACGATCGGGTTGCTGGTCAGCTCGCCGCCGATGTCGCCGGCGCTGCCGGTCACCACGCTCAGCACGCCTTTGGGGATGCCGGCACGATGGGCCAGTTCAACCAGGGCCAGGGCCGAGAACGGGGTTTGCGAAGCAGGCTTGATCACCATGGTGCAACCGGCGGCCAGGGCCGGGCCGGCTTTACGGGTTATCATCGCCGCCGGGAAGTTCCACGGGGTGATGGCTGCGGTCACGCCGATCGGCTGCTTGATCACGATCAGGCGCTTGTCGGGTTGATGGCCGGGAATCACGTCACCGTAGATGCGTTTGGCTTCTTCGGCGAACCACTCGATGAACGAGGCGGCGTAGGCGATTTCGCCCTTGGCTTCGGCCAGTGGCTTGCCCTGCTCCAGGGTCATCAGGCGACCGAGGTCGTCCTGATTTTCGATCAGCAATTCGTACCAGCGGCGCAGCTTGTTGGCGCGCTCTTTGGCGGTCAGGGCACGCCAGGCCGGCAGGGCCTTGTCGGCGGCTTCGATGGCGCGGCGGGTTTCGGCGGCGCCCATCTTTGGCACGGTACCGAGGATCTCACCGGTAGCGGGGTTGTTGACCTTGATCGTCTGACCATTGTCCGCGTCGACCCAAGCCCCATCGATGAAGGCTTGTTGGCGGAACAACTGGGCGTCTTTGAGCTGCATGTCGGCTTCCTTAACAGCACCGCGCATACGCGGGGCGAATTGTGATTGTAGAAAGGCACCTGGTCAGAGGAGTGAGCGCTGTCGCGCGGTCACCGGCCAGTGACAAGGCTGCCGTCAGGAAAATCGTTCACTGGGTTGAAGCACGAAAATATCGCACACAAGGATAGACGTGCAGTTGGGCACCCAGGCAAGAGCGTTTGAAATCTCAAACGAATCCTAGGGTCAACGGGGGTAAAGGACAATAGGCTGTTCGAAAAAAAGAACGTAAAGGCGCTTGGCGGTAAAAAACCCGGATCAGCAGCCCAAGTCGCCGGGCAAACGACAGCGCCCCCGCAGCCTGCAATAGGCGGCGGGGGCGCTGGCGTGACGCCTTGGTGACGGTCAGCTGTTGAACGACTTGAGCACCGTCAACAGGCTGGTGAGGTTGTCGGTCACACCGCCCTGGGCGACTTTCTCGGTGGCCGCCGCACCGGCGGTGGTATCGACGCTGTAGATCTGCATCACGCCCTGGTTGGTAGCCGCCTGGGCCAGGGTGTTTTGCTGCTGCTGCGCCGAAACCGAGTTCTGGAACAGGATGGCCACGGACTGGCCCATGGATTGGTAGATGGTGCCCATCGACATGGCCGGCGCTTCGGCGACGACCTTGACGTTGGTCTGGGTGACGGCATCGGTGATTTGCGGACTGACTGTGCTCATAAAAACTCCATTTTTTAGCAGGAACAACTTAGGTGGTGATCACGCTTTCAGCGACTCAGCCCTGGAAGGACTTGAGCACCGTCAGCAGGCTGGTGAGGTTGTCGGAAACCCCGCCTTGGGCAACCTTCTCGGTGGCCGCAGCGCCAGCGGTGGTGTCGACGCTGTAGATCTGCATCACCCCCTGGTTGGTCGCGGCCTGGGCCAGGGTGTTTTGCTGCTGCTGCGCCGAGACCGAGTTCTGGAACAGGATCGCGGTGGCCTGGGCCATCGATTGGTAGATGGTGCCCATCGCCATGGCCGGCGCTTCAGCGACGACCTTGACGTTGGTCTGGGTGACGGCATCGGTGATTTGTTCGTTTACAAGTGGCATGGCTCAACTTCCTTTGTTAGAACACGGAGCATTCCGTGTCATTGAGTGAACGTGGCAAGCCTTTTCCTGTGAACCCGGGCCCCTGGCGCCAGTGGCTTATTTCAGCGGGGGGTTATTGCCCACTGCCCGCAATCACCTGCTGGAGGGTGTCTTCGACTTTCTGCGCCAGCTCGGCCAGGCGGACCTCGACCGCAGCCTTCACTTCTTGCTGCACCAGGTCTGTGATCATCCCCTTGAGTGCGGGGTCATCCACCGCAGGCGGCGGTGGCGCAGCCGGGGCCTGGGCCAGGGAGCCGGCAGCCGCCAGCAGTTGCTGCAACACCAGTTCCCGGGCCTGGGGATTGTTCTGGCTGGCGGCTTCGGGGCCGGCCACCTGATCGATCACCTGCCGGGTGCGCTGCTCGTCGTTGCGGATCAGTTCCATGGCTCGCTGGCGCGCCTGGTCGACGCTTTGTTGCGAGGCCTGGGAAAGGTCCAGCGGCTTGTTCTGCACAAAGGCCTCCAGCACCTGGCGTTCGACCACGGTCAACGGGCGCTTCAAATAGGCTTCGGCAAAACTGAGGATCGTCGCGATCGCATTGGGGGCTTCATTCGCCATCTCATGCTCCTTATTGATGAATGGCGTTGAAGCGCTGGGCACCGGGTCCGTCGAACTTCAACGCCAGGGGGACAAGGGACACGCACCAGCGCGAGCCCTCGGGCACAAGCTCCCCAGGCGCCTTGCGCGCCCGAGGGCCGTGGGTTTCAGGAGGACGCCGCTCGATTGGCCAGGGTGGCGCTGTACTTGGCGATGCTGGCGTCGATCTTGTCGATAGCCACACTCGCCGCTTCGGCTTCCATGGCCCCGGCGGCAGCCGCTACCGCCGCCGCGGCCCCCACCAGCAGGTCCGTGGCCAAGGCGCCCAGGGCATCCTCGGCCGCGCCCTTGATGTTCTCTTTGACGATGTTTTCGGTCATCTGCTTGAGCAGCACCGCCTGGGCCGCCAGCGCCAGCTTGCTGACCCCATCGAAGTACCCCGCCGCCGACTGCGCCACCAGGCCCGCGGCCTGGCTGATCATCATGTCCGGCGCGATCGCGATCTGTGCCGGGGCATAGCTGAAGGTCTGGGCATTGGTGAACTGCACCGCCTGGACGATCTGGCTGTTCAGGGCCGCGGTGCTGTCCGTGCTGGGAGTAGCGGCCTGTTTCAGCATCTGCTCGTTCATGGTCTCCATCACCGAAGAGCGCGCAGTGCCCGCGGGCGACTTCGACAGCGGAGGACCCGCCGCCGAGTCGGCGCCTGCAGGCTCGGGCGCCGGAGTGGCAGCACTCACCGAGGCCGCAGCCGGATCGGTGGCCGGAACAGCGGTACTCGGGTCGCCAGCGGCCGTCACGGTTTCATCGGCCGCAGCTGCAGGTGGAGTTTTCTTCTTGAACCACGCCATGACGATTCTCCCGGGCCATCAGCCCTACTCGCCGATCGCCATGATCAGCGCCACGGCCTTGGACACCACCGCATTGGAAATCTGGTTCAGCGCCTGCTGGCTGTTGACCGCGTTCTGCAACGACAACCCCGTCGAATGACTTGCCACCTGATACAGCGAGGCGATGGCCTGGGCCGGGGCCTCGGCCACCACTTTGACGTTGGTCTGGGTGACGGCATCGGTGATCTGCGAGTTGACCATTGGATCTGGCATACATCTCTCCTTAGATGGAATGGCCCACCGCAGGGGCGGCGGCGCCGGCTACAGCGTCGAAAAACAGGCTCACTGAAGGAGAACGCCTCAGCGGGCCGGCTGTGAATCTTCGCGGTGGATCAGCGCAACTGCGCCCGCAACAGCTGTACATGCTTGCGCGCCAGGGGCTGGTTCATCCCCAGCTCGGCGGCAATGTGCGGATAAGGCAGGTCATCGACAAACTTGAGTTCAAACAACCTGCGCTTCTTCAGCGGCAGTTGCGCCACCCGTCGACTGAGCAGGGCCAGGGCTTCCAGCAACTCCACTTGCTCCAGCACCGATAACTGCGGAGCCTCCAGCTGCTGCAGAGGATCCTGTTCGAAATCGGCGAAATCCACGAACAGGCGCTGCTCCCGGGCTCGCCGGCGGCAACTGTCGAGAAACACATGATCAAGCACCAGGAACATGAAGCCCTGGGGGTCACGGATCCGCTCCGGCGACCGGCGAAAGAACAACAGCGCCTTGATCGCCGTGGCCGCCAGCCACTCCTGGGCGCCATCGGCATTGCCTCGCGCCAACTGTCGGGCACGCCGCTGCAACCCGGGCAACACCGCCTTCCAGCTCGCCTCGAACAGTTGGTCCGCCAGCGCTGCCTGCAGGCCGTCTTGCATCGAACAGTTCATTTCCCGCACCTCCCTGTGCCCCGTGATTGCACGGATGTGGCTGCAGGGTGCGCGGGGCCGCACGGCCGGTTCAGCGGGAAAAACTGCCGCTATGGCCCGGGTTTCCGGGGATTGCCGACGGCTGGAGAAGCTCGATGAAAACCGGCGTGGACGCCCCGAGTCGACATAGGTATGATGTCGCCCGCACTGCATCCGTAGCTCAGCTGGATAGAGTACTGCCCTCCGAAGGCAGGGGTCGTGGGTTCGAATCCCGCCGGGTGCACCAGCTTTAACGAGAAAGCCCCAGGTCTGATGACCTGGGGCTTTTTTGTTTTTTGTCTTGTACCGTAACCTCGTTGCGGTGACCTCCTCGCGTCTCCTACCAATCTTCTGAAACGCCCTCCCCGATACTGGCAATCCAAAAAAAGACTGCTAGGGTCTTTGCGACAGAAAAAAGTAACAAGGATCGCTACTGATATAGCGAACATCGTCAAGGAGCCAGACCATGAGCAACAAAACCTTCAGAGTGACTTACACGCGTACTGGTAGCTCATCAGTTTCAACTACAAGTGTTCAAGCCAGCAGCGCCAGTCAGGCCAAAGAGAAGATCAAAGAGAGAGAACGAGGTAATGCCAAAATCATCTCCGCGGTGGAGGTTTAACGGGCAACAGTCAATGTTCTTCTAGCAAAAGCCCGTAGTTAAACGGGCTTTTGTCTTTATCTTCAAGCAAGGACAACACCATGGATTGGAAGAGCTTGCTAAACACCGCCATCGACAAGGGCAAGGAAGCGGTCAAGACGACAGTCACCAAAGAAAATATCATCAAGGCCACCAAGTATGTCGCCCAAGAGGGTATGCGCGCACTCAAGGAGCAAAGCGAAAAACTTCAGGATGCCAAGGAGCAATTCAGCACCTGCAATGACGAAGAGTTAGTGAAGATTTCGCGAACCGACGCGTCTACTCACAATCGCACCGCTGCAAACAGGCTTTTACACGACCGCCATGCATATCTGGATGAACAATCTAGAGAACAGCTAATGGCCATTGCCAAGGGCGAAACCGGGGCAAGTATAGGAGAGCGTTACGCCGCTGCAAACGCCATAAAAATGGGTAAAACGGACTAAAGCCGACCTCAGCGCACATTTCTCACTGACCGTTGAGGCCTAGTAACAAATACTCATTTGTGAACACTTCAGACCTCTTATACCCACCCTGCTTCGACGATACCGCTCATTCTCGAAGGCACACCCTAATCAGTCCCGCCGTCATATGAGCACTTCCCAACTCCCGCCTTTGGTTGGCCCCACATGCCGGACCACTCCGGCTGCTCGCAACTTGTCCATGTGATATTTGACCCCATCAGGGCTCAGGCCAAGCTGTTTTGCCAGATCGCGCCGAGTGGCCAGCGGCTGCTGACGCAACAGGGCGACGATCTGCCCGCGAACCGTTTCCGAGCTGATTTCTTGGGTAGTTTCTTGGGTAGTTTCTTGGGTAGTTTCTTGGGTAGTCATCTCCACCACCGTCAGGGCCGCCTCACCCAAGGCCTCAACCAGCTGTGCCGGATCAGCACGAAAAGTGAGCATCAGACCGGACAAGCTGATATCGAACAGCGGCGAGCCAATACCGTGCTTGCGGCACTCGCTGAAAATCTTCTCAATGCCCCGCCCCCAGGACTCCACATAACCGGCACGGAAAAATGCCGAAGCCAGCAGCGGGTTGAAAGGATGGGACGGATGCTTGGCCAGCAGCTGCTCCCGGGTCCAGTGCTCAGGCAACTGCCCTGGGTTCCAGAGCACGATCTGGTGGTCATAGACACTGACCTGGATCGGGATGCCGCTGGCGTAATCCTTGTGGATCACTGCATTGAGCAGCGCCTCGCGCAGGGCCTGCAAGGGGAACAGATAGCGTTCCACACGCTGAATGCCCTCGTAGCGGATGTACGCCTTGAGGTATTTGCTGTGCAACAGCTCCAGCACCTTTTCCACCTGGGAGAACAGGTCTCCATGGATTTCATCCTGATAACGCAGATCGTCATCGGTGATGAAAAAACCAAGCTTGATATAGGCGCCGGGGACAAACCGTTCGGGTTGGTTGCCAAACAACAGGGCCGTGGCTCGCTTGAGGTACTGCCCCTCTTCCAGTTGCAGACTGGCCAGCAGGGCGGTGTCGCTGTCTTCCAGTACGGCTTCGTCCACCCGCCCACTTTTCGCCGCACGGGTGCGAAACCCCTGCAGCGCGGCGGGCAGGCAATCATCCAGGCCGAGGCCGGGCAAAGGCACGCCATCCCAGTGCAGGCCCTGCTTGCGCAACAGAAAGCGTGACAGCGCCGCGCCCTTCAGCTCCTGCTTGGTACTGCCACTGCGGTAGTGGTACTCCCCCTTGTAGCTGACCGGGCTAGGATAGGCAGGCACCACAATCTGCAACAGCGTCTTGCCAGCTTCCTGATGCAGATTCACCGCCACCATGATGCCCAGCACATCGCGCACCTTATTGGGAATCTCCTCCAAAAGACGTGCTGCATTGACCACGTCTACCGGCGCCCCGGCATCGTTACGCCCGATCTCCAGGACACCACCCGCGGCATTGGCAAAGCCGCATATCCATTTCAGGTACTCATCGCGCCAAGTTGCCTTCCATTCCTTTTGCTGGTGTTCGCTCATACCCATCGGATCCTTCCAGAGGAGAGCCATTGCCCCGTGCATCGTTTAAAGCAGCGTCACCGCCGACATGCAAAACCACTTAGTAACCAAAGCTTTCATTCTCGGCGCTATGCCCTCTCGCGCAACATCTTCAAGAAAATCTCCAGCTCGCGGCTCTGCGGCTCATCCTTCCTCAGCATCACCCCGAACGGGCTCAATTGCTCTTCGATCTCCAGGCCCAGCGCCGCGAGCAAGCCGGTGTGCACGTGATCACGAACCACAGTATCGGTGAGCATCAGGATCGCGTCGGTGATTTGCACCAGCTGCAACATGGCGAACACCGAGGTGCATTCGATCACGTCGCAGGGCGAGGCCACGTCGAGCGGGGCGAAAGCGTGAGCTCCATGGATAATGCGCTCTACTTGCCGGAGCAGAAACGCGAGTACAGCGTCGAGATCAACTACGGCTACCAGGCGACCAAATGGCTGATGGTGCGGCCTCACCTGCAATACGTGAAATACCCAGGCGGGCTGACCCAGACCGATTCAGCGGTGGTGGGCGGGGTGCAGCTCATCGCCGACTTCTGAGGCTCTGCGCCGCGCCTGTACCTCGCCGGCCGGGGCTGTCCTGGCGGGGCGCAACTTGCTACATTCACGGCCCCGGACAGGAGGTCTCGATGCTGCACCATCCCTTGCTCAATCAGCCGTACCAGCCAGACCTGCGTTGCTGGATCGGCTGTTTCATCGGCTATGACATGCCCCCGGCCCTGGACGCCGAGCTGAGCCGCTACGACCCCAACGACCTTAATGACCGTGAATACCTGATCCGCCACTACTGCCTGGCACGCCGCAATGCTCGGGAGAATTTCCGTCATCGGCAACGGCTGGTGGAGGTGCTGCAAGCAGCCCTGGACGACCCGGACTTCGACTTCGAAGACGTCTGGGAACCCATTGAAGACGACTACCAAGACGATCAGTGGCCCGCAGGTTGGCCTGCGTTTATCGACGATAGCCGGGGCTTCTTTCAACAGCTGCTACTGGCGGCCCGAGAACGCTGGCACGACGATCTGCTCCGGGCCCAGTTGCCATCGTTGGCGCAGTGCCGGGCAATCCCGGCGCGTGATCGCGGCTCCTGCGACTGGCTGTTCAGCATCGACAACTGCGAAGCCTGGAAAGCCGTATTCGGGCTGGCCGCGACGCCCCATGACCTGGAAACTCCCGGACCGCAGTTTCAAGACGAACAGTTGAGTGTGCGCTTGGCTGGCGAACTGCCGCGCCAGGCCCTGCCCTCCACCTGGCCGGTCAGCCAGGCCCTGACCCACTGCAATTTCGAACTGCACGTCCGGGGCATCAGTGAACTGGCGCTCAGCGGCACGCGTTTCGACGGGCACATGCGTACCCAGTTGACCCGCTTTAACCCTGGTTATTACCTGCGCCTGGAAATCGGTTTCGACTGCGTCATCGAGTGTGTGGCGCTGTCTGTCAGCATTACGGATGTGCAAGGTTCACGAGCGGAAAACCAATCATGAAAAGCAACTTTGAAGAGGCCCTGGAACGTCAGGAAATTCCCCAGTTCTTTCGCGGCCAGGGCCAGTATCTGACCCGGGATGGCGATTGGGATGAACATCTGTTCTGCATCAACTGGCCGGGGATCTTCGCTTACCTGCGAGACCACGCGGACGGCGAGCAACAGTTGAGCGCCAGCTTCGAGCTCTATGTTTACAGCGTCGAGGAAACCTTCGAGGATTGCTTCGGCCTGCGGGAAAACCTGTTCGGCTACTACTCCACCCGAACCCGCTGGGCCCCTGATAGCACCGACCTGCTAGCGCAGTTGCCGCAGCGTTGTCGGCGGCGGATCGTCGCGCGTCTGAGCTGGTATCGCTGGCAGGTGGAAAACCATGTCCGGCTGCTACCGGAGCGAGCGCGGCGCATGGCCGCGGACGGCGCTGGCGCCGAATTCACCGACCTGCCTGCCTCGCCCTACGCCTGAACGTAGCGGCCGCCGGGATTATGAATCCTCGGCACCTGCAACCTGAGCCAAACCGATTAGGTGGTGGCGGATAGAGTGCCGTTTATCGCTGATTTCCAAAGCGATTTACCGGATCCGACACCTCTTGAACAAAAAAGGGTGGCCAATGTGGCCACCCCTTCAACAGTCCTGGAAGACTAAATTCAAGCAATCGCTTTAGGGTTGGGACCAAAGCGGTTGTCACCCGGCTGACCGTCTTTGACCAGGAAGTACAAGTTGACGAACGGCAGCAAAATCCACCACCCGCTGTGATCAGTATCATGCATCCGGCGTACCGCCACAGCCAGACTCGGCAAGAACACTGCAAGGCTATACAGATTCGAGAGCAAACCCTTGCCCCCAAAAAAGCCTTCGATAAAGCCAATCCCCAAAGCAATCAGAAAGTTGATCAGAAAAAACATCCAGTATTCTTTTCTGCGAGCACGCCCCGTGAACACTGCATATTTTTTGAGTACTTCGACATACCAGTTGCCCGTCACAGCAGGCGTACTGGGTGCGATATTTTGAATCGCCTGCTGAGCACCACATTGTGGACACGACAATGCCGAGCTATGAATTTCTTTTGCACAACCACGGCAAAAAACCATATTCATTTACTTCTCCTTTTGTAATTCACTAATCTAGCGATAAACCCAAAGACACCATTAGCGCGATCGCGGAAAGCACAACACCCGTAATCGCCATACCATTGCCCGGCTTTTTCTTGTTGATGCTGATGATGCCCGACACAAGGCCCGCGAAGGAGAAGATGCCCAATCCCAATATCTCCTCATGACCCCACTCGGAGTCATCAAACAACATCAGTGCACTGGCAATACCCAGCACCAATGAAACAATCGCCACCCAGGGCGAACCTCGCGAGTCGGGCTGTGCCGCCAGCGCGACCACCGCCTGAGCAGCTCCACACCCAGGGCAAGTCAGTGCGCTTTCATGTATTTGCTTGGCACACCCACGACAAAACACCATTCCCATAATTGCTCCTTTTCCCTTTCAAACCAGTTCTGTCAATGCCGAACATTCAACGGTATGCACTTGCTCCCATGCTCACCCCGAGTATGGAATCCATCGTTATCTACCGACCCCATGTCCCGTCTGTTTATCGGCAAGACCCAAGACGACTTAACCTGTTATCCGCTTGATCCCGCCTGAAGTTATCCGCTCCAGCGACAGCCGGGTTAACGCTCGGCAATTTTTGCTCGTGCGCAGGCTCGCATAGAGGCTGTCGCTCTATTAGCGCTTGATGTAGAACGAATTTTTATCGGAACACGTAATGGCGCTTAGCCATTCTCGGCAGAAGGCTAGCAGATACCGGGCACAGACCCAAACCCGACTTCACCGGAACACACTCAAGCCATCGAAGTGAGCGGCAATCAAGCCTGGCCGTCGCAGACGGTCACAGGGCCTCTTGCTCCTCACTGTCGTCCTCTGAATCCTCTGAATCCTCTGAATCGTCCTCCAACTCCTCTGAGTCCTCTGAGTCCTTGCGACTCTCCTTGATGGCCTGACGGATATCAGCGCCCTTGATCGGGCAGTTCAACATTGCAGCAATACGGTCGATGCGGGGTGCCATGACCGGCCTCTCACTTTCTGGAAACTGGCCTGATAGTGCGCGTTTTCTGCAACGACAGCCAACCCCTGCGCGTTATGGACGACGCATGGCTTCCAGGCGCTTGCCCAGATCCTCCTGTGGATAAGTCTGGTGCAGGCGAACCAGCAGCTCATCCGCCTCCTGGGTCTTGTCTTGTTGCCATAGGCGCAGTACTTCCTCAAGTTGCTCATCCAGGTTCTCGGTTACCGACGCCTTGGCCGAGACGCGCTTGGCCAGCCTGGACGTCTCTGCCCGGAACTTGATCGCCTCGGATGGCGCTTGGTCACTGAGCATGTCCATGGGCGGCGCCATGGCAAAACCTGCTGCAGGTGCGGCTGGAGCAACAGGCGCTGGGGCGCTCAAGGCCCCCGCCAACTCGGCGGAACGTGGTGGCGCCTGGCGGGCCATGGGTTTGCCGGGAGCCGGGGAAAAAGCCTGTTGCGGATACTGTTCCGGCGAGTGTTGCAGCACGCCGATGACCAGCGCTACGCCAAACAGGCTGGCGAAGGCCAACTGATAACGCGGTCGCTGGCAGGCCAGTAGCCAGCGCTGCCAAAGACCAGGCCTGGGCGCAGGTGCTTCACGGCGCGCAGTCGCCAGGATCAAGGCATCGAGATGGGCCGGCGGTTCGACGCGACTGTGTTCGCGGACGTGAGCAAGCAACTGCTCTTCAGGGGAGGGTGTCTGTCGGGCGTCAGTCATGTGAGTACCTCCTCGGCCAGGAGCCGACGCAATTTTTTCAACGCATAACGGAAACGGCTCTTCACGGTTTCCAGCGGGGCCTGAGTCAGGCTGGCAATCTGCGGCAACTCCAACTCGCCGTTAGCTCGCAGCAGGAACACTTCGCGCTGGTCGGCGGGCAGGTCCAGCAACGCCGCTTCAATGCGCTGCTGATCGCGGCTCAGGCTCAGTTGCTGCTCGGGACCGGCAGCCTGGTCCACTTCACCATGCAGCTGTTCGTCGTAGCTATCGTGCAGCGGGTTGCGCATACCGTGCTTGCGCCAGTGGTCGATCAAGCGATTGCGCGCAATCTGGTACAGCCACGTGCGAAAGCTGGCTCGTCCCCGAGGCTGACTGCTGCTGCGGATCAGGCTCATCCAGGTTTCCTGGTAGACCTCTTCCGCCACTTCAGGCTGGCCGCACAAGCGCACCAGAAACCCGTAGAGACCCTGACGATGGCGCTGGTACAGCACCTCGAAGGCCGCGGGCTCTCCGGCGCGATAACGCGCCAGCAACGCTTCATCGCTGCTGGCGGTGCTGGACAGTGGGGCAGCAGACATCGGGCTGAAGAGCTCCTGTTCACTGCTCGTCATGGGTCTATTCAAAACGGCTCTGCACTTGGCTCATGTCCACGGGTTGAGTCGCAGTCTGGGCATTTGGCGCCTGAGTTTGCAGACTTTGCGCCAGCTCCACCAGCTGCACGAACTCGCCTCGCAGGCCATAGGGATCTTCACCCCTGGCACCGCGCGCCAGCTTGGCGGTATCGGCCAGGCTGAAGTTGCCGGTGTAGCGGCCGTCCTTGAGTTGCTGAGAGAACGCAGCCACCGCGGCGGCAAAGCGCAGGTCGGTGCTGGCCTCGGCCAGTTTAGCCGGCTGTTGCGCCGTGATTGGTCGCTCGATCAGGCGACTGCTGCCGCCCTCGGGCGCTTTGTAACGCAGCCGCAGCATCGCCAGTTCGCCATTCCTGGCGCTCGGTTCGGCAGCCTTGGCCTGGCCAAAACGCAGCGGCTCCAGCCAACCCTTCTCGCCCGCGGGGACAATTTCATACAACGCAGTGACCGTATGCCCAGCACCAATCTCGCCGGCGTCGACCTTGTCATTGCTGAAGTCTTCACGCTTTAGTGCACGGTTCTCATAACCCAGCAGGCGATATTCACTGACCTGGGCCGGGTTGAACTCCACTTGCAGCTTCACGTCCTTGGCCACCACCGCCAGGGTCGAGCTGAGTTGGTCCACCAGCACCTTGCGCGCTTCACGCAGGTTGTCGATATAGGCGTAGTTGCCGTCGCCAGCGTCCGCCAATTGCTCCATCAGATGTTCGTTGTAGTTATCCACACCAAAACCCAGGGTGGTCAGGGACACGCCACTTTTACGCTTCTCGGCAACCATTTGCTTGAGGCTGTCAAAGTCGCTGGTGCCGACGTTGAAGTCACCGTCGGTGGCCAGCAGGATGCGATTGATGCCCTTGTCGATGAAGCCCTGCTGGGCCATCTGGTAGGCCAGCTGAATGCCCGAGGCGCCGGCAGTGGAACCGCCTGCCGTGAGTTGGTCGATAGCGCTGCGGATCTTCGCCTTGTCGCGACCGGAGGTGGGTTGCAGTACCACCCGCGAGTCACCGGCGTAGACCACCAGCGAGACTCGGTCCTGATCGCGCAATTGGTCCACCAACAGCTTGAGGGTGCTCTTCACCAGGGGCAGGCCTTCGCGACGGTCCATGGAACCCGATACGTCCACCAGGAATACCAGGTTGGCTGGAGCCAGGTCCGCTACTGCACGGTCCGAAGCCTTGATGCCGATGCGCAGCAAACGGGTATGGGGATTCCACGGTGACGGTGCCAGTTCAGTGGTCACACCGAAGGGCGAACCGTCACTGGGCAGGGCGTAATCGTAGGAAAAATAGTTGACCAGTTCTTCCAGGCGTACCGCGCCTTCCGGCGGCAGGCTGCCCTGGTTGAGCAAGCGGCGGACGTTGGCATAAGCGCCGGTATCGACGTCGGCACTGAAGGTCGACACCGGCGCCTCGGCGACACTGTGGATCGAATTGTCCGGCAGCTTCTGGTACTGCTCCCGAGGCTCGTCACGGTAGCCGGCCAGCATTGAATCCCGAGCAGGCATGGGCGCAGACAGCGCGACGGTGTGCACACTGCGCTTGAGCATTGCAGCATCTACACGCGTCACCTCGTAGTGCACCGGCGGCGAGGCCTGCAGTGCGCCCTGGGCCGAGGCGCCAGCGGCGGGTTCGGGTTTTGACGACACACCACAGCCGGCAACGGCCAACAGCAAGCCAGTGGCAAAACCCTGGGCGGCCGGGCGAAGGAAATGCAGAGGAAGGGACATGGGGGGCTGACCTCGGGAAAAATGATCCATTCCCTCCTTCAGACGAAACGCCTTGGCGGTTCGGGTTAAGCCCCCTGAAATATTTTTTTAACGGGAGTAGCGGCGCACCACGCTGCTATTGCGCAACACATGGCCATTGATCTTTTCCAGCAACTGGGCCCGGGTCAGCCCGGCGGGCAGCACTTCGGGGGCCAGGTCCAGGGCGAAGATCTGGATGATGTAGTGGTGCGCACTGTCGCCAATCGGCGGGCACGGCCCCATATAAGTGGTGCTGTTGCGGCTGTTGATGCCGGCCAGGCCTTCCAGGTTCGGCTTGGTGCCGGCACCGGCCGGGATCTGCCGGGTGGTGGGCTTGATACCGTAATGCACCCAATGGTCCACACCCTGGCCTTTGGCGCCGTCCGGATCGTGCATGACGATGGCGTAGCTCAAGGTCCCGGCGGGGCCTGCGGTCCAGCTCAAGGCCGGGGAATTGTTGTGCCCGCCGCAGCCCTTGGCATCACTGGCATTGCCGGTGGTGAACAGCCGGTCATCCGACACCCCGGGGATGTTCAAGGTGAAACGCTCCTGGGCCTGCACCGGAAACTGCAGGCACAGCAGCACGGCACCAGCGGCCAGCCAAGTATTGCGGGAGGCAAAGCGAGACATACGAAAGCACCTTTTTGCGGATGAGGTCATTGGAGGCCTGAAGACTATAGCCTGCACGCACGAGCATGACGGTTCGAAGGGTTCAGGGGGGCTGATTGAGCTTGAGGACAGGGGTGCTTGTAAATGGGAAAGAACGGTTTTTCACGCAGTTGATAACGGGTAGCGGTTTGTGAGGTTCATCAAGGCCGGTCTTCAGCCAAATGCAGGACGGGTGGGTTCCATGAAACGACCCTGACGCCTGCTGTGCGATGGGAGCAATCTGCTGGGTCTGGCTGCTGACGCAAATGGCCCTCTAAATGAAAACGGGCAACTGCACCGTCGCCCGTTTCCTTGAAGCGTGCGCAGCAAGCCTTCAGCCTTGGTGAGCCTGCATGTACTGGCGCAGTAGCTGGTTGATCCGCGTCTGGTAACCTGCGCCCTGCCCCTTGAACCACTCCAGCACATCGGCATCCAGGCGGATAGTCACGGCTTTCTTGCCTGGCAGGTGCACCTCGGCCCGGCGAAAGAAATCGTCATCCAGCTCGGGGATATCCGAGGTATCGATGCCCTGGTCATCGGTTTTCGCCAGGCGATCCCAATCAGTTTTCGATCCGTTGGACATAATATTTGGCCTCCCGCTTAGTGGCTTTTCGCGCCGAGATGATGCGCACCGCATGACCCCGCCGCTCGGTATGGACCACCACGCCCACCAGGGTCCTGATCCAGCCGAGGCTGACCCAGCGCTCCTCGCCACAGTCCAGGCGCTCATCGCGCAAGGACAGGACCGGGCGCTGGAACATCAGCACCGCATCGTTGAAATCGATGCCGTGCTTGAGGATGTTGGCGTGGTTCTTGGCCTCGTCCCATTCAACGTACATGAGCAATTCCGTATTTACAAATGTACATACAGGCTAGCCGACCGGTAGCTAAAATCGCCTTGGATAAACACCTGGAAATACAGTCGATAAGGGATCGGTGCGGTGCAGGAAGAGCCCTACAGCGCTCTCGGAAAAGACGCCATCACGCTTGCCTTGCACCGCAGGAAGTCAGCGGCTTATAGTCCGGCCGTCGCCCAAATGGCGACCTGGTTTGGCGACCGGAATAACGAATGCGAAAGCTGTTTGCTTGTTTGCAGGCTCTTTTGCACCCGCAACGCTGCTTCATGGTAGCTGTGCGCGGGAGACCTTCGGGTCTGCCGGTTACTCGTTTCCGGCTCGCCAACCTGCGTACAGCTGCCACCCATTCGTTTGGCGACGATTGAACGGTAGCTTTCTACCAATCAAACGAGGTGTGCCAATGAACCGCTACATGCCGATAACCGGCCACGACTGCCTGATTCCTTCCCTGCTGATCGACACCCAGGCGCCCATCGATGTACTGCACGACGCCGCAGCCTTTCGCATCCGCGCCGCGACCCAACTGCTGGAGAACTTCGCCGCCGAGACCCTGCGCAGCGAACCGGTGGTACTGCAGGAACTGACCCTGGTGTGCAGCATCCTGCTGCGCGATGGCTGTGATCTGCTGGATGTAACATCACGGCGCCTGCAACCGCAGGCCGAACTCTAAACACCCCAGGGCGGCTTCCCGGCCGCCCATTCTTCATAAGGAAATGCCATGCATAAACCCGCAACAGAAATCCCCCAGCGCCAGATCCGCGCGCTCTACGACGCCGACACCATCCGCGTCTACCAGGCCTATTCCGACAGCATTGCCGACGCCGCCCTGGCCCACGGCACCTTCGTTTCCCCACCCTTCAAGATGGAGCGCATGACCTGGATAAAGCCGTCCTTCCTTTGGATGATGTACCGCGCCGGCTGGGGTTTTAAGGACGCCGGACAAGCGCGCATCCTGGCCATCGACATCAGCCGCGAAGGCTTCGAATGGGCCCTGGCCAACGGCTGCCTGAGCCATGCCGACGAGTCCGTGAGCAAGGAAGAATGGTTGCAGTTGAAAGACCAGTCGCCGGTACGGATCCAGTGGGACCCCGAGCGCGATCTGTACTTGCGGCCACAGGAACACCGCGCGATCCAGATCGGCCTGAGCAAGGAGGCCGTGGCGTTGTATGTGAACCAGTGGATCAAGCGCATTACTGATGTCACGCCCCTGGCGCACTCGATTCATCGACTGATTGAGGAAGGGGATCTGGAAAAGGCTTACAGCCTGCTTCCCCAGGAGCGGGAGTATCCAGCCGTAGGCTGATCAAACTCGTTGATCAGATGCCCCACCAGCACCCAAGGCGCAGCACAGGTACACACCCCTTGTTCTCTGTGCCCTCTCCCGGCTCAAATCGCCAACAGATCGCCAACAACCGCTTTGGTATCGCCGTCGTTTTCATGTGCCAGCATTCTCAAGAAACCACACAGGTCCCACTCGGTTTTTACAACACACTCTACGTTTGAGTCGTAATGATAAATCGCATCATCAGCGAGCGAAGTCTGAACAAAATAGTATTGAGTCTCTGAAATCCAGGCCAAGACAAAGGGCTTGTTCAGGAACTCATAGTGCCCGGTTTCTTGCATCTGATTAAAGAAGTCGACTTGAAAGAGTAAATGCGCCCGTACTCGCCAAGAAGGGCGATAAAGCTGGATGAATGAGTCTCCGATCAATCCGCCATCACTTCGTCCCATTTCAAGCAGGAATGACTTTAGCTGGCCGCTGATACGAATGTCATACAACCTCTCAATCTGGTCTAACTCTTCGTTGGCATAGCCCTGCATCTCAATAACCTCATTGCTGGGCAAGCGACCCTGCTTGCCCGTGCAAGCATAGGCCTGCGCCATCTCAAATGGATCACCCGTAGGAGTCAAAACACCCTCAAAGGAAAACTCGCTCACTGCATAACGGGGGGGGGGGGGTAAGTGCTTGAAGAAGGGTCTTGACCAACAAACCAAAGCCATCATAAAGCGAAATCAAATACTCGCCGAAGACCCAAACTAAAATCAAAACCTAACCAGTACTTAATCAACCCCATTTAAACTGAGGACTAACAGCAAAATAAACCCCAACAGAAACAAGAACACCCTTAACTCGTAACACGTCCACAGCTTGTCCGACAAACACTAGAGAGAGATCTTTCTTTAGAATCTCTCTAGACATTATAAAATTACAGCCCATCACCTCAGACACTGCTTTTATGTGATCTTTATTCTTATAGTCACCACCACACCTAACCTCATATTTTGTTTCATCAACCTTAATACCTGAAATGTTTTTCGTCACTACAGACCAACCGCACTCAGGGCATCTTAGCCCTTGAGTGCCATTCTCACTGAGAATTTCCAGCCCCTCTCCACATCGTTCACACAACATAGAATCGAACTTCTTAATTATGGCTTATCAGGAGTAAATATTTTATATATGCAACTCGCAAATTTAGCAAAACAACACACAATCTTATTCAAAATTCACAGCTGGACAAAGCACATAACCTCATATCCATAAATCTTATGTGTGCTTACCAACTCCGCCCATCTGGTAGTGACCGCGAACCTCCTTCACGCATAATTTTCTCGTAGCCCAAATTAGCAGCCCTGAGTTTTTCTTCATATCGCCCAGGATTAGCCTCACTCAATTTGATCAAAACCGCTCTCAAATTGACGTAATTCACTAGCTCTTTTTCCTCCAATCGCAGCGCATCCTCATAACATTGTAAAGCTCCTTCATAGTCTCCAACCTTTACTAACAAAGCACCTAACTCTACATAGGCATCAACAAAACCAGGATCGAAGTCAATTGCTGCCTGATAATATTTAAATGCATCAACAAAGTTTCCAGCCCTTTCATTTTGGACGCCTGCTATATAGTAATAACGAGGTATCACGTGATCAGGCGACAACGATATTGCGGCTTCGTAAAACTTAGCAGCCTCAACAAAATCCCGGCGATAAAAACTTATATCCCCTGAACACTCAAGACGAACAACCTCAGAAATCTCTTTCGATTTCTTTTTAAACAACTCAACACCCTCATCCATCTTACCGAGCGAGAGTAGTTTTACTACGGCGTCTCTCACCGCCTTACCTTCATGCTTATCCATAATCATCTACCAGCCGGTCTAATACTTTTAATAATATCGTTAAACAACTCAATCTGACTAGGCGGAACCCCTATATTCCTGAAGTTTGTAAGTGGGTCAATCCCCTCAAAATTAATCTTTATTGCATCGACACCTTTCGACCCAGCCTGATTAACTGCAGAGCGCATTAATAAATTATATGCCGATCTATCAAGCATAAATTCCAAGGTGGTTTGCGCCATATCTTTTACCCCATTATTCTGAAACTCCCCTACTTTCTCAATTGACTCGGAAAGATACTTGCTAGAGTTTGCTCCAGGAATTGAAGGCTGTAATTTTCCCGTACTCAGCGTTGCCTCAGCTTCAACTGTAGACATTTTACGATATACAGAAATCGTATCCTTTGTAGTCTCCGTAGCCTCCTTTGCAGCCTGAGCATGTCGCGCAGCCGCAGCCGCTTCAGCTGCAGCCGCCATCTCCTTAGCCGCAACACTACCAAACCCGCCCACACCCAACGCCGCACCACCAGCCGTCGCTGCGCCAAAGGGCAGCTCAGCCCCAACCAAACTAAGCTCGGTGCAAAGAGCGGGGTTGAATACACAGGCAGCCAGAATTTCAGGACCAAGCGTTACTGCGGCGCCGACGCCTCCCACAACCGCCAAGCCACCTACGACAAGATTACCGCCCTCGGCCATCAGCTTCTGACTGTAGTTCGAGCGGCACACATCCGCTGGAAGCCCATCACAGCTCTGCTTGGAAAAGTCGTTGTACTTCTTTTCTGCTAGCAGGCGACTGCCCAGTTCGTTGTTCTCTGTGGCATTTCTGCCCGATTGGGCGCCAGTCACTGCCCCGGCAAAATCACCGCCGACAGCACCGCCCACAAACCCTGCAGCCAATGACGAGAGCGCCGAGATCGTCTGCTTCTCTGCTTCGGTCAGTTGATCGCGACTTCGATTCGGATACAACTGCGCCGCAATCAGCTCACCGGTGGCGGCACCCGCCGCGCCGGCAGCAGCCGAGTTGCCTTGAACCTGTGCAACTACTGCCCCCAGTACCGCTTGCGCCATGATCCGAGCAGCGTCGTTATCACCTGCTGTGCGCTTGATGATGTTCGCCAGGTAGGGCGCCGAGGCGCCGGCCAGAGCCGAGCCAATGTCACCACCCGCCAAGCCTTGCAAGGCAGCAGTCACCGCTTGAGCGGCACGCTGATAGTCACCACCCGTACCGTACTTGCCCATGACTTGTTGGTACGCGTCAGTGGCAATCAGCTGCTTCTGGTAGTTATCAACATCCTCTTTGCTGGCATTGTTTCCTGGTCGATAGATACCTTTCTTTTCAAGTTCATCGCTGGCTGCTTTATCGGCCTTCAACTGCCCGTCGGTCCGAACAATGTCCGTCACTTGGGTGCCAATCTCGCCGATAAGCTGCACCTCCCGCAGGCGCTTCTGCTCCTTCTCCTTGTCGAAGATCGGGCTGATGCTGCCGTTGGCGTGTTCGACGTCGCGGCTCAGGGTGGCAACATCCTGCTTCTGCTGGCCTGGGTCACGGATGTCCAAGGTGCCGTTGGAGATTGCCGATGAGGTGGTGCCGCTGGCGCTGCCGCCGTGGTTGTAGGCGATCAACATGCCGCTGGGCATGTTGCTGGTGAAGCCATCGGCACCGCCATTGCCACTGCTGACGCTGGCGCTCTGCATCTGGCTTTTGTATTCGGCCTCGTTCTTGAGATCGCTCCAGCCCAGGGTGCCGGTGCTCAGGCGGTTTTTGTCGGCTTCTGCGGTGCTGGCGATGACGCTGCCATCAAGCTGGGTGTGCTTGCCCACTTCAACCTGATAGCCGCCCTTGCCGGCGAACAACCCGGTTTGCTCTTGCACGCTTTGGTATTTGGAGTCGATCTTGCTCTGGCTGACGCTGACCGAAGCGCTACCCGTCATCGTGCCGAACGTGAAGCTGGCACCGCCGCTGACATTGCTCTGCTTGGACTTGTAGTCGTCGGTGTCCTGCAGGCTTTGCAGCGTGAGGTCGCGCCCGACTTTGGCCGTGATCTTGTCCGCATTGACCTGCGCGCCTCTGAGCGCGGCGTCCCGCCCACTGATCAGGCTCGCTTGGTTACCGGCGTCCAGGGTGGTCTCGGTCCAGGTGGTACCGGTGCCCTTTTCCTTGCCGACGCCCTTGTTGCCATTGGCGAAGATACTAAGGCCGGCGCCGTTGGGGCCCACACCCAGGCTGACGCCAATTGCGCCGCCGCCGCTACTGTTCTTGCCATCAAGCTTTTGCCGGTTGGCCGCGGCTTCAAGGTGGATGTCACGCTCAGCGGCGAGCAGTACGTTATTGCCCGCCTTGAGTTGGCTGCCTTGCACGCGGATATCGCCATCCGCCCCAGCGGTACCACTGCCGGCAGCCACGATGGAGAGGTTGTTGCCGCTGGTCAGGCTACTGCCCTGATTAACCGTCTGCTCCTGAGTCTGCTTGGAACTGGACTTCTGTGAGCCCAGAGAAATGCTGATACCGACGAACTGGCCGATGTTATCGCCGTTCATCCCGCCGCCCTGTTGGGCCGCTTGCCAGGCCTGAACACCGGTCAGGCCAGCCTTGATGCCTTGCAGGGCAGAGAGGCGGCTATCGTCCTCCTCCTTGGCTTGCTTGGTGGTCTGGTACGCAGCATCGACGGCACTGCCGACGGTTCCGGATAGGGCCAGGGTCAGGCCGCTGGTCTTGGTCTTGGAGGTTTGCTCGCTCCTGTTGTGATTTTCCGCCGCGAGGATGCTGACGTTTTGCCCGACGAGGCTGATGTCCTTGCCCGCAATGACGTCGGAACCTTTCAGGGTCAGGTCCTTGCCGGCCTGGATATCGACGTTGCCGAGCACACTGCCAATGGTGCTGGCCCTGGCGTTTTCGGTGGTGCTGGAAGAGGTGTTCTTGGCGCTGGTGGAACCCAGGGTGAAACCAATCCCGCCACTGCTCAACAGGCCGGACTTTTTCTTCGATGTCGAATGGCTTTCTTCGCTGGTTTCGGTCGCGCTGTCGATCTCGATATTGCGCCCCGCGACCAGGCTCGTGGAGTGGGTGGAGACAATATCGCTGGCGGTCGCGCCAATATCCTGCCCGGCGCGGATGGCCACCGTATCACCACTGACGGAGGAGCCCTGCTGGGTGGTGGAGCTGCTGCTGTCGATCCGCGTTTTCTGGCTGCTGGACAGCCCGGAGCTGCTGGTCTTGGTCTTGCGGTAATAGCTGTAGTCGCTGTTTTGCCCAGCGCTCAGGTTCACATCACCGCCCGCATAGAGATAAGCCTCATCCCCCGCCGTCACCCGGCTGGCCGTCAGCGCAAGATCCGCACCGGCCTTGAGCGCCACATTGCCGCCAGCGACCACGGTGGTAGCCACCTGCTGAACATGATCCTCCTGGCTGGTGACCTTCTTGCTCTTGCTATACGAATGCTGCTCGTTGGCCGCCGAGGACAGGTTGAGGTTGTCCGTGGCGGTCATCGCCACATCGCGCTTGGCCTCGATCTGGCTGGCAATCACATTGATGTCGCGTCCGGCGCTGATGGCCAGGTCGCGGCCGGCCTGCAGGCTGGAGCCGCTCTGGGTCACGCTGAGGTCGTTGTTGCGCACGCCACGGTCATTGCTGACCACCTGTTCCACCGAGGTCAGGTTGACGTCGCGCCCGGCCTTGAGGCTGGTGTCGGCACCGCTTGTGAGCACGCCGCCGTTGTTGTTCACGTCGCGCCCGGCCTTGATAAGCAGGTTGTTGGCCGCTTCCACCCGGGCGACGTTGTCGACGAAGTCGCGCTGCTGGGCGTAGCTGCCATTGCTGCTTTGGTGGCTGGTCAGGGTGCGCTCGTTGATCACGTCGCCACGGGTTGCGGTGAGGGTCACATCACGCCCGGCGATGATCCCACCGGCCTTGTTCACCAGGTTGTTGCCGGCCAGCAGGTCGAGGCGGTTGCCGGCTTCCACCAGGCCGCTGTTGACCAGGTTCTGCCCGGCCTGGGCCGAGAGGTTGTTGGTGGCGCGCAGGGTGCCGACGTTGTTCAGGTCTTGCCCGGCAATCAGGTTGACGTCGTTACCGGCGATCAAGGCGCCGTTAGGCGCCAGGCGGCCCTTGGCCTGGGCCAAGTAGAGCACTGGCACCAGCACTTGTTCGCCGTTCACTTCGGCGTTTTCCAGCCAGACGATGTCGTGGGTCAGGGCCGCCACCTGCTCCGAGGTCAGGCTCACGCCCACCGCCAGGTTGAGCTGTTGCCGACTCTGGATGGCGTTGTCCATCAGGTACTTGAACAGTTTCTCGTCGCTGTCCTGCCCATTGATGTAGCGCTGGCCGGTACGGGCCTGCACGGCTTGCTGGATCAGTTTCTGCTCGTAAAAACCGTCTCCCAGGCGCTTGGCGCTGTCGTCCGGGTTGTAGCCCAGGTTGGACAGCAGGTAGTCCGAGCTCATGAATTGCTTGAGGTCGGTGAGCACCGGGTTGGTTTCGATCAGGTACTTGTGCGGATTGCTGCGCACGCTGCTGTCCGGCAGGCCGGTGACCCGGTCGATGCTGATCGGCGCCGGCGCCTGGGCGTTGAGGGCCGCGGTCTGGCTGATGCCGTCACTCACCACCGAAGGCCCGGGCAATGCCGGGCCCGAAACAGCACCGGCACCGGGCAGGGTCGCATTGATCGCGCTGGCATCGGTGCCGACTTGCGCCGCCGTGCGGTTGGCGGTGCTCAAGTCCGCCGAACGGGCCGCGATCTGGGCGGCGTCAGCGATGTTGATGTCTCGCGCCTGAACCGCGGGCAGCCCTTGTTGACGTTGCGCGGTGCTCAAGGTGGCGCCGCCCATGGTCCAGCTCTGTGGACCACTGGCCGCAGGCGTGCTCGCGCCCTGGCCGCTGAGGCGGAACAGGCCGTTCTGCCCGCTGGGCAGGCTGAAGCCGGGCAGCGCCAGCGGGTTGACCTGTTGCTGGGCCAGGTTCGGCGGCAATTGCTGGTTGAGGGTGACGCGGGTGGCGAAGGCCGTGCCCGCCGCATCGGTATTGGTGCGCGCACCGCTGCCGACGTAAGTGAAGCCCGGGCGCACCACGCTGTTATCGATGCCATTGCGGGCGTTGATGCTGACCGCACCGCCCGCCTGCATGACTGCGGCGTAACTCTGGTCACCGCCGGAGAGCTTTCGCGTCGAGCCGAGGTTTGCATACTCTTTTTCGGTCGTGCCGATAAAGCGGCTCATCGCCGCTTGCAAACCAGCGAGGTCGTTGGGGGTGTAGCCGCCGCTCTGGAACCAGTACTTGCTGGTGAAGGCGCTGGCAGCGCTGGACCAGGAGCCGGCATTCTTGGTCCGCCGAGTCCTGAACACCCGAGTGGTTTCGGTTTCACCGGTCTCCACACCGCTGTTAGTCAGGTTGTTGACCGAGGCTACAAGATTGCCGGCCGCTGCGATGGTGCTGCTCTGGTTCAGCAGGTCGCCACCCTTGATATTCAGGTGAGCACCGGAGGTGATGCTCGACGCCGCACTGGCTTCGGTGACCTCGAACTTGTCGCGCTGGACGATTTCCCAGACGTGGTTGCGCTTGCCGCTGCAGTCTCCGGCGTTGACCCCCTTGATACAGGCGATCTCGCCGATGCGCGCGGTGTAGATGCCCTGGTTGTCGGTTTTCAGCACCGCACGCACGTTCTGAATGGTGCTGGCCGCCAGGCTCATGGAGCCATCGCTCTGCAATGAACCGGAGCTGTTGACGATACGGCTGGCCAGAGTGCCCTGGCCGTCACGGTCGACTGTCAGGTTGCCGAGGCTGTACACATCGGCATAGCTGTTGGTCAGGCTATCGACCCGCAGGCCCATGTCACCGCCACTGAACACCAGCCCGTGGTCGTTGAGCAGGGCGCCGGTGGTCAGGGTCAGGCCCTGGGCCGCCCCGAGAGTGCCCTGGTTGTTCACAGCGCCAGCGCTCAGGTTCAGTTGGGCGCCAGAGGTCAGGCGCCCGGCGTTGTTCAACTGACCGGCGACGTTGATGCGGGTGTCGCCGCCACCGGCAATGCTGGACGGGGCATTGAGGTTGATCTGGGCCGCACCGAGGGCCAAGGTGCCGCGGCTGCTGAGACGCCCATTGCCCGAGTAGGTACCGCCCAGGCTCAGGCCCAGGCTGCCATCACTGGCGATCAGTCCCTCGTTGCTCCAGTTGCCACCGCTGCCGGTAAGGCTGTCGGTCGCCAGCAGTTGGCCGCTGGCGGTCTGGCTGAAATTATTGACGTTGATCGTCAGGCGCCCGGCCTGGATCACGTTGCTGTTGTTCCAGCTGTCGGCATTCAAGGCCAGACCGCCACGAGTGACGATACTGCCACCGGCGCCTGTGACATTGGCGGTGGAAATGTCGAAAGTGCCACGGCCCACATGCAGCAGGTTGCCGCCACCGTTGAGGAAGTTGCCAACCCCCAGGCTCAGGTCACTGTTGGCGCTTTCCAGGGTGCCGTTGCGGTTGTCGAACTGCCCGCCGATCTCGAAGCGGGTGCTGCCGCTGCTGCCCAGGGCGCGCAGTTGGCCAGTCTGGTTATCGAGGCTGGCAGCCTTGATCGCCAGTGTGCTGTCGCTTTCGATAATGCCCAGGCGGTTGTTCAGGGCGCCGCTCAGGTCGAGGTCGATGCGCTGACCAGCGATCTGTCCGTCGTTGTCACCGCTGTTATCGAAGTTACCGCCGCTGACCTTGACCAGGCCCTTGGCGTACAGACCACCGTTACGGTTGTCGAAGTCGCCGCTGATGATCAGCGCGTCGCCGCTTTGCGCGGAAATCCGTCCACCGTAATTGTCGATGCCGGCCAGGGCCTTGAGGTTCAAGCGCTGGGCCTGGGTCACGCCGCCCTGGCGATTGTTGTTCAGGTCATAGCCGTTTTTCAGCACGCCACGAAGGTCGGCGGTCATCGCACCTTGCAGGCTAGAGAGCACGCCGCCACGGTTGTCCAGGGTGCCGGCGCCGATATTCAGGTCGCCGTTCTTGGCCAGGATACGCCCGCTCTGGTTGTCGATATCGCCAGTGGTAAGGCTCAGGTTGCCCTGACTTTGCAAAGTACCGTTAGCGTTGACGAGGCTGGCGGCCTGGACTCGCAGGTCGCCGCGCTGGCTGTAGATCAGGCCGTCGCCGCTGTTTTTCAGGACGCCGTCGAGCTGTAGGTCGAGCTGTTCGTTGGCCGCGACGGTACCGCGCTGACGGTTGTCCAGGGTACCGGCCAACAGGTTCAGCAGGCCCTGGCTGGCGATCTGCCCGCCCTGGTTGTCAATCGCGGTGGCATGTTCGATGCGCAGTGGGCCGCCACTGGCCAGCTTGCCGTTGCTATTGTTCAGGGCGCCCAGCAGGTTCAGGGTCAGCGCGGCATTGCCCACCAGGCTGCCGCCGCGGTTGTCCAGGCTCGCGGCGCGAAGCTCCAGGAGCTGTTGCGCGCTGATCGTGCCAGCGGCGTTGCCCAGGGTCATAGCTTGCAGGGTCAAGGCCGCGCCGCTGTCGATCAGGCCACCTTGGGCGTTGTTCAGCAGGCCGCTGACGCTGAGGGTCTGTTCAGCAGCACTGGAGAGGATGCCGCCGCTGCTGTTATCCAGGTTGGCAGCGGCCACGGTCAGTGCCTGCTGGCTGACCAGAGCACCGGCACCGCTGTTGAGCAGGTCACCGCTGACCTGCACATTGACCCCACCACTGCGGCTGGACAACGTACCCAGGTTGCGGTTGTCCAGGCTGCCCAGGTTGGTACTCAGGCCTTGCCAGCCCGAGACCAGGCCGCCCTGGTTAAACAGGCTCTGGGCCTTGAGGCGCAGTTGCTGATTGCTGATCAGCTTGCCGGCGCTGTTGTCCAGGGCGCGTGCCACCAGGTCCAGGCTCTGGCCGCTGGAGATTTCACCGCCGCGGTTACTCAGGTCACGCAGGTGAGCAATGGTCAGTGGGCCGTCGGTACTGATCAAGCCACCGTTGTTATTCAGGTCGCCAGTGGCGCTCCCCAGATCCACGGCGATGGCGCCGCCCTGCAGCGAGCCGCCCTGGTTATCCACGGCGCTGCTGCCGATGTTCAGTGTGTTGACGGCACTGATCAGGCCTTGCTGGCTGTTGTTCAGTGCTCCGGTCAATTGCAAGTCGAGGCCCGCGCGGCTGGTCAGGGTGCCGCCCGTGTTGTCCAGGCTGGTCGCCTGCACGTCGAGGGCCGAAGCCGCGATCAGGCCCTTGAGGTTGCTCAAGGCCTGGTCGATCCGCAGGGTCAGGACCTGATTGCTCAGGACCTTGCCACGGCTGTTGTCGAGGCTTTCAGCGACCATGGCGAAGGCTTGGGCCGAGGAGATTTCACCGCCCTGGTTGTTCACGCCCTTGAGGTTCTTGAGCATCAGCAGCGGGGTGTTGATCAGCCCCTGTTGATTGTTCAGTTGCCCCTGGTTGAGGTCCAGGGTCAGGGAGGTGTTGCTGAACAGTTGGCCGCCCTGCTGGTCAAGGCCGCTGACACTGGCGGTCAAGGCACCATCGCTGGCGATCCGGCCGCCGTCCTGGTTGGTCAATTGGGCGCTACTGAGGTTCAGGCTATCGCCACTGCTCAGTCGGCCTTGGTGGCTGTTGTCCAAGGCCCCGGTGTGGACACTGGCGGCGGCCTTGGCGCTGATGTTGCCCAGGTTGCGGTTATCCAGGCGGGCGCTGTTGAGCAGCAGCGCGCCATCGGTGACGACCTCCCCACCCTGGTTGAGCAGCGCGCCGCGGTACTCCAGGGTCATGGCGCCGGCACTGGAAACACTGCCGCCGCTGTTGTCCAGCTCTGCGCCCTTGAGCCCGAGCTTGCCTTCGGCGCTGAGCAGGCCCTGGCGGTTATCCAGGTTACCCTGCAACTGGGCCTTGAGGTCTTGCTGGGTCAACAGCGTTCCGCCGTTGTTGTCCAGGCTGTTGCCAACGAGGGTCAGGCCGGCCTTGCCCGAGAGCAGGCCTTTGCTACGGTTGATCACCTGGGCCACGCCAACGTCCAGGCGGCCTTCGGCCAATACCTTGCCGCCGACGCTGTTATCCAGGCTCATGCCGTCCAAGCTCACATTGCTCTTGCTCGACAGTTCGCCGCCGCGGTTATCGATCGCCGCAACGTTGAGCTGCAGCCCCTGGCTGGCGCCGACCAGGCCGCCCTGGCGGTTATCAAGGCTGTCGGCGACCAGCTCCAGGCGCTGGGCAGCAATGAGCTGTCCGCCCTGGTTGTCCAAGACAGCCACCTTGGCCTGGACATCGGTCTTGCCGGAAATCTGCCCTTGGCTGTTGTCCAAGGCGCCCACCGTCAGGCTCAGTTGTTCATCAGCTGTCACTGTGCCTTGCTGGTTGGCCAACTGGCCGTCGACACGCAGGGTCTGGGCACCCAGGCTGCTGATCAGCCCCTCACTGTTGTCCAGGCGATTGCTGTGCAGATCCAGAGTCCTGGCCGAAACCAGACCCTTGAGGTTGTTCAGCGCCTGATCGATACGCAGAGTCAGGCCCTGCTGACTGATCAGCTTGCCGCTGCGGTTGTCCAGGTTGCGAGCGGCCAGGGTGAAAGCCTGGGCACTGGAGATTTCACCGCTCTGGTTGTTGACCTCGGCCAGGTTGTTCAGCACCAGCAGCGGCGCATTGATCAGGCCGTTATGGTTCGTCAGCTGCCCCTGGTTCAGATCCAGGGTCAGGGCGCTCTTGCTGAACAGCTCGCCACCTTGTTGGTCGAGGCCGTCGACGCTGGCGGTCAGGGCCTTTTCACTGGCGATCCGGCTGCCCTGGCCATTGTTGACCTGGGCCGCTTTGAGATCGAGGCTATCGCCGCTGATCAGCCGCGCACTCTGGGTGTTGTCGAAAGCCCCGGTGCTGACCCGGGCCGCCCCCTTGCTGCTGAGCAAGCCACCCTGGCTGTTGTCCAGGCTGTGGCTGGTGATACTGAGTTCACCGTCGGTGGTGATAGAAGCATTGCGGTTGAGCAACGCGCCAGCGCTGGTCAGGGTCAAGGCAGCGGCGCTGGAGAGTTTACCGCCGCGGTTGTCCAGGCTGCCGACTTGGGCCGCCAACAGGCCTTCGCTGCTGATCAGCCCCTGCTGGTTGCTCAGGGCATTGTCCAGGCGAATATCCAGCCCCTGTTGGGCCACCAGGCGGCCCTGACGGTTGTCCAGGCTTTGGCCAGTGAGCGCAACCCTGCCTTTGCCAAACAGCAGGCCTTGATTCTGGTTGATGACCTGCGCCACCTTCAGGCCCAGGTCGGTACCGGCAAGCATCTTGCCGTTGTCGCTGTTGTCCAGGCGTGTGCCCTGAAGGGTCAGTCCTTCGGCGCTGGAGATTTCCCCACCGCGGTTGTCGACGTCGGCCACCTCGAGTGTCAGCGTTTTTGTGCTGCCTACCAGGCCGCCATCACGGTTATCCAACTGGGCACCGCCCAGGTTCAGGTCACCTTGAGCCACCAGCTCGCCGCGCTGGTTAGTCAGTTGGCTCACCTGGGCAATCAAGCCGCTCTTGCTGGAGATGCGCCCGCCACTGTTATCCAGGCTGGCGGCGTCCAGGCGCACGGGGCCTGCGGCGCTCAGCAAGCCGCCACGATTATCCAGGTGCGAGCCATTGAAGTTGAGCGCCGCCAGGCCGCTGAGCAGGCCCTGTTGACGGTTGTCGAGCCGACCGACCTCGAGTTGCAGCGCCTGGTCTGCGCGCACTTTGCCGGCGCGGTTGTCCAGGGAGTCGGCGCGCAGGGTCAACAGGTCCTTGCCGGTCAGGCTGCCGTTGCGGTTGTCCACGCTACCGGCTTGCAGATCGATCACCCCCTTGGCGCTGATTTCGCCCTGCTGCTGGTTATCCAGCAGCCCGTCGATGCGGGCTGTCAGTCGGTCATCGCTGACCAGGCTGCCTTGGTGACTGTTGTCCAGACTGGCGGCCTTGAGGTGCAGGTTCTTGCCGGAGCCCAGCACACCATTCTGGTTGTTCAGTGCTGCGCTCAGCTCGATGTGCAACGCCTGGTCACCACTGACCTGACCGTCGCGGTTGTCCAGGCTCGCGCCCTTGAGCGTGGTGGCGCCGAAGCTGGAAAGTTCGCCGCCATGGTTGTTCGCCAAGCCGCTCAGGCTCAAGGCCAAGTCACCGCGGCTAGTAACGATGCCGTCGCGGTTATCCAGGGTTGCCGCGCCGAGATCCAGGCCTCTGGCGGAAATCAGGCCGCCGATATTGCTCAGCGCCTGATCCAGGCGCAGAGTCAGGGCCTGGTTGCCGAGCAGTTTGCCGTGGCTGTTTTCCAGGCTTCGAGCCATCAAGGTGAAAGCCTGGACGCTGGAGATTTCGCCCCGCTGGTTGTCCACGCTATCGAGGTTTTTCAGCGTCAGTTGAGGCCCGTTGATCAAGCCGCCCTGGTTGTTCAGATGGCCCTGGTTCAGGTCCAAAGCCAACTCGGTAACACTGGTCAGGCGCCCGCCGTTGCGCTGGTCCAGGCCGGTGACGCTGGCCGTCAGTGCCTGGTTGCTGGCGATGCGGCCAGCGTTGCTGTTGTCTACCTGCCCAGCCTTGAGGTCCAGGGTTTGCAAACTGATGAGCTGGCCACCACGGTTATTGATCGCGCCGGTGGCAGTCAGGCTCAGGTGCTTGCCAGCGGATGCCAGACCGGCCACGTTGTCCAGGGTGGCCACTTGCAGGGTCAGGTTGCCGAGACTGGAAAGCTCGCCACCCTGGTTGTTCAACTGGCCCACCTGGGCTGTGAGATTGGCGCTGCTGTTGATCAGCCCACCCTGAGCATTGATCAGTTGGCTGGCCGTGAGATCGGTGCTACCGCTGCTCAGCACCCGGCCCTTGTTCTGGTTATCCAGGGTCCCGGCGCTGACCGTCACCTGGCGTTGCCCGCTCAGGGTGCCGCCCTGGTTGTTCAGGGTCTGCTTGGCCGTAACCGTCAGATCACGGCTGGCCACCACGCTCTTGCCGCTGTTGTTGAGGCTCTTCGCGCTCAGCGTGACATCGCCATTGGGGTTGCGGCTGTTGTCGAAGTTGACCCCGGCCTCGATGATCCCGTGGTTGTTCAGTTGCCCGCCGCTGCTGAGGTTGACGCTGTTGGCCGCTGCCAGGGTGCTGTGGTTGTTCAGGTCGCCCTGGGTCTGCACCTTGAGATCGGTCCCGGCGAATACCGCGCCCTGGGCGTCGAGGCTTTGGGCCTTGATCGCCACCGCGCCTTTCTCGGCGCTCGCCTCGGCCATGCGCAACTGGCCATTGGCATCGAGTTGGATATCACCACCGCTGGCAATCATCTTGCCGTCGAGTTTCACCCCGACCCCAGCTTCGGTGCCCACCAACTTGATAGCCCCAGCGTACATGCCGCCCAGGGCCGAGGAATCGATGGCCAGCTGCGGCGCATCCGCCGGGTTTGCTGTCCGCGCCGTGGCCTTGAGGGTCTGGGCGTCGACATCGTTGGCCCCTGCGATCACCGCCAGGTGCTTGGCCTGGATCTCGGCATTGATCCTGGCGCTGCGGGTGATGATTTCGAACTGGTCGATATTGTTCGCGTTCAGCCCCGCACCTTCGATGGCGACGCTGCCCTGGTCCACCTGATAACGCTGGAGCTGGCCATTCTCGATCACCGGCTTGCCGGTAGTCAGGGTGGCCTTCGGGGTGTTGATAAAGCCGCAGCCGTTGCAGGTCACGCCATAGGGGTTGGCAACGATCACATGGGCCGACTGCCCGGCCACCTCGGTGTAGCCCTTGAGCTGGCTGGGGCTGCCGCCGTTGACCTCGTTGAGGATTATGTTGGCCGCCCGACCGCCCAGGTTGGGGTTGCCGAGGATGATCCCGCCGAGCTGGGTTTGCTGGGTACGGTTGGTGGCGTTGTTGAGGATTACGCCCTGCTGGCCAACGTTGTAGTCGCTGAACTGGTTGTGCGACAGGCCACTGCCATTGGGCGTGGCGATGTTGACGATGGGCACGCCATTGCCGGCCTGGCCGAGGGTGGTGCCGCCACCGTTGACCACGATGCCGTCGGCCATGGCCACCACCGGCTGCCAGAACATCACGTTGGCCAGGATGAACGCCAAGCCGCGTTTTGACAGGCCCCAGAACGAGTCTCGCGCTTGCAGAGTGGCGGAGGGCTGGTGGGCCAGGAAGGCGAGTTGTCGAACGTCCATGTCGAAAGCCTCAATAAAAACTACGAAATCAGAGAAGGAGATCCAAACGGAAGTAGATCGGTGCTTCGCGTTCACTCAGGGCATCCGGCCGCTCGAGGGAATGGGCAAAGGTCACGCTGGCGGCGAGATTCTTGCCGCGGGCAAACAATTCGATGGAGTCGCTGGAGACCCGGCCGTGCTGCTCGACGTTGTAGCGGTCGTGACGGATCGCCCCGACGTCGTAGCCAAGGCCGGTGCCATATTCGGCGAACACCGGCCGCAGCCAGTTCCAGGTCACCGGGCGGCTCCAGCGCAGGTCGTTGCGCCAGTAGTAGCCGCTGTCGCCATTCAGGCTCTGGTCCTTGTAGCCTCGGATCGAGGACTGGCTGCCCAGGCTCATGCGTTGCGAGCTGAACAGCACATCCTCGCTGCGCTGGGCGGTGACCAGGCTGCTGAACACCAGGGACTCGTCCCACAGCTTGAACGGCTGCATGTAGCTGGCAGTGGCGGTGTACTTGCGGTAGCGCGCGTTGGCCTGGCGATTGCCGTATTTGTCGCGCTCGTTCTGGCGCTGGGCATCGAAGGCGCCGATGCCGTCCTGCAGCCCCAGGTCGAAGTTGACGAAGGCACCGCCAATGCGCCGGCCGTGGTTGATGCCGAACTGCGCTTCGCTGAGGCGGTTGCTGCTGTTACTCAGCTTGCTGTCTTCGATGTAGTTGT